>NZ_JBEXNE010000003.1:0-491377 GCF_040610915.1 Streptomyces sp. NPDC003300 | reverse complement strand
CGCCCGGTTACATTCCGAACCCGGAAGCTAAGCCTTTCAGCGCCGATGGTACTGCAGGGGGGACCCTGTGGGAGAGTAGGACACCGCCGAACAATTTTTATGGAAGAGGCCCGGCCTCGGATCTTAGGATCCGACGCCGGGCCTCTTTTGCGTCTGCGGTAGAGTCTGGCCGGAAACGTCAGGACATACATACAGGAGGGGCCCCGGTGGAGGTCCAGGAGACAAGGGTGCAAACGGATCGGATCTTCACGATCCCCAACATCCTGAGTATGGCCCGCCTGGTGGGCGTACCCGTGTTCCTGTGGCTGATTCTGTGGCCCGAGTTCGGCGGACCGAAGGCTGACGGCTGGGCGCTGCTCGTACTCGCCCTGAGCGGCATCAGTGACTATCTGGACGGCAAGCTGGCCCGGCGGTGGAATCAGGTCAGCAGTCTCGGCCGGGTTCTCGATCCCGCGGCGGACCGGCTGTTTGTACTGTCCACGCTGGTAGGACTCACATGGCGCGACATCCTCCCACTGTGGGTAACGGTCCTGCTGCTGGCCCGTGAGGCCGTGATGGCGGTGATGCTGCTGATTCTGCGGAGGCACGGGTACGGACCTCCCCAGGTGAACTTCATCGGGAAAGCGGCTACCTTCAACCTCATGTACGCCTTTCCGCTGCTCCTCCTGAGCGACGGAAGCGGATGGCTTGCGACACTGGCGTCTATTTTCGGCTGGGCGTTCGCAGGTTGGGGTACAACCCTGTACTGGTGGGCAGGGATCCTCTATGTGGTGCAGGTCCGCCGACTTGTGCGGGCGGACACCACGGCTGACTGAGTCACGAGGAGGACGTTCCGACATGAAGGCGGTTGTCATGGCCGGCGGTGAAGGCACTCGCCTTCGCCCAATGACCTCGAGCATGCCCAAACCTCTGCTGCCAGTGGTGAATCGCCCGATCATGCAGCATGTTCTGACACTGCTCAAGCGGCATGGACTCACTGAGACGGTGGTGACTGTCCAGTTCCTCGCCTCCCTGGTGAAGAATTATTTCGGGGACGGCGAAGAATTTGGAATGGAGCTCACCTACGCCAACGAGGAGAAGCCGCTTGGGACGGCCGGAAGCGTCAAGAACGCCGAAGAGGCGTTGAAGGACGACTCCTTCCTCGTGATCTCCGGTGATGCCCTGACGGACTTCGATCTCACCGAGCTGATCGAATTCCACAAGGAGAAGGGAGCCATGGTCACGGTCTGCCTGACCCGGGTCCCCAATCCCCTCGAATTCGGTATCACCATCGTCGACGACGAAGGCAAGGTGGAACGCTTCCTGGAGAAGCCCACCTGGGGCCAGGTGTTCTCAGACACGGTGAACACCGGCATTTACGTGATGGAGCCCGAGGTCTTCGACTACGTCCAGGCCGACGTGTCCGTCGACTGGTCGGGCGACGTCTTCCCGCAGCTCATGAAGGAGGGCAAGCCCGTCTACGGCTTCATCGCCGAGGGCTACTGGGAGGACGTCGGCACCCACGAGAGCTACGTGAAGGCCCAGGCCGACGTACTCGAAGGCAAAGTCGACGTCGACATCGACGGCTTCGAGATCTCCCCCGGCGTGTGGGTCGCGGAAGGCGCCGAGGTGCACCACGACGCCATCCTGCGCGGCCCGCTCTTCATCGGCGACTACGCCAAGGTCGAGGCGGGTGCCGAGATTCGCGAGCACAGCGTCATCGGCTCCAATGTGGTCGTGAAAACAGGCGCTTTCCTGCACAAGGCCGTCATCCACGACAATGTCTACATCGGCCAGCAGACCAATCTGCGCGGCTGTGTCATCGGCAAGAACACCGATGTCATGCGGGCCGCGCGGATCGATGACGGCGCGGTCATCGGCGACGAGTGCCTGATCGGCGAGGAATCGAACATCGCCGGCAACGTACGCGTCTATCCGTTCAAGACGATCGAGGCCGGCGCCTTCGTCAACACCTCGGTCATCTGGGAGTCGCGCGGGCAGGCGCATCTGTTCGGCGCCCGAGGCGTATCCGGCATTCTGAACGTCGAGATCACCCCCGAGCTGGCCGTACGGCTGGCGGGCGCGTACGCGACCACGTTGAAGAAGGGCGCGACGGTCACCACCGCGCGTGACCACTCACGTGGTGCGCGTGCGCTCAAGCGGGCGGTGATCTCCGCGCTCCAGACCAGCGCGATCGACGTGCGCGACCTGGAGAACGTGCCGATGCCCGTGGCACGGCAGCAGACCGCGCGCGGCAGCGCGGGCGGCATCATGATCCGGACCTCACCGGGGCGGCCGGACTCGCTGGACATCATGTTCTTCGACGAGCGGGGCGCGGACCTGTCCGCGGCCGGGCAGCGGAAGCTGGACCGGGTCTTCGCCCGTCAGGAGTACCGCAGGGCGTTCCCCGGCGAGATCGGCGACCTGCGGTTCCCCGCCACGGTCTTCGACTCCTACACCGGCGCGCTGCTGCGGGCCGTGGACATCTCCGGGATCGCCGACGCCGGTCTGAAGGTCGTGGTCGACGCGGCCAACGGCAGTGCCGGGCTCGTGCTGCCCAGCCTCCTCGGACGGCTCGGCGTGGACGCGCTCACCGTCAACCCCGGTCTGGACGAGGCCCGTCCGACCGAGACCACCGAGAGCCGGCGGGCCGGACTCGTACGCCTCGGTGAGATCGTCGCCTCGGCGCGGGCCGCCTTCGGCGTGCGCTTCGACCCCGTGGGCGAGCGGCTGTCCCTGGTGGACGAGCGGGGCCGGATCATCGAGGACGACCGGGCGCTGCTGGTCATGCTCGACCTCGTCGCGGCCGAGCGCCGCAGCGGACGGGTGGCGCTGCCCGTGACCACGACCCGGATCGGCGAGCAGGTCGCCGCGTACCACGGCACCCAGGTCGAATGGACGACGACGTCGCCCGACGACCTGACCAGGGTCGGCAGGGCCGAGGGCACCATCTTCGGCGGCGACGGGCGCGGCGGCTTCATCATTCCGGAGTTCAGCAGCGTCTTCGACGGATCGGCCGCCTTCGTGCGGCTGATCGGACTGGTGGCGCGTACGCAGCTCACGCTCAGCCAGATCGACGCCCGTATCCCGCGCGCTCACGTCATCAAGCGGGACGTGCCGACACCGTGGGCCGTCAAGGGTTCCGTGATGCGGCGCGTGGTGGAGTCGGCGGGCGACCGCTCGGTGGACACCACCGACGGCGTGCGCGTGGTCGAGGCGGACGGACGCTGGGTGATGGTGCTGCCCGACCCGGCGG
This sequence comes from Streptomyces sp. NPDC003300, assembly GCF_040610915.1. NCBI lineage: Bacteria > Bacillati > Actinomycetota > Actinomycetes > Kitasatosporales > Streptomycetaceae > Streptomyces > Streptomyces sp. NPDC003300. The sequence continues at coordinate 488,142 of NZ_JBEXNE010000003.1, read as the reverse complement.
AGGCCGTCACGCATCTGTGGGCGGAAGGGCCCGACGACACCTCCGCGGAGGCACTGCTCGACGAGTGGGCGGAGGTCGTGGAGAGCGCCGGACGCTGATCCCTCGGCCGAACGGCGCGCCGTGAGGGGGCCATTCGAGTGTGGCGGCCCCGACGTGCGACGATGTGCGGCATGCCGCAGCAGCAACCCGATCGGAGCAGCCCCGTCCCCGGGGCTGCCCGGCGGCGTCCTGACGCCTCGATGTCGTTGCTCACCAACGTCATGGAGCACAGTCTCGACGACGGGTACGCGGAGGCCGCCGCGCGCCGCGGCGAGGTCGGCACCTCCAGGCTGCCGAAGCGGCTGAGCGGAAAGCTGGGCCTGGCCGCGGGTCTCGTACTCGCCGCCATCGTCGTCACGGTGGGCGCGGCCCAGACGCGGGTGGCCGCGCCCACCGAGGCCAAGGAGCGCCAGAAGCTCATCGACCAGGTGAAGACCGAGACCGACAGCGCCGACAAGCTCCAGAGCAGTGTGGACGGCCTGCGCGACACCGTGGCCGCCGAGCAGCGGGCCGCGTTGGAGGACCACGGCGGCGACAGCAGCGCCTTGGTCGAGTTGCTGTCGGGCGCGACCCCGGTGGACGGTCCCGGCGTCAAGCTGGTCGTGGACGACGCCAAGGAGGCGTCAGAAGGCGGCACAGGCGGCCCGCGGGAGAGCAGCGGCTTCTCCGACACCGGCAGGGTCCGCGACCGCGACATGCAGCGCGTGGTGAACGGGCTGTGGTCCTCGGGAGCCGAGGCGATCACCGTCAACGGCCAACGGCTCACCGCACTGTCCGCCATCCGGGCCGCCGGTGACGCCATACTGGTCGACAACAAGCCGCTGGCGCCGCCGTACACGGTGCTGGCGATCGGGGACGGGGAGCGGTTGAGCGCGGCATTCCAGGACAGTGCGGACGGTCAGTACCTGCACGTCCTGGAGCAGAACTACGGCATCCGCACGAGCATCTCCGTCCAGGGCACGCTGCACCTGGCCGCCGCGCCCAGCCTGATCGTGCGGTATGCCAAGCCGGTCCCCGGCCAGCAGAAGGCGGACTCCGCCACAACAGGGAAGGGTTCGAAGTGATCGCCGTACTGGGCCTCGTCGTGGGAGTCGTGGTCGGGCTCGTGGTCCGTCCCGTGGTGCCGACCGGGGTCGAGCCGTATCTGCCGATCGCCGTCGTCGCCGCTCTCGACGCGGTCTTCGGCGGCCTGCGGGCGATGCTGGACGGGATCTTCGACGACAAGGTCTTCGTGGTGTCCTTCCTGTCCAACGTGGTGGTGGCGGCGCTGATCGTCTTCCTCGGCGACAAGCTCGGGGTGGGCGCGCAGCTCTCCACCGGCGTCGTGGTCGTCCTCGGCATCCGGATCTTCTCCAACGCGGCGGCCATCCGCCGCCACGTCTTCCGGGCGTGACGACGGTATGAGCGACGAGCACCACGAGTCCGCGGACGACGGGCGGGACCGCCAGCAGCACGGCCCGGCCCACGCCGCGCACGATCACGAGCCCGCCCACGCCGCGCACGCCCATGAGCCGGAGCACGCCGCGCCGCCGGTCACCGGGCGGCAGCGCCTGGTCGCCGGGCTGTGGCCGCCGCGGCTGTCACGCGCCCAGCTCACCGTGGCCGTCCTGCTGTTCGTCCTCGGCCTCGGGCTGGCGATCCAGGTCAGCTCCACGAGCGACAGCGGCGGCGCGCTGCGCGGCGCGCGCAAGGAGGACCTGGTCCGCATCCTGACCGAGCTGGACAACCGCACCCAGCGGCTCGAGGACGAGAAGCGGGGTCTGGAGAGCCAGCGGTCGGAGCTGGAGACCAGTTCCAACCAGGCCGCGGAGGCGCTCAAGCAGACCCAGGCCAAGGCGCAGCAGCTCGGCATCCTGGCGGGCACGGTGGCCGCCCAGGGGCCGGGTATCACGCTGACGATCACCGACCCCAGGGGCGGTGTCCAGGCAGACTCGCTCCTGGACACCCTTCAGGAACTCCGGGCGGCCGGTGCGGAGGCGATCCAGATCAACGATGTACGGGTCGTCGCCGACACGTACTTCACGGAGGGTACGGACGGTGTGCTCATCGACGGCCACAAAGTGTCCCAGCCGTACGAGTTCAAGGTGATCGGAAATCCGCAGGATCTGGAGCCCGCCCTCAACATCCCGGGCGGGGTCGTGCAGACGCTGGAGAAGGAGCAGGCCACGGCCGATGTCGTCAGGTCGCAGAAGATCGTTGTGTCCGCCTTGCGGCCGTCGAAGCAGCCTGACTACGCTCGGTCGTCATCCCAGTGAGGCGGGGGGTCGGGGCATCTGTGGGGTGCTGTGTGGTGGAAACTGTGTGTAGCGAGGGTTCGTCCTGCCCCACGGGCGGGTCTGTTTCTTTCAAGGGGAATCGCCCGTGAAGTTGTTTGGGAAGTTTTTCGGCAAGAGCGCGCGGCAGTCGGGTGACCCGGCGACGGCGCGCCACCGTGCTCCGCGGAACACCGGGGAGGAGAGCCAGTCCGGCGACCGCCCGCTGTTCCGGCAGGAGGACCAGCAAGGCGGCGGTGACTTTTCCGGTGGCCCCGGCGTGGCGCCTGTTGACCCTGCCTCGTCCCCCCGCATAGGTTTCGGGGAACCATCAACCTCAACCCCGGGTGGAGGGTTCGGCTTGCCGGTTTGTACGCGGTGCGGGCACACGAACGCGGAGGCGAGCCGCTTCTGCAACAACTGCGGCGCGCCGCTGCGCGGTTCAGGGGCCGGGCAGGAACGCGCGTCCGAGACCACCTCCACAATCTCCATCTCGGGCCTCGAGGCGTACGAGGCGGAGGTCACCGGCCAGCATGTGACGCCGTCGCTCTCCTCCGAGGCGCAGTCGGCCGTGGACGCCCTGCCGATGGGCTCCGCGCTGCTGATCGTGCGACGGGGGCCGAACTCGGGCAGCCGCTTCCTGCTGGACGGTGAGCTGACCACGGCCGGCCGCCACCCGCAGAGCGACATCTTCCTGGACGACGTCACGGTCTCCCGTCGCCATGTGGAGTTCCGCCGCGGCCCGGACGGCGGCTTCACCGTCTCCGACGTCGGCAGCCTCAACGGCACGTACGTCAACCGGGAGCGGATCGACGCGGTGCCGCTGTCCAACGGTGACGAGGTCCAGATCGGCAAATACAGGTTGGTCTTCTACGCGAGCCAGCGGGGGATCTAGCTCTTTTCCCCCGGACCCGGTCCGGGGGACCCCAGGGAAGGTGTTCATGCCGAGAACGCAGGGCGGTGCCGGAGACGGCACCGCCACCGCCGACAGCGCGCTGTTGAGCATCGGCGCCGTCCTGGGGCAGCTCCAGGACGAGTTCCCCGAGGTCACCATCTCCAAGATCCGTTTCCTGGAGGCCGAGGGTCTGGTCGAGCCGCAGCGCACCCCGTCCGGATACCGCAAGTTCGCGGCCCGTGACGTCGAGCGGCTCGCCTACATCCTGCGCGTGCAGCGCGACCACTACCTGCCGCTGCGGGTGATCAGGGAGCACCTGGACGCGCTCGACCGCGGCGAGCACGTGGCGCTGCCGGGTCCCGCGGAGTCCAGGGAGGCCCAGGAGGCCGCCATCGAGCCCCAGGCGCCCGCGGAGCTGCGGATCGGCCGTACGGAGCTGCTGGCGGCCACCGGGGCCGACGGCGAGGAACTGGACCAGTGGGAGTCCTACGGCCTGGTCGAGGCCGGCCGGGACGGCGGATACGACGCCGACACGGTGAACATCGGACGGCTCATCGTCGACCTCGGCCGTTTCGGGCTCGAACCGCGCCATTTGCGGGCGGTGAAGGCCGCTGCCGACCGGGAGGCGGGTCTGGTGGAGCAGGTCGTGGCGCCGCTGCGGCGGCACCGCAATCCGCAGACGCGCACCCACGCCGAGGTCACCGCGCGCGAGCTGGCCGCGCTCTCCGTTCGGCTGCACGCGGCGATGGTGCAGTCCGCGCTGCGGGTCAAGCTCCTCTGAGCGGTTTTTCGGCTTTTCCCACACCCTGTAAAGGCGCCGGTACCTGGCGGGTACGGGCTTTTCAGCGGTCTCCCGCGGGGCCCGTGCCGACTTTGTGCCGGGCTTCACGAAGCCGCCGAAGTCCGGCCCAGGGGGTGCCCGACTACCCAAACCCGGCAGGCACGTCCTAGGGTTGCTGTGTGAACGAGCTCGACGTTGTGGGTGTCCGGGTCGAAATGCCCTCCAATCAACCGATCGTGCTCCTGCGTGAAGTGGGAGGCGACCGGTACCTGCCCATCTGGATCGGGCCGGGAGAGGCGACGGCCATCGCTTTCGCGCAGCAGGGCATGACGCCTGCGCGACCGCTCACGCATGACCTCTTCAAGGACGTACTCGAAGCGGTCGGACAGACGCTGACCGAGGTCCGTATCACCGACCTGCGCGAAGGCGTCTTCTACGCCGAGCTGGTGTTCGCCAGCGGCGTGGAGGTCAGCGCCCGTCCGTCCGACGCCATAGCCCTCGCGCTGCGCACCGGTACGCCGATCTACGGCAGTGACGGGGTGCTCGACGACGCCGGGATCGCGATCCCGGACGAGCAGGAGGACGAGGTGGAGAAGTTCCGCGAGTTCCTCGACCAGATCTCGCCCGAGGACTTCGGCACGAGCAACCAGTGAGCCGTTCCCGATACCGGGACACGCCAAACCACTCGTGGGGTGAATATCACTCGGCGTGCCGAGTGTGGCGATCGTTGACGCACCCCTGGCGACTGCCTACCTTCGGAGAGGAAAGTCCCGATGGCACGTGCACGCGGCCCCGGGACGCGAAGGGACGGAGGGCGGCGTGAGAAGCACCGGCGACGGTCTGGCGACCGGCGGCCCGTATCCGACCCAGGGGGCACTGGCGCGCGCCACCGCTGACGCGGGCGGCGGCGGGGCGGCACAGGACGTACCGCCCGAGCAGATCGGCTACCGCGGGCCCACCGCGTGCGCGGCGACCGGCATCACCTACCGCCAGCTCGACTACTGGGCCCGTACCGGCCTGGTCGAGCCCAGCGTCCGCCCCGCCTACGGCTCCGGCACGCAGCGGCTCTACAGCTTCCGGGACGTCGTCGTCCTGAAGATAGTGAAGCGGCTGCTGGACACCGGCGTCTCGCTCCAGAACATCCGGACGGCGGTACGGCACCTGCGCTCCGTCGGGCCGACTGAGCTGGCCAGGATGACGCTGATGAGCGACGGTGCCACGGTCTACGAGTGCACCTCGCCCGACGAGGTGGTGGATCTGCTCCAGGGGGGCCAGGGGGTCTTCGGCATCGCCGTGGGCGTGGTCTGGCGGGACGTGGAGAGTTCGCTGTCCCAGATGCACGGGGAGCGGGTGGACACCGGCGAGACCCTGGTCGGCGACAATCCGTCCGACGAGCTGGCGAAGCGGCGCAATCGGGCGGTCTGAGCGGCTTACCGACGCCGTGCCGTACACGTGTACGGCGATTGTCGGTGTCGTGCGGCACGATCGGTACTTGTGAGAAGTGCGCCGACGATCCTGCATCTGGACATGGACGCGTTCTTCGCCGCGGTCGAACAGGCGTCGAAGCCGAGCCTGCGGGGCAAGCCGGTGGTGGTCGGCGGCCTCGGCCCCCGCGGCGTCGTATCGACCGCGTCCTATGAGGCGCGCGTCCACGGCGTCCACTCCGCGATGGCGATGGCCCACGCCCGCCGCCTCAGCCCCAACGCCGCCTATCTCGTACCGCGCTTCGGCATCTACCGGCAGATCAGCGAGGCCGTGATGGCGCTGCTGCACGAGGTGTCACCCCTGATAGAGCCGCTGAGCCTGGACGAGGCGTTCGTGGACCTGGAGGCGGGCGGGCACGGCGCGGACCCGCGGGCGGTCGCCCGGCGGCTGCGCGCCGAGATCCGGGCCAGCACCGGGCTCACCGCCTCGGTGGGGCTCGCCGGGTCGAAGCTGCTGGCGAAGATCGCCTCCGAGCAGGCCAAGCCGGACGGCCTGGTCGTCGTCGAGCCCGGCACCGAGCGCGCGCTGCTCGAACCGATGCCGGTACGCACCCTGCCCGGCGTCGGGCCCGCCACCGCCGAGCATCTTCGGCGCGTGGGCATCACCACCGTCGGCGAGATCGTGCACGCGGGGGAGCCGGAGCTGGTCCGGCTGCTCGGCAAGGCGCACGGCACGGGCCTGCACTCGATGGCCGCCGGCCTCGACAACCGCCCCGTGGTCGCCGACCGCGACGTCAAGTCCATCTCCGTCGAGGACACCTTCGACGCCGACCTCACCGACCGCGCCCATGTGCGGTACGAGATCGACCGGCTCGCCGAGCGCTGCGTGCAGCGGCTGCGCGGCGCGGGCCGCTCCGGGCGGACGGTGGTCGTCAAGGTCCGCAGATACGACTTCTCGACCCTGACGCGCTCCGAGACGCTGCGGGCGCCGACCGACGACCCAGGACTCGTACGGGAGACCGCCAGGCGGCTGATGGAGGCTGTCGACACCACCGGCGGTGTGCGGCTGCTCGGGGTGGGCGTCGCCGGGCTCGCCGACTTCACGCAGGAGGATCTGTTCGCGCACGCGGCGGGGGAGGGCGAGGAGGACGAGAACGCGCCCGAGGAGCTGCCTTCGGCGCCGCCGCCCGCGCCGGAGCGGGCCAGGCTCTGGTGGCCGGGCCAGGACGTGGAGCACGAGACGTACGGTTCCGGATGGGTGCAGGGAAGCGGGGTCGGGCGGGTCACCGTGCGCTTCGAGGTGCCCTCGGACACCGTGCCCGGCCGGGTGCGGACCTTCGCCGTGGACGACCCGGCGCTCGCGCACCGCGATCCGCTGCCGCTCGACCCGCGGGAAGCGGCGGGTGCGGGCCAGGGGAAGGAAAAGAGTGCGGACAAGGGGGAGGAGGACGCTCAGTCCTCGCCCGCGAGCCGCCCGAAGTCCCGGTCGGGGGGCGGCGGCGGCTCCGAGCCGGACGTCGGCACGTCCATCCCGTAGTGGTGGTAGAGCTGCAACTCCTGCTCCGGCGACAGGTGGCGCCCCACACCGAAGTCCGGCGCGTCCCTGATCAGCGCCTTCTTGTACGGCACCCGCAATTCGTCGTCCACCACTTCGCTGGGCTCCAGCGGTACGAACGCGTCGCGCGTGAACAGCCCGGTCCTGACGGCCGCCCACTCCGGTATGCCGGTCGCGTCGTCGAGGTACACCTCGTCCACCGTGCCGATCTTCGTACCGTCATGGTCGAAGACGCGGCGGCCGATCAGGCTGCGCGGATCGATGTCGGTCTGCACGGTCCCTCCAACCAATGACGAGCGATGTCTGGGTACAGCCAAAGGCACATCCTGGCCGGTGTCGACTCGGGCGGTGATCACCGCCCCCCGCCCCCGCCGGGTCCCGCCGCCTCGCTGGTAGGCTGGTGATCGGCCGCAGACCCCGTGCGGGAGAGCCTCCGAGACAGTGTCGGAGGCGCCGAAGGAGCAAATCCTCCCCGGAATCTCTCAGGCATCCGTACCGCATGGACGAGGTCACTCTGGAAAGCAGGGCACGCACCGGGAGCGGTTTTCCGGCACGGGCCCTCACCGACGGTGAAAGCCGCTCCCGCGGGGGCGGTGAAGCTCTCAGGTTCTGATGACAGAGGGGGAGGCCGTACGGGTGTCCGCGCGTCGCGGCACCCCCCGAAGGTCGTCGCAGACCAGGAGGCCTCCGCAGATGACTTCCCGTCGCATTCCCCTCGCCGAGCTGGAAGCGGGCGTGCCGTTCGCCAGGCGCCACATCGGACCCGACGCAGCGGCGCAGGCGAAGATGCTCGCCCAGGTCGGCTACGGCTCCCTGGACGAACTCACCGAAGCGGCCGTGCCCGACACCATCAGGAGCGCGCAGGCCCTGGCGCTGCCCGAGGCCCGCACCGAGGCCGAGGCGCTGGCCGAGCTGCGGGCGCTGGCGGACCGCAATCAGGTGCTGGCTCCGATGATCGGCCTGGGCTACTACGGCACCTTCACCCCGCCCGTCATCCTGCGCAATGTGATGGAGAACCCGTCCTGGTACACGGCCTACACGCCGTACCAGCCGGAGATCTCGCAGGGCCGCCTGGAGGCGCTGCTCAACTTCCAGACCGTCGTCGCCGACCTCACCGGGCTGCCCACCTCCGGCGCCTCGCTGCTCGACGAGAGCACCGCGGCGGCCGAGGCGATGGCGCTGTCCCGCCGGGTCGGCAAGGTCAAGCAGGGCGTCTTCCTGGTCGACGCCGACACCTTCCCGCAGACCGTCGCGGTGATCCGGACCCGCGCGGAGCCGACCGGCGTCGAGGTCGTCGTCGCCGACCTGTCCGAGGGCATCCCGGCGGAGATCGCCGAGCGTGGCGTCTTCGGCGTCCTGCTCCAGTACCCGGGCGCCTCGGGCGCCGTACGGGACCCGCGCCCGGTCATCGAGCGCGCGCACGAGCTGGGCGCGGTCGTCACGGTCGCCGCCGACCTGCTGGCGCTGACGCTGCTCACCTCGCCGGGCGAGCTGGGCGCGGACATCGCGGTGGGCACCACCCAGCGCTTCGGCGTCCCCATGGGCTTCGGCGGACCGCACGCCGGATACATGGCCGTACGCGACTCCTACGCCCGCAATCTGCCCGGCCGCCTCGTCGGCGTCTCCGTGGACGCCGACGGCAACCGCGCCTACCGGCTGGCCCTCCAGACGCGCGAGCAGCACATCCGCCGCGAGAAGGCCACCAGCAACATCTGTACGGCGCAGGTCCTGCTCGCCGTGATGGCCGCGATGTACGCGGTCTACCACGGCCCCGACGGGCTCGCGCAGATCGCCGGCCGCACCCACCGCTACGCCGCGGTGCTCGCCGCGGGTCTGCGCGCGGGCGGCGTCGAGATCGTGCACGACGGCTACTTCGACACGCTCACCGCGCGGGTGCCGGGACGCGCGGCCGAGGTCGTGGCCGCCGCCCGTCAGGCCGGGGTCAATCTGCGGCTGGCCGACGCCGACCTGGTCGGTATCGCCTGCGACGAGACCACCGACCGGGCCCGCCTCACGGCCGTCCTCGACGCCTTCGGCGTCCAGGGAAGCGCCGCGGACCTCGACGCGCTGGACGCGGCCACCGAGGACGCGCTGCCCGCCGGACTGCTGCGCACCGACGCGTATCTGACCCACCCCGTCTTCCACCAGCACCGCAGCGAGACCGCGATGCTGCGCTATCTGCGGCGGCTGGCCGACCGCGACTACGCGCTGGACCGCGGGATGATCCCGCTGGGCTCCTGCACGATGAAGCTCAACGCGACCACCGAGATGGAGCCGGTCACCTGGCCCGAATTCGGCGCGCTGCACCCCTTCGCGCCGGTCGAGCAGGCCGAGGGCTACCTGGCGCTGATCCACGGCCTGGAGGACCAGCTCGCCGAGGTCACCGGCTACGACAAGGTCAGCCTCCAGCCCAACGCGGGCTCCCAGGGCGAACTGGCCGGGCTGCTCGCGGTCCGCGCCTACCACCGCGCCAACGGCGACACCGGCCGTACTGTCTGCCTGATCCCGTCCTCCGCGCACGGCACCAACGCCGCGAGCGCCGTGATGGCGGGCATGAAGGTCGTCGTGGTCAAGACCGGCGAGAACGGCGACGTGGACGTCACCGACCTGCACGCCAAGATCGAGCAGCACCGCGACCAGCTCGCCGTGCTGATGGTCACCTACCCGTCCACGCACGGCGTGTTCGAGGACAACATCACCGACGTCTGCGCGGCCGTGCACGACGCGGGCGGCCAGGTGTACGTGGACGGCGCGAATCTGAACGCGCTGGTCGGTCTGGCCAGGCCCGGCCGGTTCGGGTCGGACGTCTCGCACCTGAACCTGCACAAGACCTTCTGCATCCCGCACGGCGGCGGCGGCCCCGGCGTAGGCCCGGTCGCGGTCCGTGCGCACCTGGCGCCGTACCTGCCGAACCACCCGCTCCAGCCCACCGCGGGACCTGCCACCGGCGTCGGCCCCGTCTCGGGCGCGCCGTGGGGCTCGGCGGGCATCCTGCCGATCTCCTGGACGTATGTACGGCTGATGGGCGCGGAAGGGCTCAAGCAGGCCACCCAGATGGCGGTACTGGGCGCGAATTACGTCGCCAAGCGGCTGGAGCCGCACTTCCCCGTGCTCTACACCGGCCCCGGCGGGCTGGTCGCGCACGAGTGCATCATCGACCTGCGGCCGTTGGCCAAGGAGACCGGCGTCAGCGTCGACGACATCGCCAAGCGGCTGATCGACTACGGCTTCCACGCGCCGACGATGTCCTTCCCGGTGGCGGGCACGCTGATGATCGAGCCGACCGAGAGCGAGGACCTGGCGGAGCTGGACCGTTTCTGCGACGCCATGATCGCGATCCGCGGCGAGATCGACCGGGTCGGCGCGGGCGACTGGCCGGCCGACGACAACCCGCTGCGCAACGCCCCGCACACCGCGGCGGCGCTCGGCGGCGACTGGGCGCACCCGTACAGCCGCGAGGAGGCGGTCTTCCCCGCCGGGGTCGTCGCGGCCGACAAGTACTGGCCGCCGGTACGGCGGATCGACGGCGCTTTCGGCGACCGCAATCTGGTCTGCTCCTGCCCGCCGCTGGACGCGTACGAGAGCTGAGCGCGTACGAGAGCTGAGCGCGTTGGGCCGACCGGGTCCGGTGGTACGGGCCCGGCGGTCTCGCGCGAGGCTGCCCGCACATGACGAAGCCGGTTCCGCTGTCAGCAGTGGAACCGGCTCTGTGTGTGGGGCGGTGCGCGGTGCGGCGCGGTCTCGTGTGCGGGCGGCCCCGTACCGGTCAGGCCGCGGCGGTGATCTGCTCGGTGCCCAGGGGGCGGTGCGGCGCGATGATCTGCCCGTCGGGCAGCAGTTCGCCGGTGTCCTCGAAGAGGAGCACGCCGTTGCACAGCAGGCTCCAGCCCTGCTCCGGGTGGTGGGCCAGGGTGTGCGCGGCCTCACGGTCGGGGCACTCTGCGGTGGGGCACTGGGGCTTGTGCTGGCACATGGATGGTGTCTTTCGCTGCGAGAGGTGGCTGGTGCGGATGATTGCGCTGCCTGACTGGTTCATTTCCGTTCCCCCGTTGGTACGGCCGTTCCCAGTGTTGCTCTACTGACGTCGATCCGCAGGGATTTCACGCAGGCAATCCCTTGGAGGACAGGACGCGTCACTCCGCCGGACGGTTGCGAGGGCGGGACGCGACGGTGCCCCCGCGGCCCAGTGGCTCGCGGGGGCACCGTGGAGAGGCGGCGACAGGCCGTCAGGCGGGCGACCCCAGCAGCGGCGGCGGCGCCATCCGTACCGAGAGCAGAGGCATCAGCTCCGCCAGCCGGTGCAGGCGGTGCGGGGCGATGCCGGGCGGCGCGGGGGCCAGCGGCACCAGCACGTCCGCCGGGGTGGGCTGGGCCGTCGAGGCGTCGGCACGCGGGTCGCAGTGCAGCCACAGCGCCAGCATGTACAGGCTCGGCACGGAGAGCAGATGCGGTTGGTAAGTGGCGGGCAGCGTGTCCCCCTGACGCAGCGCCCGCTCGGTGGAGGCCAGGAACGGCCCCTCGGAGAAGCGCGAGAAGACCCAGCCGTCAGCCGTCGCCACGGTCTCGCCCGCGGCGACGGTGCCTTGCGGCCAGCCCCCGGCGAGGATGTGGAACCGCCAGCCGGTCAATCGTGCGCGAGGCAGGCCGCCGGGGACGTCCGCCGGTTCGAACACATGGACAGGGAGCGGGTGTTCGGCGGTGAGGGGCCCTTGGGCGTTCCGCAGCGCGGGCGTCCGGGCCTCCTGGACCGCGGTGGGAGAGCTGAGCGCGGCAAGGATGCTCCGCAGGGCGGGAGCAGGTGCTGGGGGGACAAGCAGCGGCATGGTGTCGCCTCTCACTGGGAGACAAACAGTGGTGCGGGGGCAGGGGTGCGGACGGCGCATGAGGGCGGAAAGGGGATCGGCTCAGGCGCGTCCGGCGAGGGCGGATGCTTTGCCTTGTTCACGGAGTTTATACGACGTGTGTTCGCTCCGTGTTTCGTCTAGTCGCAGCCAGTATTACGCGCAAGGCGAGAAATCGCCTTCTTCTGCGATGGCCCACGAAGCATTCGTGCAGGGTGCGCGGTGTGTGCCGCATATTTCTGCCCGCTGCGGACGGCTGGATCCCGCCGGTCGTATTCACGAAGTTTTTACGCCGCGCCGTGACCGTGGTATGTGCCACAGGAACCCACTGTGTTAGCCGTTGTGCACAGCCTAGTGGCAGACGCGGGGCCGCCGTGGCGTTATCGATCATTTGGGTGGGCATCCTCCCGTGAGTATCCGTACGAGGAAGGACGCGTCGATGGGCGAGAAGGTCGTTGCCAACGGGTTCGACCTGGCCGACCGGAGGCTGTACCGGCGCAAGCTGCGGCAGTGTCTCGTGGGGCTGGAGCGGCTGTTGGACGAGAAGCGATTCGACCGGCCGCGCAATCTGATGGGTCTGGAGATCGAATTGAATCTCGCGGATTCCGACGGGCTGCCGCGCATGATGAACGAAGAGGTGCTCGAGCGCATCGCGAGCCGGGATTTCCAGACCGAGCTCGCGCAGTTCAATATTGAAGTAAACATCGCGCCGCACCGGCTTTCCGGCCGGGTCATGGACCGCCTCGCCGAGGAACTGCGGATCGGTCTCGGGTATGCCGACCGGATGGCCCGCGAGGTGGGCGCGCACATCGTGATGGTGGGAATTCTGCCCACCCTGGAGGCCCAGGACCTGGTCTCCGCCAACCTCTCCCGCGCCGACCGGTACACGCTGCTCAACGAGCGGATACTGGCGATGCGCGGTGAGGACATCACCCTCGACATCGAGGGCGCCGAACGCTTGCTCTACACCTCCGCGTCCATCGCGCCCGAGGCCGCCTGCACCTCCACCCAGATGCACCTCCAGGTCACCCCCGGCCGCTTCGCCGACGTGTGGAACGCGGCGCAGGTCGTGTCGGGACCGCAGGTGGCCGTCGGCGCCAACTCGCCGTTCCTCTTCGGCCGTGAGCTGTGGCGCGAGACCCGCGCGCCGCTGTTCCTCCAGGCCACCGACGTCCGCCCGGAGGAGCTGGTGGCCCAAGGGGTGCGGCCCATCACGTGGTTCGGCGAGCGCTGGATCGACTCCGCCGCCGACCTCTTCGCGGAGAACGTACGGTACTTCCCCTCGCTGCTGCCGATCTGCGACGAGGAGGACCCGCTGCGGGTGCTGGACGACGGGGGAGTGCCGCAGTTGCGCGAACTCACCCTGCACAACGGCACGATCTACCGCTGGAACCGTCCCGTCTACCAGGTGGTCGACGGCGTCCCGCACCTGCGCGTGGAGAACCGGGTGATGCCCGCCGGTCCCACGGTGGCCGACGTCGTCGCCAACACCGCCTTCTACTACGGTCTGGTCCGCGCCCTGGCCGAGGCGTCACGCCCGGTCTGGCACAAGCTGCCCTTCGCCGCCGCCGCGGCCAACTTCGAGGCGTCCTGCCGCGACGGCATCGGCGCGGTCCTCCAGTGGCCGCGCGGCCGCAACGGCGGCCTCGCGGAGATCCCCGCCACCGACCTGATCCTCGACGAACTGCTGCCGCTGGCCGCGGCGGGGCTCGACGCGTGGGGCATCGAGGCCGTCGACCGCGACCACTACCTCGGCATCATCGAACAGCGCTGCCGCCGCCGTACCAACGGCGCCGAATGGCAGTCGGCGGTCTTCCACCGGATGCTGGAACGCGGCCTCGACCGGCGGCCCGCGCTCGCCGCGATGACCCAGCGGTACCGCGAACTCATGCTGGACGGCGAGCCGGTGCACTCCTGGCCGGTGGCGTGAGCCGTGGCGCACGGGGGCCTCGTGCGGCGCGGGCCCGTACAGCGGCCTCAGGGCGCCTTCGCGGCGGCGCTGGTGGCCGCCGCCACGACGGCCTTCAGCAGGACCGCCTGGATCTCCGAGGGGTCGTTGACCTGATACGCGGCCCCGCCGGTGGCCTTCGCGATGCGGTCGCAGGCCGCCTTGTCGGCGTTCGCGCCGACCGCGATGGCGATCAGCGGCACCGGCCGCGCCGGGTCGTCGAGCGTCTTCAGCCTGGACGTCAGGGCATTGAGCGAGATGCTGCCCGGGTCCTCGTTGGCGCCGTCGGTGAGGATCACCACGGCGTTGAACTTGCCGGTCCCGTACGAGGAGACGGCGCTTCGGTAGACCGCGAGCGCCGTGTCGTACAGGCCGGTCGAGCCGCCCGGCACCGGCTGGAGGTCATGGAACGCGCTGTCGAGCTGCTGGCGGCGCGTGACGCCCTTGGCGACGGTGCCGCCGAGCGGGCCGGTGCGGACGATCTCCTGGTAGTCGCGCGAGCCGCTGAGCCGGGTGGAGAAGCGCCACAGCCCGATCTCGTCCTTCGGGGTGAACTGCGACAGCGCCTGCCGCAGCGACTCCTTGGTGATGTCGAGCCGCGACCTGCCGCCCGAACCGGGGACGACGTCGGCCATCGACCCGGACACGTCCACGACCGTGGTGATCCGCGCGCTCTGCACGGTGATCTGCCACATCAGCCGGAGCTTTTGGAGCTCGGGCGCGGAGGGTGAGGGCGCGGGCGTGGCCGACAGGGGCTGCGGCGACTGGCCGCCCGCGCGCCGCACGGTCTCCGTGTCCGGATCGCCGCCGGGCGTACGGAAACCCGCGTCCGCGATCGTCCGCACGCCCTCGTCGTTGCCCAGCAGGGTCAGGAAGCGGTTGGCGGCCCGGCCCTGATCGGTGCTCAGATGCAGGTCGTCGACCATCGTGTACGGGTAGTCCAGGGTCGCCGCGCCGTCCGAGGGGTAGAACAGCCGCAGCGGCGGCGCGGAACCGCCGTTGTGCGCGAACGCGGCCTGTTCGGACAGGATCAGCGCCTGGCTCCGCTTGGGGTCGGCCAGCTCCGCAGGCGTCGTGTCGCGCGGCAGCGTCGCGACCGCCTGCTCGTCGCTGGGCTCGGTCCGCTGCGCGAGGGCCTTCGCGGCAGCCGCCGACTCCGTGTCGGAGTCGGTGCCCTCGCTCCCGCCGGCCCGCGCGATCGACGCGTTGATCATCGCCAGCGCCAGCATGCCGGTGGAGTTGAGCGCCGGATCGGCCGTACCGAACCGCAGGTCCGGTCTGCTGCCCGCCACCCCGGCCAACTCCGCCCAGGTGTACGTCTTGGACGGCCAGCCCAGCGTCTTGGCCTGCGACTGGAGCGCGCCGACCACCACCGGGGACTCGGCGACCGACCGCAGCTTCGTCAGCGCCCTGGCGCTGCCGGTGGCGGACGTCTGGGCCACCCACAGACTGTCGTCCGGCACCCACACCGCGAAATCCGGCTTCTTGGTGTTGTCGACCAGTTCCGCGGCGACGTCGGCGGAGTTCCGCGCGGTCACCCGGACGTCGAGACAGCGGCCGTCGGTCGTGTCGTGCTCGCGGCGCGCCCGGTCGGCGACGGCGGTCAGCGCGGGCGCGATGTCGGGCGAGGCGACCGCGCCGATCCGTACCGTGCCGCCGCGGCACGCGCCGCTCAGCGGCAGCAGTCCGCCGCGCAGCACCGCGAAGGTGCCCGCGCCCGCCGTGATCACCAGCGCGGTGGCCGCCGCGGTGGCACGGCGCCGGGTCCTGGCGGGCGGCGCTCCACCCGTCGATTCCCGGCCATCGGATATGCGGTGACGACCCATCGCTCCGTGCCTCTCCTGGGGTGGCTACGAACAGTAGACCCCGGCCTTCGTATCTTTGCCGGAGACCATAGCCATGCGCGGACGGCGCTGAAGCGGGATGACGTAAATGGAGGTCCGCGTGCACGCAGAGTCATACGAGGTGGAGGCAGGGTTGCAGCGGCGGACGCTGCGCAGCGAGACCCTGGTCGTCTTGGCGCTGTCGTTGGGAGCGAGCGGCGTTGCCGCGCTGATCGACTTCATCGGTTCCGTGACGAGGCCGGGCGCGCTCAAGGACCAGGCGGCCACCCTCGTCGGCTCCCAGGCGCCGGGCCGGCCGTGGCTGGATCTGGCCTGGCAGGTCTTCTCCATCGCCACAGCGCTCGCCCCGGTGGCGCTGGTCGCCCACCTGCTGGCCAGGGAGCGGGTCGGCATGCCCGTGATCGGCTTCGACCGCACCCGGCCGCGGCTCGACCTGGCCCGGGGCGCGGCCGTCGCGGCCGTCATCGGCGGCACCGGGCTCGCCTTCTACCTCGGGGTCAGGGCGGCCGGCTTCAACCTCACCGTCGTGCCCGAGTCGCTGCCCGACGTGTGGTGGAAGATCCCGGTCCTGATCGCCTCCGCCGTGCAGAACGCGGTACTCGAAGAGGTGATCGTGGTCGGCTATCTGCTGCGCAGGCTCGGCCAGTTGGGCTGGAGCCCGGCCGCCGCGCTGGCCGCGAGCGCGCTGCTGCGCGGCTCGTACCACCTCTACCAGGGCGTCGGCGGCTTCGTCGGCAACATGGTGATGGGCGTCGTCTTCGTGCTGCTGTACCGGCGGTGGGGCCGGGTGGGGCCGCTGGTGGCGGCCCACTCCCTCATCGACACGGTGGCCTTCGTCGGCTACGCGCTGCTGGCCGGGAAGGTGGGGTGGCTGCCCACGGGGTGACGCGCGAGCGGAGCCCTTGCGACAGCGTTTACGGCGTTACGGCGCTTACGGCCTTACGGCGCTTACGGCACCGCGCCGTGACGCACCGCGGCCTTACGGCACCGCGTGCAGCTCGCCGTCCACCACGGTGACCGCGGCGCCGGTCAACAGCACCCGCTCGCCGCGCACCCGGGTACGGACCAGCCCGCCGCGCGGGGACGCCTGGAAGCCGGTGAGCGTCGTGCGGCCGAGCCGCTGCGACCAGAACGGCGCCAGCGCGGTGTGCGCGCTGCCGGTCACCGGGTCCTCGTCGATGCCGACGGCGGGGAAGAAGCCGCGCGAGACGAAGTCGTATCCGCGCGAGTCGTCCTCGGCCGCGGCGGTGGCGATCACCCCGCGCCGCGAGTGCCGGGCGAGCGCCGCGAAGTCGGGCGCCAGTGCCCGTACGGTCTTCTCGTCGGTGACCTCGATCAGCAGGTCACCGCAGTCGGGGCCGGTGTCCAGCACGGTCAGCGGCTTGGCGCCGAGCGCCGCCGCGACACCCGTCGGCGCGGCCACCGGCGTGAGCGGGGCCGCCGGGAAGTCCAAGGTGATCGAGCCGTCCCCGGCCGCCTCCGCCGACAGCACACCCGCGCTGGTACGGAACCAGACCGTGCCCTTGTGCGCGCCGCTGGTGCGCAGCACATGGGCGGTGGCCAGCGTGGCGTGGCCGCACAGCCCCACCTCCGTGACCGGGGTGAACCAGCGCAGCGCCCAGTCCGCTTCCGGCGCGTCGGCCAGCCGGTGCGCGAACGCGGTCTCTGACAGATTCAGCTCCGCCGCGACCTGCTGAAGCCACCGGTCCGGCGGAAACTCCTCCGAGTCGAGCAGCAGCACCCCCGCCGGATTGCCGGTGAACGGGCGGTCGGTGAAGGCGTCGACTATTCGGATGCGCATGGCGAGAGCGTAGCGGCGCGCCCCACGCCCGGCGGGCGGTGTTCGGCGGATTCCGCTTCCGGTGACCGCGCCCGCTCGTGACCCGTGCCGCGCCCGCCCCGCGGCCCCCCTGTCGCCCTCCCGTCGCCGCCGTCGACCTGGGGCCTTGCCATCCGAACAGTTCCGATATATCGTTGAGCCATCGCGAACGATCAACGATGAAAGGAGCGTCATCATGCGTTCCCAAGGACACGAACATGGACACCGCGGCCCCGGACATCACGGTTGGGGCGAGCGGGACGAGCGACGGTCGGCCTTCGGGCCGTTCGGACCGCCCTTCGGCGGAGGCCCCTTCGGGCCCGGCGGCCGGGGGCGCGGCGGACCGCGCGGCAGGGCACGGCGGGGCGATGTACGCGCCTCGATCCTGGCGCTGCTGAAGGACCGCCCGATGCACGGCTACGAGATGATCCAGGAGATCGCCGAACGCAGCGGCGGCGCGTGGAAGCCGAGCCCCGGCTCGGTCTACCCGACGCTGCAATTGCTGGAGGACGAGGGCCTGATCAGCAGCGCGAGCGAGGGCGGTAAGAAGCTCTTCACGCTCACCGACAACGGCAGGACAGAAGCCGACGCGGGCCCCGAGGCCCCGTGGGAGGACGCCGGCCGCGGCGTCGACTGGGATGCCATGAACGAGATAAGGAAGGCGGGCGGCGGTCTCATCGAGGCCTTCCGCCAGGTGTGGGCCACCGGCACCCCCGAGCAGCGCGCGAAGGCGCTGACCGTGGTGAACGACGCCCGCAAGAAGCTCTACCTGATCCTGGCCGACGAGGACATCACCGACCTCACCAAGGAGTGACGTCGGCGGTCACCGGGCGCCCGGTCCCGTACCGGCGCCGCCCGCGAATCATCGAGTCGGCCCGGGGCGTCACGCTCCGGGCCGACTCGATCCGCGTATCAGCAGGCGGGTCGGGATGATCCGCGGCTCCGCCGTGTCGACCGGCGCGGCGTCGATCAGCTCGCGCAGCGCCTCCACGGCCGCCTCACCGAGCCCGCGCTGGTCCTGCGCCACCGTGGACAGCGCCGGGCGCACCAGCGCGGCGGCGTCGATGTCGTCGAAGCCGACCACCGCCAGATCGCGGGGCACCGAGAGGCCGGCGTCCGCCGCCGCGTGCATCGCGCCGACCGCCATCTGGTCGCCCGCCGCGAAGATCGCCGTCGGCGGCTCGGCCACCGCGAGCAGCCTGCGGGCCGCCTCCTCGCCGCTGTCGAGGAAGAAGTCGCCCTCGGTCACGTACTGCGGCGGCACCGAAAGCCCCAGCCGGGCGCAGGCCCGCTCGTAGCCCGCCAGCCGCTCGGCGGCCGGGGGAAGGTGCAGCGGACCGGTGATGGTGGCGATCCTGCGGTGCCCCAGCGCGTACAGATGCTCCACCGCCGCCTCCGCGCCCGCCGCGTTGTCGGAGCTGACCCGTACCGTGCGCGGCCCGGTGAACGCGGTGTCGATGCCCGCGCAGGGCACGGCGGACGCGGCCAGGACGCGCAGGCAGCGGTCGTCGGCGGGGGTGGTCAGCACGATGACGCCTTCGAGATTGTGCCGCCGCACCGCTTGCAGATGCGCGGCGTCCGGGTCCTCGGGGCCCGGCGTCGTCAGCAGCATCAGGTGGTAGTCCGCCTCGGACAGCGCGGTGCGCACCGCGCTCAACAGGCCGAGCAGAAAAGGGTTGTGGAGTCCCTGTGCCTCCTGTCCGCTGTCCCAGATCAGACCGATAGTGTCCGAGCGGCGCCTGACCAGGGTGCGGGCCGGTTCATTGGGCGCGTAACCCAACTCGATCGCCAGTTGCCGGATTCGCGCGCGGGTGGCCTCGCTCACCTCGGCGCGGTCGTTGAGAGCCCGGGACACGGTGGCGGTCGACACACCACTGCGGCGGGCGAGTTCACGAATGTTCACGGCGTACCTGATTCTGCGCGAGGGGAACAACGTGGAAACTTGGGACAGGTGAAAGGTGACTCCTGCGTACAGTCTTGACGATCAGTCAAGGCGAGGACAGACTTCCGGCCGATCGGAAACGTTTACGGCACTAGGTCCCGACAACCGGCCGGGACCCCGACAGGAACGGGACGCCTGCGATGCCTACGAACGCACGACGACGACCACGCCTCAGAGTCATTCTGACACTCGCCACCGCCGCGGCGTGTGTGGCCGCGGTCGCTTCCGTACCGGCGGAGGCCGGGGACAATCCGACGTACACCAACGCGAAAGCACCGGTCGACGTCCGGGTGAAGGATCTGCTGAAGCGGATGACACTGGCCGAGAAGATCGGTCAGATGGACCAGATCTCCGTGGTCAGAATGCAAGGCGACTGCGAGTGGAGCGGTGGCGAATTCACCGAATCCTGCATGAAGAGCGTGCTTCTCGACAACGCGGCCGGATCCGTACTGTCCGGCGGCGGCGCGGGACCTGCGGTCAACACGCCCGAGAACTGGGCGAAGATGGTCAACACGGTGCAGAAATACGCCGTCGAGAAATCCCGGCTGCACATCCCGATCATCTACGGCGTCGACGCCGTGCACGGCCACAACAACGTGCTGGGCGCCACGATCTTCCCGCAGGAGATCGGCCTCGGTTCCGCCTGGGACCCGACGCTGGCCAAGAACTCCGCCGCCTCCACCGCCAAGGCGGTCGCGGCCACCGGCATCGACTGGAACTTCGCGCCGGTCACTGACATCGCGCGCGACCAGCGCTGGGGCCGCTACTACGAGACCTTCGGCGAGGACCCGCTGCTCGCGGGCACGCTCGCCGCAGCGGCGGTCGACGGCATCGAGGGCTCCAACGGCGCCAAGAACGTGGCCGCCACCGTCAAGCACTTCCCCGGCTACGGCGAGCCCGGCAACGGCCACGACCGCGTGCCCGGCGACGTCTCGATGCGCTACCTCCAGGACACGCTGCTGCCGTCGTACAAGCAGGCCATCGACGCGGGCGCGCAGTCGGTGATGATCAACTCCGGTGCCGTCAACGGCATTCCGGCGACCGCCTCGCACTACCTGCTCACCGATGTGCTGCGCAAGCAGTGGGGCTTCGACGGCGTCGAGGTCAGCGACTGGGCGGACGTCGCCGCGTTGCAGACCGCGTACCACGTCGCCGCCGACTACCCCGAGGCCATCGCCAAGGCCGTCAACGCGGGCCTGGACATGGCGATGGAGCCGTACGACGCGCAGGGCTGGAGCACCGGCCTGAAGACCGCCGTGCAGCGCGGCCTGGTCACCGAGAAGCGCATCGACCAGTCCGTGTCCCGCATCCTGAAGATGAAGTTCGAACTCGGCCTGTTCGAACACCCCTACGTGGACGCCTCGAAGGCCAACGGCCGGGTGCTCGGCGCCGACACCGCGCTGGCGCGGCAGGCGGCCGACGCGTCGCAGGTGCTGCTGCGCAACGACGGCAATGTGCTGCCGATCTCGTCCTCCGCCAAGAAGATCGTGGTCGCCGGTTCCTACGCCGACGACATCAACGACCAGGTCGGCGGCTGGACGGTGGGCTGGCAGGGCGTGCCCGACGGGGTGACGCTGCCCGGCACCACCGTGCTCCAGGGCATCAAGAAGGCGGCGCCCTCCGGTACGGAGGTCGTCCAGGCCAAGACCGCGGACGACGCGGTGGCGCAGGCCAAGAACGCCGACCTGACCGTGGTGGTCGTCGGCGAGAAGGCGGCGGCCGAGGGCGCGGCGGACAGCCCGCGGCCCGCACTGACCGCCGACCAGGTGGCGTTGGTGAAGTCCCTCAAGGCGACCGGCAAGCCGGTGGTCACCGTGGTCCTCGCCGGACGCCCGCTGGTGCTCGGCGAGGCGGACGGCACCCAGGGCCTGCTGATGTCCTGGCTGCCCGGCAGCGAGGGCGGCAACGCCGTCGCCGACGTGCTGTTCGGCAAGGTCAACCCGAGCGGCCGGCTCAACGCGACCTGGCCCAAGGACATCGGCAACGAGCCGATGTACTACCAGCAGTTGCCCGGCACCAACGGCGGCCCCGAGTCCTTCGTCGACGCCGCCTACCCCTTCGGGGCGGGCCTGTCGTACACCACCTACGGCTTCGACTCGGTCAAGGCCGACTCGTCCACCGTGCGGGCCCGGGACACTGTCCACCTGACGGTGAAGGTCTCCAACTCCGGTGGCCGTGACGGCGATCTGGTGGTGCCGGTGTTCGTGTCGCAGCCGTCGAGCGACGTGCTCGCCCCGTCCCGGAAGCTGGTCGCCTTCACCAAGGTGCACCTGAAGGCCGGGCAGTCCCGTACCGTCGCGCTCGACGTGCCGCCGAGCCGTCTCGCCGTCACCCCCGGTGACGTCAACGGCGCGGGCAAGCAGGAGGTGGCACGCGGCGTCTACGTCTTCACGGCGGGGACGCAGACCGCCACGGTGACGGTCCGCTGATCCACGCACACCGCCGGGCCGCGTGAGGGACGATCCCCTCGCGCGGCCCGGCGCTTCGCGCACGGGCGGACCGTCACGCGCCCGGCGCGGGGGGCTCGGCCGGTTCGACGAGCCCGGCGATGGCGCGCAGCGAGTCGTTGAGCGCGGTCGTCGCCGAGTCCTTCAGCTTGCCCGCCATGAGGGAGACGGCGGCCCCGGTGAAGGTGCCGTCGATCCGTACCTCGGTGGCGTCGCCGTCGGGCGTGAGCGCGTACCGCATCCCGAGGCTCACCCCCATCGGCCCCTTGCCGCTGCTGCCCAGCACCCGCTCGGGCTCGAACTCGTCGACCGTCCAGGTCACGTCCGCGGGGAAGCCCATCATCCGCAGGCTCTCCTGGTACGTGGCCCCGGCCGTCAGCGGCCGCGGGCCGCCGTCGGGGAAGGCGGTGTGGGTGGCGTTCCACTCGCCGTAGGAGGAGAAGTCGGTGAGCAGGTCCCAGATCTTCCCTGCGGGGGCCGCGATACGCGCCTGTGCGGAGACTTCGGCCATGCGATCACTCCCTGAGTACCGGTCCACTCCCTGAGCACCGGTCGTGCCGCGCACCGTAACCGGGGGCGCCGCAACACTCAATACTGATGGACCGTCAGATACGGGGAATGCGGCCTGCCGACGCTGCGCGACAGCGTCGGGGGAGCGGCCAGCAGCCGGTTCACGTGCGCCCGCGGCAGACCGTGCGCCGGATTGACCGGCAGCAGCAGCCGGTCAGGACGGAACCTGGCCCTGCGGACCAGGCGGCGCGGGATCACGTCGTCGGTCCAGGCGAAGGGCCGCCCCGCCGCGTACCGCAGGATCGGCGCCCACTTGCGCGCCGAGTACCGCTCCGCCTCGCGCAGCGGCGGATCGCCGGGCCGCGGCCGGTAGCCGCTGAATTCCACCACCGGCAGCGGCGGCAGACCCAGGCGCGGGGCGATGTGCGTGTTCGCCTCGTGCTCCCAGGTGGTCGCCCAGACGAGGTCGTACATGTCCGCCAGTTCGCGCAACCACACGCCGTGCCGGGCGGACAGCAGCACGGTGTGGGTCAGGATGTCGTGCACGGTGAAGTCCGGCGAGGGCAGCACCGGATTGAGCACACCGTCGACATCCAGGAAGAGCAGCGGTCGGACCATGGAACTCCTTCCCCGGTGGCGGGGCAGGTCGGTGTGTGTCGCCAGAGAGGGACGAGGCGACGGCCGGTACGGTTGCGGGTCGGACGGGAGGACATATGCGCGAAGACGACGGTCCGGCTACCCCCGACGGCGGAAGCGACGCGTCACCCGGGGGCGCGTCACCCGATGATGCGGCACCCGACGGGGCGGCAGTCGGTAACGCGCCGCCGGACGAGGCGGCACCCGGCGGACCGGGACGCGGGCGAACGTCGCCCGGCGACCCCACGCCGGGCGACGCGGCACTGCTCGCCAGGCTGCGGGCCGCCCCCGTACTGGCCGGGCCGCTGCCGGAATTCGACCCGGGCGACGCCCCCGACACCCCCGGCCCGCTCTTCGCGACCTGGCTGGAACTGGCGCTTTCCGACGCACTGCCGGAACCGCACGTCATGACGCTCGCCACGGTCGGCGCCGACGGCACGCCCAGCGCCCGCGTCCTGATGCTGCGCGGAGTCGACACCGCCGACTGCGCCGTCGACTTCGCGTCCGACGCGGTCAGCCGCAAGGGCCGCGACCTGGCCGCGCACCCCGTCGCCGCGCTGACCTGGTACTGGCCCGCGCACGGACGGCAGATCCGGATGACGGGACCGGTCGACGTACTGGACGAGGAGACCGCCCGGCGGGACTTCCTCGGCCGCTCCCCGGCCTCCCGCGCCGCCGGCTTCACCGGGCGGATGAGCGGCCCGCTGACCGGAGCGATGGAGTACGAGCGGGCGCGCGCCGCGGCGGACGCCCTGGTGGCCGCGGAACCGGAACGGATTCCCGAGGGCCACACCGTGTACCGGCTGCGTGCCCAGGAGGCGGAGTTCTTCCAGGCCGACCCCGGCCGCTTCCACGTACGGCTGCGTTACACCCGCTCCGGTCAGGCGGGGGAGGGCCGGGACGGGCGCGGCGACGCGGACACGGACGGCGGTTGGACCCGGACCCTGCTGTGGCCATGACTCATCCCTGGGGATGACGCGGGAACCGGCCAACCCCCTCCATGGGCGGAGGCACGGATGGCCCCCGGTGCGGATGCGCCGCACCGGGGCCGCCTGATGAAGTGGATGGCGTGTACAGCAACCACGGGCCGCCGCTCGACCTGAGCCACCTGGCGGACGACCTCCGCCTCACGGTCGAACTGCGTTCCGTGGCGGCCAGCGCGCGCCGCCGGGCCACGCGCGACGGCGACCAGCAGATCGACACCGCCCACCTGCTGCACTCCCTTTTGGAGATCGACCCCCTGGCGCGGGCCGCCTGCGACGCCGGGACCGGCCAGGTCGTCCGCGTGCTCGGCTACCTGGTGCAGCGCAGCATCGGCTACGGGCTGCGCTGGCGCGGCACCGTCGAGGACTCCGGCGCGCTGCCCACCGTCCAGGCCGTCGCCGGCACCGGCTGGAGCCCGTCCGCCGCCGCCGCGATCCGCAACGCCGTCGCCCTCGCCCGCCGCCGTGGCCGCACCCAGGCCGACGGCATCGACCTGCTCGACGCGCTCGCCTCCGACCCCGAATGCCGCGCCGTGGACGTGCTGCGCGCCGCCGGACTCGACGTCAGCGGCTACCGGGATGACGGTCCTGTCGCGAGCTGACATCATGACCCGATGCACGTAACTCAGCGGCGAAACGGGGGCCTCGGGCTCGCTCTGGTGTCCGCCTTCGCCTTCGGCGGCTCGGGCGTGGCCGCCAAACCGCTGATCGAATCAGGGCTCGACCCGCTGCACGTGGTCTGGATGCGCGTCGCGGGCGCCGCGCTCATCCTGCTCCCCATCGCCCTGCGCCACCGCGAACTGCCCCGCCGCAGGCCGGGACTGATCCTCGGGTTCGGCCTCCTCGGCATCACCGGCTGCCAGGCCCTGTACTTCGTGGCCATCTCCCGCATCCCGGTCGGCGTCGCCATCCTCGTCGAATTCCTCGGCCCCGCCCTGCTGTTGGGCTGGGTCCGCTTCGTCCAGCGCCGCCCCGTCAGCCGGTCCGCGGCCCTGGGTGTCGTGCTCGCCATCGCCGGCATGGCCGCCGTCGTCGAGATCTGGTCCGGCCTGGCCTTCGACCCGCTCGGCCTGCTCCTCGCCTTCGGCGCCGCCTGTTGCCAAGTCGCCTACTTCGTCCTCGCCGACGACGGCGCGGAGAGCGCGGACGCGCCGGAACCCATCGCCGTCATCGCCTACGGCCTCCTCGTCGGCACCGCCGTCCTCTCGGTCGTCGCCCGCCCCTGGAACATCGACTGGGCGATCGTCTGGCAGCAGTCCGCGCTCGGTGAGCGCGAGGTACCGGCCGTTCTCCTCGTCGCCTGGATCGTCCTCGTCTCCACCGTCGTCGCCTACCTCGCCGGCGTCCTCGCCGTCCGCCGCCTCACCCCTCAGATCGCCGGGGTCGTCGCCACCCTCGAAGCCATCGTCGGCACGGTCCTCGCCTGGGTCCTCCTCGACGAGCACCTGGGCGCCGCCCAGGTCGTCGGCGGCGCCCTCGTCCTGGCGGGCGCCTTCACGGCCCAAACGGCCAGCCGCGCCAAGCCGGCGGCGACGCCGGACCCCCTCCCGGAACCCGACTTGGCCGACGCCTAGCGCCTCCCTGCCGCGGTTCGCCGCACGGGTGCCCCTGCACAAGGGGCTGCGCCCCTGCGGCACCGCTGCGCAGGTGGGGTTCGCCGGTAGCCAGCGAGCCGAAGGCGGCGCCGGTGTCGAAAGCGACGATGAGCAGGGAGCGAGGAACGAGCGACCGTCGAAGAGGAGCGTCGACACCGGATCTAAGCCGCCGGAGGCGAGAGGGCGGCAAAAAAGGGGGAAGGACGGTGAGCCAACGCAAGAGGGCTCCCACGCACGGTTCGCCGTACCGGTGACCTGACGCGAGCGGGCGACCCGCAACGGTGACCTGACGCGAGTGGCGACCCGCCCCCACCCCCCCAGACCCCACCCCCCTCACGTAAGCTTCCCCCATGCATCTCACCGTTCTCCCGCCTCCTGCCGTCTGACGCGGGCGGCGACATTTCGGAAGACCTGGGGCCGGACCCGGCGCGGTGACTCGCGTTCGAGGTGAACGGCCGGGTCGCCGCTGTCCGCATATGGCGACCGGCGACCTCACCCCACCTCTTCCGCGGGAGAATTCTCGTGTCACTCACGCATGTTCACACCCCGGTCGACGCTGCCCTGTCGACGAACCGGGGCCTGATCTATGTCGTTTTCGCGGCCACCGCCTGGGGCACGGCGGGCGCCGCGGCGGCGCTGTTGTACGACGGGAGCGGGCTCGGCCCGCTGTCGCTGACCTTCTGGCGGGCGGCCGGCGGCTTTCTGCTGCTTGCGGCGGTGCGCGCGGTGCGTCCGGCCGCCGCGGTGCGGGTGGTGCGGGCGGAGCCGCGGCGGCGCAAGGCGGTGCGGATCCTGGTCACCGGCGCGGGCCTGACGCTCTTTCAGACCGCGTACTTCTGCGCGGTGAAGTCCACCGGGCTTGCGGTGGCCACGGTGGTGACGCTCGGGTCGGGCCCGGTGCTGATCGCGGTCGTGGCGCGGCTGGCGATGGGGGAGCGGCTCGGGCGCGGCGGTACGGCGGCCGTGGCGGGCGCGCTCGGCGGCCTCGCGGTGCTGGTGCTGGGCGACGGCGGTACGGGCGTACGGCCGCTCGGTGTGCTGCTCGCGGTGCTGTCCGCCACGGGGTACGCGGCGATCACGCTGCTCACCCGGTGGCTGGGGCGCACGGGCTCCGCGGGCGACCCGCTGGACACCTCGCTGTGGTCGTTCGGCATCTGCGCGGTGGCGCTGCTGCCCGCGGCCTGGGCCGAGGGGCTGTTGCCGCAGGCGGCGGGGCTCGGCCGTACGGTGCTGCTGCTCTGCTACCTGGCGTCGGTGCCGACGGCCGCCGCGTACGGACTGTACTTCGCGGGCGCCGCGGTCCTGCGGGCCGCGACCGTCTCGGTGATCGCCCTGATCGAGCCGGTCTCGGCGGCCGTCATCGCCGTGGCACTGCTCGGTGAACATCTCACGGCCGCGACGGTGACGGGCACCGTGATCCTGCTGGCGGCCGTGACCGGTCTCGGTCTCGAGGAGGCCAGGTCCGCGTCGGCGCAGCGGAGGGCGGCGCCCGTGAGGTGAGCCCTCAGGCGCCGGTCCCGGCGTCGGCCGCCGCGGACAGGCGGCGGATCTGATGGGTACGGGCCGCCGCGTCGTGCGGCCCGTCCCGGTCCGCGAGCAGGTCCATGACGCGCCGCCGCATCCGCTCCGGCTTGTTGCCGCCGTACTTGAACTTCGCCCGTACGTCGGTGACGTCGAGGCGGACACCGCGGATGCCGGGCAGCATGCGGCCGAACGGCTCCTGGCCCGGTTCCACGGGCGCGGTGCCGCCTCGGGGCTGGAAGTGGCCGACCTGGCGTCGCAGGAGGTCGGCCTTGAGCTGCGGATCGTCCACGATGTGGGCGGTGCAGTACAGCAGGACGGCGGCGTAGAAGCTGGTCGGTGTGCCGTGTTCCGTAGGGGCGCCCTCGGGTGTGTGCCAGGGGCCGGGGATGAACGTGTAGTCGTCCACGACGCTGAGCGTGACCCGCGGGCTCGCCTCCAGGGCCCGCCAGATCGGGTTCGGGCTGGCGAGGTGCGTGACGGCCTCGCCCAGCCCGGCCGGTCCGGGACCGTCGGCGCCGGCCCGCGGGTCGTAGGCGAAGTGGAGTGGCTGGACGAACGGCGGCTCTCCGTCGAGGCCGTTGACGGTGAGCTGGCCGAAGTCGTGGACGGCCAGCCACTCCTGCCACTCGCTGTCGGAGGTGGGCGCGTCCCAGGGGTGGATCAGCATGCCGCGGCCCTCACTTTCCCGGTCGGCCGGGCAGGTAGCCGGGCAGCGGTATCGACGGGTCGAGGTCGTCCGCCGGGATCGGGGCGCCGTAGGTCCTGGCGACCGGGACCACGCCGGTCCAGTAGGGGAGCGAGATGTCCTCCGGCTCGTCGTTGGGGCCGCCGGTGCGGAGCTTCGCCGAGACCTCCAGCAGGTCGAGCCGGATGACGGCGGTGGCGGCCAGCTCCTTCGCGTCCGCCCGGCGGGAGTCGGCGGCGCGTCCGGGCACGGCCTGCTCGACGATCGCGTCCAGCGCGAGCGACCGCTCGGCCGGGTCGGTCACCTGGTGGGCGATGCCGTGCACCACCACTGAGCGGTAGTTGATCGAGTGGTGGAAGGCGGAGCGGGCCAGCACCAGGCCGTCGACGTGGGTGACGGTGAGGCAGACCGCGAGCCCGTCGTCGGCCCGCGCCCCGCGCAGCGGCCGGGACCCGGTCGAACCGTGCACGTACAGCCGCTCGCCCGACCTGGCGTAGAGCGTCGGCAGCACGACCGGCGCGCCGTCGCGGATGAAGCCGAGGTGGCACACATAGCCCTCGTCCAGGATGCCGTGCACCATCTCCCGGTCGTACGCGGCGCGTTCGCGGCTGCGGGTCGGGACGGTGCGGTCGGTGGGCGGATATCCGACGGGAGGTGCGGAGGCCATGGCGAGATCCTTTGCACTAGTGCATAATAAGGTTTGTGCTAGGAGATTACCGGATCACAGGTCGGGGCGCATCGGATATCGCCGCCAGCGTCGAGAGCGCGGTCGGCACGGGCGCGCTGCATCCCGGTGAGGCGCTGCCGCCGCTGCGGGAACTGGCCCAGGAACTGGACGTCAACCCGAACACCGTGGCCGCCGCCTACCGGCTGCTGCGCGACCGCGGGGTGATCGAGACGGCGGGGCGGCGCGGCAGCCGGGTACGGTCACGGCCCGCCACCGCGCCCCGTGACGAGATCCGGATCGACGTCCCGGCGGGCGTCCGCGACATCGCCTCCGGCAACCCCGACCTCGCGCTGCTGCCGCCGCTCGACGGGGCGCTCGCCGCCGCCGCAGCCCGCCACGCGGAGGCACCCGCGCTCTACGGCGCCGTCCCGGTCGATCCCGAACTGGCGGCGGCGGCCCGCGCCGCGTTCGACGCCGACGGCGTTCCCGGCGGGCCGATCGGCATCACCTCCGGCTCGCTGGACGCCATCGAGCGCGTCCTGGCCGCCCATCTGCGGCCCGGCGACGCCGTGGCCGTCGAGGACCCCGGCTGGGGCAGCACCCTCGACCTCGTACCGGCGATGGGGCTGCGCGCCGTCCCCGTCGGCGTGGACGACGAGGGACCGCTCACCGAGGACGTGGCGCGGGCCGTCCGGGCGGGCGCCCGGGCGCTCGTCGTCACCGACCGGGGACAGAATCCGACCGGCGCGGCCGTCTCGGCCGCCCGCGCCGGCGAGTTGCGCGCCCTGCTCGCCGACCACCGGCAGGTGCTGGTCATCGACGACGACCACGTACACGGACTGGTCGACCTGCCGCTGCACTGCCTGTCCGGGGTCACCGACCACTGGGCGCTGGTCCGCTCCACCGCCAAGGCGTACGGCCCCGACCTGCGGCTCGCGCTCTACACCGGCGACGCCGTGACCGTCGACCGCGTGCGCGGGCGGCACCGCCTCGGCGCCGGATGGGTCAGCCACCTGCTGCAACGGGCCGTCGTCCACCTCTGGGAGTCCGGCGCCGTCGATCCGGTCCGCACCGCGCGGTCCTACGGGGAGCGGCGCGACGGTCTGGTGCGGGCGCTGGCCGAGCGCGGGATCACGGCGCACGGCCGCAGCGGCATGAACGTATGGGTGCCGGTCAGTGACGAGACCGGCGCGGTGGCCGGGCTGCTCCAGCGCGGCTGGGCGGTGGCGCCGGGCGCCCGCTTCCGGCTGGCCTCACCGCCGGGCATCCGGCTGACCGTCTCCGCGCTCGCCCCCGCCGACGTCGTCCCGCTGGCCGACGCCGTCGCCGCCGTACTGCGCCCGGCGGGGCCGGGCGCGGCGTCAGGCGCGGGCCGCTACGGCTGAGCCCTGACGGCCGAAGCGGGTGCGTTCGCCTCGGGCTCGGCCGCGGACCGGGGCTCCGCGGCGGGCAGCGCGTCCTCCGTCCGTATCAGCGTCTGGAGCCGGACCTCGGCCTCCACGGGCACGGCGGCCGGGTCCGGTTCCGGTGCGGGCGCGGCCTTGGGGCGGCGCTGGGTGAGGGCCGCGCCGATCAGGATGACGGCGGCGCCGACCGGCTCGTTCCAGCTCAGCGCCTCGCCGAGCAGCAGGACACCGGCGGCGGTGGCCACGATCGGGATGAGGTAGGTGACCATCGAGCCGATCGTCGGCCCCTTCTCCGCGACCAGGCCGTACTGGATGAGGAAGGCGACCCCGGTGCCGAGCGCGCCCAGCGCCAGCACCGACAGCACCGACTTGAGCGGGTACGCGTCGGGCATCGAGGTGAAGAACGGCGTGACCAGCAGCAGTTGCGCGGTGCCGAGGCTCAACTGGCTCGCGGACATGGCCAGGTGGGAGCTGTCCGTGCCGGACAGGGTGCGGCGCACGTACGCCCAGCCGACCGCGTAGCTGAAGGCCGCGGTGAGCGCCATGATCGTGCCCTTGGGGTCCTGTCCCGAGAAGCCCTGCCAGGCGCCGAGCACGGTCAGCACGCCGATGAAGCCGAGGCCGACTCCCGCGAAGCGCTGCCGCGAGGGCCGGTCCTCCGACAGTGCGACCACGGACACCAGCATCGAGAACAGCGGTGTCGCCGCGTTGCATATCCCCGCCAGCATCGACGGGATGGTCTGCTCGGAGTAGGCGAAGAGCGAGAACGGCAGCGCGTTGAGCAGTACCGCGGCGACCGCCAGGTGCAGCCAGACGCGCGGTCCGCGCGGCAGCCGCTCCCGCTTGACCGAGACGGCCACGGCCAGCACCGCCGTGCCGAAGACCATCCGGCCGAGCGTGACCTGGAGGGGCGCGAACGCCTCGTTGCCCACCTTCATGAACAGGAAGCTGAAGCCCCAGACCAGGCCGAGCGCGGCGAAGCGGATCCGCCAGTCGACGGTCCTGCGCGGTATGCGGCGCGAGGTCCGGCCGGAGCGGGGCGAAGAGGAGGCGGGTGTCGGGGAGACGGGAGCGGAAGCGGCTGTCCTGGGCTCGGCGGGTGCGGTCATGCGACTACGATGGCGCGTTCGACCTCGTAGAACAAGCGAGAATTTGTACACGGACGACGTAGGATTACTAACATGTTGAGTCTGGAGCGCCTGCGCGTCCTGCACGCCATCGACACCTACGGCTCGGTGTCCGCCGCGGCGGACGTGCTGAGTGTGACGACCTCGGCCGTGTCGCAGCAGATGGCGAAGCTGGAGCGGGAGACCGGCCAGTCCCTGCTCACGAAGAACGGCCGCGGGGTACGGCTGACCGACGCGGGACGGCTGCTGTCCGGGCACGCCGACCGGATACTGTCCCTGGTCGAGCTGGCGCACGCCGACCTGGAGGCGCACCGGGGCGCCGCCGTCGGCGAACTGCGGGCCGGCGCCTTCCCCACCGCCGTCCGGGGCCTGTTCCCCGACGCCCTCAACGCGCTGCGGCGCGAGCACCCGCAGCTCAGGACCGTCGTGCACGAGCTGGAGCCGCAGGAGTCGCTGGCCCGGCTGGCCCGCGGCGACATCGACCTCGCGGTCGTCCTCGACTGGTACAACAAGCCGCTGTCGCTGCCCGGCGGCCTCGCCAAGGCGCCCCTCGTCGACGACATCGCCGACATCGCGCTGCCCGTGGGGCACCGGCTGGAGGGCTGCGACCAGATCGAGCTGGACGAACTGATCGACGAGGACTGGATCGCCTGGCCCGACGGCGGCTTCTGCAACGAATGGCTGCTGTTCACCCTGCGCGGCAAGGGCATCGAACCGCGGATCGCGCACCACGCCGAGGAACACGCCACCGTGCTCGCGCTCGTCGCCGCCGGTCTCGGCGTCGCCGTCATGCCCCGCCTCGGCCGCGACCCGATGCCGGGGGGCGTCCGCATCGCCCCCGTCCAGCACACCATGCGCCGCCATGTCTACGCCGTCTGGCGCGAGGACGCGGACCGCCGCCCCGCGATTCGCGTGGCGGTCGAGGCCCTGCGCCGCTCGGCGGGACGCGTGGGCGACTGACCCCGGCGAAGCGGTACGGAGCCCGGCCCGCAGCGGCCTCCGGAATCCGGTCCGACGGCGAGGCTCGCGCCGGCCGGCGGATTCAGGGGCGCCCCGGCTCCGGCCTGGCCGCCGCGGCGGCCATCTTCGTGAAGTCCCACGAGACGACCCGCTCCGGTGTCAGCCGCAGCCACGCGTGCCGTCCGTCGTGCGGCATCGCGGGCAGGCCGAAATTCCGCTCGGAGAAAAGGCGTTCCGGTGTGTCGAGTTCGGGGTGCGGCACGCCGGTACGGGGGGCCTCGCCGACGAAGTCGACCGAGCCGGACAGCTCGACGCCGCGCAGCTCGCCGTAGTCCTCGCCGTCGTCCACGACCACGGCGATCCGCGGGTCGCGCCGCAGGTCGGCCCAACGGCGGCTGCGGACCAGGGAGTAGAGCCAGAGCGAGGTGCCGTCCCAGGCGAACCACAGGGCGCCCGCGTGCGGACGGCCGTCCGGCGAGACGGTCGCGACCCGGCAGGTGCGGTGTCCGGCGAGGAAGACGTCGATCTCCGCCGCGCTCATCATGATCCTGCGGCCCCGACGCTGGGTGGCGGTCATGGCACCTCCGTGCGCATCGCCCATGGCTGACGAGGAGCTGATCCCATGTCAGGTCCTCCGCCGGAATCATCCGGCACCGGACCGCGAGGGTCCAGCCCCCGATCCCTTCCGATCTGACGGACCGTCAATTATGGTGCGCGCCATGACCTCCGCCGACCGCCTCGCCGCGCTGCTGCGGCCCGCGACCACCGCGCTGCTGACCGTCGAGTGCCAGCGCGGTGTGGTCGGGAGCGACAGCGCGCTGCCCGAACTGGCCGCCGCGGCACGCGACTCGGGCGTGCTGGACCGCGTCGGCCGCCTGGTCGCGGGCGCGCACGCCGCGGGCGCCGCCGTCCTGCACGCCGTCGCGATCCGCCGCCCGGACGGGCGCGGCGCCAACCGCAACGCCCGGCTGTTCCGCGCCGCCGACCGGCTGCCGGTCAAGCAGCTCGACGGCACCGACGCCGTACGGCTCACCGAGGAGATCCCGGTCGCCGACACCGATCTGACGGTCACCCGGCTGCACGGCCTCTCGCCGATCGCGGGCACCGACGTCGACGCGCTGCTGCGCAACCTCGGCTGCCGGACCCTGATCGTCACCGGGGTCTCGCTCAACATCGCGGTCCCCAACGCGGTCTTCGACGCCGTCAATCTCGGCTACGACGTGGTGCTGCCCGCCGACGCCGTCGCCGGAGTCCCCGCCGACTACGCGGCGGCCGTCGTCCGGCACAGCCTGTCGCTGGTGGCCACGGTGACGACGACCGACGACATCCTGGCCGCCTGGAAGCGGTGACGCGAGCGCCACAACACCGTTGTCCCGAAGCGCTGTTGGCCGTCTCGGATTCCGGTCGCCGCCCGGCGCCGGACGCGGCACCCACCCGCCGCGCCCGGCACCGCCGCCGACGACGTAAGCCCGTAAGCCCGTAGACCCGTGAGCCCGTGAGCCCGTAAGTCATAGGTCCGGACCGATCAGCTACCGAGCATCACCTGGTCACCCGACACCGTCACGTTCTCCGAAGGCAGCGGCCTCGTCGCCGGGCCGCTGGCGACGCTGCCGTCGGCCACGTGGAACTTGCTGCCGTGGCAAGGGCAGTTGATCGTGCCGTCGGACACGCTGCCGACCTGGCAGCCCGAGTGGGTGCAGGTCGAGGAGAACGCCTTGTACTGCCCGGCGGTCGGCTGGGTGACGACCACCTTCTGGTCGGCGTAGATCTTCCCGCCGCCGACCGGGACGTCCGAGGTCTTGCCGAGCGCGGTGCCGCCGCCACCGGAGGCCGCCGACGAGGTGGGCGCCGTGCCCGCGTCCGACGTGGTGGGGTCCGCGCCCGCCGAGGTCGTCGGCGCCCCGGCGTCCGACGGCGACGCGGAGTCGGAGGCGGCGTTCGACGAGTCGTCCGAGCTGCCGCAGGCGGCCAAGGCCGCGGCGAGTCCCACGCCGCCCGCCGCCGCTACGAAGCCGCGACGCGTGGGAGGCACGGAGAATCGGGGGGTCTCTGCCATGAGGTGCGTCCTGTCCGTTCGTGGGGCCGGGCGGCGGAGGGACACCGCCCGGCAGCGTGGTGTCACGCGTGCCGTCTCATACGGGCGTCCGCTCCGGAACGTTCAACGCCGCACGCAAGAAGTTCACCTGGTGCCTCAGGAGTCCCTCCACCACCGTCTCGTCCGTCGGCGAGTGCGTGACGTTCGACAGCGGCAGCACCTGGTGCGGGCGGTGCGCCGCGAGCAGGGCCGCCGACATCCGCAGCGTGTGCGCCACCACCACGTTGTCGTCCGCCATGCCGTGCACCAGCAGCAGCGGGCGCCGCAGGTCCGCGGCCTCGCCGATCGGCGACGAGCGGTCGTACGCGGCGGGCTCCTCGTCCGGGTGGCCGAGGAAACGCTCCCGCCAGTGCGTGTCGTACAGCCGCTGGTCGCTCGGCGCCGCGCCGCTGACCGCCGCGTGGAAGACCTCGGGCCGGCGGATCACCGCCGCGGTGGCCAGCGTGCCGCCGTACGACCAGCCGCGGATCCCGACCCGCCCGAGGTCGAGGTCGGGGCAGTGCTCGGCCGCCGCGCGCAGCGCCGTGACCTGGTCCTCGATCGGCGCGCTGAGCGAGTCACCGCGCACGGTCTTCTCCCAGGCCGGGCCGCGCGCCGGTGTGCCGCGCCCGTCCGCGACGACCACCGCGAAGCCCTCCTCGGCGAACCACTGCGCCTCGTACATCGACCAGCCCCCGCCGCGCGTCACCAGCCGCATCGCGGGCCCGCCGTAGGAGGCGACCAGCACCGGCAGCGGCCCGCCGCCCGGCTCGTACCAGGACGGCAGCAGCAGCGCCGTACGGATCTCCCGCTCACCGGCCCGCAGCCAGGTCACGCGCGGGGTCAGGACGGGCTCCGCTGCCAGGCAGCCGACCGCGGTCTGCTGACCGCCGTCGCGCAGCAGCGTCGTGCGGTGGCCGCGCTCGGTGCGGGAGTCGAGCAGCAGCGTGCCGCCCGCGCGCAGGCCGGTGTGCACGCCGGGACCGGAGCTGAGCCGTACGGGGCCGCGCTCGCGGTCGTACGACCACAGGTGTTCCTCGGTCGGCTCGTCGCAGGCGGTGAAGAGCACCGACTCGCCCGCCGCGCCGAGGACTTCGCGGACGTGCAGACCGTCCGGCGTCACCGGCTCGCCGCCGACCGTCAGCCGCCGGGACCCGCCGGTGTCCGCGGTGTGCACCAGCGCGCCGGACGCGGTCCTGGCGGGCGTGCCGGGGATCAGTTGCACCCACGCCGGGTCGCGCTGTTCGTGCAGCAGCCGTGTCCCGCCGCTGCCGGGGTCGGCGGCGAGCACCCGTACCGTCCGCTGGTCCCGGCTCTGGACCGCCAGCAGCGGGCCGTGCGCGTCCCAGTCCGCGCTCGTCAGATATTCGTACGCCGCGCGGTCCCAGCGGACCTCGGTGCGCCTCCCGTCCAGGCCCAGCACGTGCAGCGAGACGTCGGCGTTGGCCGTGCCCGCCGTCGGGTAGGGCACCGCGCGCGGCGGCTTGGCGGGATCGGCCGGGTCGGAGATCCACCAGCGTCGGACGCGGGCGGTGTCGACGCGGGCGGTCAGGACCGCGCCGCCGTCGGGTGACCACCAGTGGCCGCGGTACCGGTGCATCTCCTCCGCCGCCACGTGCTCGGCGAGCCCGTACGTCACGTCCGCGGTCTCCGGCGCGGCGAGCAGCAGATCGGCGCCGCCGTCGAGGTCCGCCACCCGCAGCGCGCCCTCCGTCACATACGCCACGCGCCGCCCGGCCGGGTCCGGCCGCGGGTCGACCACGGGCCCGGCGGTGGCGACCGGGCGCGCCGCGCCGCCGTCGGTCCGCACCGTCCACAAGGCGCCGTCCAGCGCGAAGACGACGGTGCGCGCGGCGGCGTCGGTGGCGTACGCGACGATGCCGCCGCTGCGTTCCCTGGTCCGCTCGCGCCTGACCAGCTCCGCCTCCGGCACCTCGCCCGGCGCGGCGCCGAGCGCGTCCGGATCGGCCAGCAGCCGCTCCTCGCCGTCCGCGAGCAGCCACAGACAGCTCGTACGGTCCTCGCCGCCGCGGGTGCGCAGGAAGAGCAGCCTCCCGCCGTCGGGGGAGAGGGTGAAGGAGCGGGGCACGCCGAGCGAGAAGCGCTGGGTGCGGGCGAGTTGGCGGGGCAGGCCGCCGGAAGGGGTACGGAGCGGGGGGCGCGCCGGGTCACGCGCGAGGTCAGGTGCCGGGTTATCGGTGTCCATGAGGGGACTCTGGCCCATTAGCCTGGAGCGATGTTGAGAGAAGTGACGGGCATCCGCTATGTGACGCCGCTGCGCGAGGGCGGCTCGGTGCCCGGTGTCGTCGAGGCCGACGATCTCGGTACGTACGTCGTGAAGTTCACCGGCGCGGCCCAGGGCCGCAAGGCGCTGATCGCCGAGGTGATCGCGGGCGAGCTGGCCAGGCGGCTGGGGCTGCGGGTGCCGGAGCTGGTGCGCTTCCACTTCGATCCGGCCATCGCGCCCGGCGAGCCCGACCAGGAGATCCAGGATCTGCTGAAGGCGAGCGGCGGGCTCAATCTCGGAATGGACTTCCTGCCCGGATCCCTCGGCTTCGATCCACTGGTCTTCCCCGTGGACACCGCGGAGGCGAGCCGCATCGTCTGGTTCGACGCGCTCATCGGCAACGTCGACAGATCGTGGCGGAATCCTAACATGCTGGTCTGGCACCGGGACTTGTGGCTCATCGACCACGGCGCCTCACTGATCTGGCACCACAACTGGCGTACGGCGCGCGCCGCTTCCGACAAGCCGTACAACGCCGCCGACCACGCGCTGTCCCGCTTCTCGCCCGATCCGGCCGCCGCGGCGGCCGAGTTGGGGCCACTCGTCACCGACGCGCTGCTCGCCGAGGTGACCGCGCTGGTCCCCGACGAGTGGCTGACCGACGAGCCGGGGTTCGACTCGCCCGACGACGTACGCCGCGCCTACCGCGAGCTGCTGCTGGCCCGCGCCGGGGACGTACACCTGCGGACCACGCTCGCGCCTCGGCAGGAGGAGAAACAGCCGCCGCCGGAGTGGCTGCGGACCTGGGTCGAGGGGAAGAACGCCCAGTGACCGGCCGGGACGTCTTCGAGTACGCGCTGGTGCGCGTGGTGCCGCGGATCGAGCGCGGCGAGATGATCAACGCGGGCGTGCTGGTGTACTGCCGCGCGCAGGGCTTCGTCGGGGCCCGTGTGCACCTGGACGAGGCCAGGCTGCGCTGCCTGGACGCGGAGGTGGACGTGCTCGGCGTGCGGGTGGCGCTGCGCGGCTACGAGGACATCTGCGAGGGCGGCGAGCGGGCGGGACAGGCGGCGGGAGACGACCCCGGACGCCGTTTCCGCTGGCTCACCGCGCCGCGCAGCACCATCGTGCAGCCGGGCCCGATCCACACCGGTCTCACCGCGGACGCGGGCCGGGAGGCGGACCGGCTGCTGGAGCTGTTGGTGCGCTGAGCCATCTCGCACAGCCGTGCCCTGAGCCACATCGGCCGTGGTGGCGTTGACACAGGGTCACGGCGCTCCTACGGTTTCGGCAACGGGACCTACTAAGCGGTCGCTCATGTGCCAGGCGCGGGCCGGGCACGGACGGCGCCGCACCACAGGGCTGAGGAGATCAGATGTCCACCACCGAGCAGCGCGTCGCGATCGTCACCGGTGCCGCGCGCGGAATCGGCGCCGCCACCGCGGTGCGTCTGGCCGCCGAGGGCCGCGCCGTCGCCGTACTCGACCTCGACGAGAGCGCCTGCAAGGACACCGTCGAGACGATCACCGCGGCGGGCGGCAGGGCCATCGCGGTCGGCGCCGACGTGTCCGACGAGGCGCAGGTCGAGGCGGCCGTCGCCAAGGTGGTCCAGGGGCTGG
Organism: Streptomyces sp. NPDC003300; assembly: GCF_040610915.1. Lineage (NCBI taxonomy): Bacteria > Bacillati > Actinomycetota > Actinomycetes > Kitasatosporales > Streptomycetaceae > Streptomyces > Streptomyces sp. NPDC003300. The sequence continues at coordinate 450,342 of NZ_JBEXNE010000003.1, read as the reverse complement.
GCGCGCCGACGATCCTGGTGAACAACGCGGGCGTGCTCCGCGACAATCTGCTGTTCAAGATGAGCGCGTCCGACTGGGACACGGTCATGAACGTGCACCTGCGCGGCGCCTTCCTGATGACCCGCGCCGTCCAGAAGCACATGGTGGACGCCGCGTTCGGCCGCGTCGTCAACCTCTCCTCGTCCTCCGCGCTCGGCAACCGCGGCCAGGTCAACTACTCGGCCGCCAAGGCCGGTCTCCAGGGCTTCACCAAGACCCTCGCCTTCGAACTCGGCAAGTTCGGCGTCACCGCCAACGCCGTCGCGCCCGGCTTCATCGCCACCGACATGACCGCCGCCACCGCCGCGCGCGTCGGCATGGGCTTCGACGACTTCAAGGCCGCCGCCGCCACCCAGATCCCGGTCCAGCGGGTCGGCGTCCCCGACGACGTCGCGAACGCCATCGCCTTCTTCACCGGCGAGCAGGCCGGCTTCGTGTCCGGCCAGGTCCTGTACGTGGCCGGTGGCCCGCTCGACTGACGCGCGCCGCGCCGACCGAGTGACACCCCCACAACCGACAGGCCGGAGGCCCCAGACCATGACCCAGCCCCCCGACAGCGGGCGTGTCGCCCTCGTCACCGGCGCCAGCCGGGGCATCGGCTACGGCATCGCCGAAGCCCTCGTCGCCCGCGGCGACCGGGTGTGCATCACCGGGCGCAACGAGGACGCGCTCAAGGAAGCCGTCGAGAAGCTCGGCGCCGACCGCGCCATCGGCGTCGCGGGCAAGGCCCACGACGAGGCGCACCAGGCCGTCGCCGTGGAACGCACCATGGAGGCGTTCGGCCGCGTCGACTACCTCGCCAACAACGCGGGCACCAACCCGGTCTACGGGCTGCTCGCCGACCTCGACCTCGGCGTCGCCCGCAAGGTGTACGAGACCAACGTCATCTCCGCGCTCGGCTTCGCCCAGCAGACGTGGAAGGCGTGGCAGAAGGAGAACGGCGGCGCGATCGTCAACGTCGCCTCCGTCGCGGGCCTCGCCCCCTCGCCGCTCATCGGCGCCTACGGCATCAGCAAGGCCGCGATGATCAACCTCACGGTGCAGCTCGCCGCGGAGATGGCGCCCGGCGTCCGGGTCAACTCGGTCGCGCCCGCCGTGGTGAAGACGAAATTCGCCGCCGCGCTGTACGAGGGCCGGGAGGCGGAGGTCGCGGCCGCGTACCCGCTCAAGCGGCTCGGTCTGCCCGAGGACATCGGCGGCGCCGCCGCCTTCCTGCTCTCCGACCAGGCGAGCTGGATCACCGGGCAGAATCTCGTCCTCGACGGCGGGCTGTTCCTCCAGGCGGGGGTCGCGTAGCGGCGGCCGTCCGAGGGGTCCGCGAGCCGGCCCGTACGAACGCGGCCCGGACGCGCGTGCTTGCCTTCGTCCGTACTCCAACGTGCACAGTCCTCGTGTGGGTGACCGCGACGGTCGCCCGCCGAGGACTTCCCACGTTACGGATTACGGAGACCGCACATGCGTTACCGCACACTCGCAGGAGGCGCGGGGCCCGAGGTCAGCGCCCTGTGCCTGGGCATCCTGCCGTTCGGCACGACCGTGGACGAAGCCACGTCCTTCGCGATCCTGGACCGCTTCGCCGAGGCGGGCGGCACCTACGTCGACACCGCCAACAACTACTCGGTCTGGGCCCCCGGCGGCACCGGCGACGAGAGCGAACTGCTGCTCGGCCGCTGGCTGCACAGCCGCGGCGCCCGGGACCGTACCGTCGTCGCCACCAAGGTCGGGGCCCGGCCGCCCGTCGGATCGACCGCCGTCTGGCCCGACGCCTGGGAAGGGCTGTCGGCCAAGGCGATCGAGGCCGGGATCGAGGGCAGCCTGCGGCGGCTGGGCACCGACCACGTCGACGTGTACTACGCGCACGTCGAGGACCGCGACGTGCCGATGGCCGAGACCGTCCAGGCATTCGCGGACGTCGTGCGCGGCGGCAGCACCCGCGTCCTGGGATGCAGCAACCACGCCGCCTGGCGCGTCGGCGCGGCCCGGCAGTACGCCGCCGACCACGGGCTGCCCGGCTACACGTGCGTGCAGCAGCGCTACACCTACCTGTGGCCCGTGCCGGGCGGCGAGTGGGGCGCGCAGTGGTACGCCCGCGACGACATGCAGGACCTGGTCGCCTCGAACGACGACATGACGCTGATGGCGTACGGGCCGTTGATGAGCGGCGCCTACACCCGCGCCGACAAGGAACTGCTCGCGCAGTACGACCACCCTCTGTCGCACCGCAGGCTCGAAGTACTGCGGGAGGTCGCGGCCGAGGCGGGCGCGACGCCCAACCAGGTCGTCCTGGCCTGGCAGATGGGCGGCGCGCTGCCGGTGGTTCCCGTGGTCGGGGTGAGCAGCCTCGCGCAGCTCGAAGAGGCACTGGGCGCCGTGGAGTTGGACCTCGACCCGGAGCTGCGGGCCCGGCTGGACGCCGTCTGAGCGCGGCGGGCGGGTGAGGCCGCCGACGCCGATCGGCGAGCTGATCGGCGAGCCGGCCGGTGAGTTGGCCGGGGGTGCGGGGATGTCAGTGGGTGGCGGTACGTTCTGGGGCAGTAGCAAACGGATCGATTGCCGGAGGTTCCTGACGTGCCCAGCATGCTGCCCGACTCCTGGGAGACCGTTCTCGGCGAGGAGTTGGACAAGCCGTACTTCCAGCAACTCACCGAATTCGTCGAGGCCGAGCGGGAGGAGCACCGGATCTTCCCGCCGCGCGACGAGGTCTTCGCGGCGCTGGAGGCGACGCCGTTCGACCGCGTCAAGGTGCTGATCCTCGGTCAGGACCCGTACCACGGCGCGGGACAGGGGCACGGGTTGTGCTTCTCGGTGCGGCCCGGCGTGAAGACGCCGCCCTCGCTGCGGAACATCTTCAAGGAGATGAAGGAGGAGCTGGGCCACCCCATTCCGGACAACGGCTATCTGATGCCGTGGGCCGATCAGGGTGTCCTGCTGCTCAACGCGGTGCTGACGGTCCGCGAGGGCGAGGCCAACTCGCACAAGGGCAAGGGCTGGGAGAAGTTCACCGACGCGGTCATCAAGGCCGTGGCGGCCCGCCCCGACCCGGCCGTCTTCGTCCTGTGGGGGAACTACGCGAAGAAGAAGCTGCCGCTGATCGACACCGAGCGGCACGCCGTCGTCCAGGGCGCGCACCCCTCGCCGCTGTCGGCGAAGCTCTTCATGGGCAGCCGCCCCTTCACCCAGATCGACAAGGCCGTCGCCGACCAGGGGCACACCCCGATCGACTGGCGCATCCCCGATCTCGGGGCGTCCGCGAGTTAGCTTCGTGGGTGAGGCGAGGAGGCTCGGGTGGAGCGACGGGACGAGCCGGTTGGACCGGACGCGATCATGACCAGGATCGGACAGGTCGTGATGCTGCTGCACGCCGGGGACCGGGAGGAGGCCAGAACCCGGTTCGGCGCGCTGTGGGACGAGATCGGGGAGCGGGGCGACCCCCTGCACCGCTGCACGCTGGCGCACTACATGGCCGACACGCAGGACGACCCCGAGGACGAACTGGCCTGGGACCTGCGGGCGTTGCGGGCCGCCGACGCCGTCACGGCGCGCGGCGGCACCGAGCCCCGCGGGGGCCCCGACAGCCCCGGCGGCCCTGACAGCCCCGGTCGCTCCACCGGCGCCGCGCAGATCCGCGGCTTCTACCCCTCGCTCCACCTCAATCTCGCCGCCTCCTACGCGAAGGTGGACGAGGACCGGCTGGCCCGCAGCCACCTCGGCCTGGCCCGCAAGGCGTGCGACGCGCTCGCCGACGACGCGTACGGGGACGGGGTGCGGGCCGCCGTGGCCCGGATGGAGTTGCGGCTGCTGGGCTCCGACCAGCTTCCGTAGCCGTGAGCCGTGAGCCGTGAGCCGTGAGCCGTGAGCCGTGAGCCGTGAGCCGTGAGCCGTCAGGGGGCAGGGGTCAGCGGTCCCCCGTCACCCTTCGGCCGTCAGCCGTCAGCCGTCAGCCGACGCGAGCCGTGCCGCCCGTCCGGTCCGGCTCACCGGCCGTAGGACTGACGGCAGATCCGGGCCGCGTCCCCGTCCTTCGCCCAGCCGCCGTAGGTCTCGCCCAGCGCGCAGACGTCGGCGGCGCCGTGCAGCGCCGCTGCCGGTCCGCGCGGGAGGGACGTCGGCGGCGGCACCGAGCGGGAGCGCGGCACCGGCCGGTGCCGCGGCTCAGGGCCAGGCCGCGGCCCTGAACCCGCGGAGTACGGGCCCGCGCCCGGTCGGCCGCCCGGCCCAACGGCACCGCGCTCCGGCTCGGGCGAGGGCGTCCTGGAAGGGGCCGGATCCGGCTCGGCCGTCTCCAGCAGCACATGGTCGGGCCGCGGCACCAGCGGCCCGCCGTCCGGCGCCGCCACCCGCGGCGCGGCCCTGCCGGGCACGGGAGCGGGGACGGGGACGGGGGCCGGGGGAGCGGAGACGGTGGTGCACCCGGCCGCGGCGGAGGCCGCCACCAGGAACACGACCACGGGTAGGCGGCGCATTCCGACAACTGTGCCGAAACATGGCGGAGCCGGGTATGCCCCGCAGGGGTGAGCGGCCGGGCGGGGCGTACCGCGCGCTCACCCGTCCGGGGCCGGTCCGCCGCGGGGCCGCGCCGTACGCCCGCTGCCCGAAGGCCCCGGAAGCGTTCCCGAACCGTCCCCGTATGCTGCGGGGACACCGCGAGAAGGAACGACAGGAGCAGCGCATGGCATCCGGCAGCGCCCCACGGAAGATCGGCGTGATCGGGCTCGGTGACATCGCGCAGAAGGCGTATCTGCCGGTCCTCGCCTCGCAGCCGGACCTCGAACTGCACCTCCAGACCCGCACCCCGGCGACCCTCGACCGGATCGGCGACGCCTACCGGCTGCCGCACCGCCACACCTCACTGGACACGCTGCTCGACCAGGGCCTCGACGCCGCCTTCGTGCACGCGCCCACCGACCTCCACGTCGAGATCGCCGGACGGCTGATCGAAGCGGGCGTCCCCGTCTACGTCGACAAGCCGCTCGCCCGCGATCTGGACGGCGCACGGCAACTGGTGGCCCTCGCCGAGGAGCGCGGCGTCCCGCTCATGGCGGGCTTCAACCGCCGTTACGCGCCCGCCTACGCGCAGTGTCTCGACCACCCGCGCGACCTGATCCTCATGCAGAAGAACCGCGTCGGCCTCCCCGAAGAGGCCCGCGGGATGATCTTCGACGACTTCATCCACGTCGTCGACACCTTGCGCTTCCTGGCCCCCGGCACCGTCCGGGACGTCCACGTCTCCGCCAAGGTCCGTGCCGGCCTCGTCCACCACATCGTGCTGCACCTGTCGGGTGACGGTTTCACCGCGATCGGCTCCATGAACCGGATGAGCGGGTCCACCGAGGAGAGCCTGGACGTCAGCGGTGACGACACCCGCCGTCAGGTGCTGAATCTCGCCGAGGTCATCGACCACAAGGGCCAGCCGACGGTACGCCGCCGGGGCGACTGGGTGCCGGTGGCCCGGCAGCGCGGCATCGAGCAGATCACCCTGGCCTTCCTCGACGCCGTCCGCGCGGGCAAGCACCTCGACGCCCAGGACGCGCTGCGCACCCACGAGCTGTGCGAGCGGGTCGTCACCGAGGTCCGGGAGCTGACCGCCTGACCAGCACCACGCGCCGGATCTCGTAGGCGGCGGCCAGCACGACCAGCAGCAGCGCCAGACGCGGCACCCAGTCGCCGAACCGGTCGTACGGGCTGCGGCCGGTGGCCAGCGGCACCGCGTAGACCCGCGCCGTACTGCTGCTCTCGCTGATCCGCTGCCCGACCGGGTGGCCGTTCGCGTCGTAGACGGCGCTGATCCCGGTCAGGGTCGCGTGCACCATCGGCCGCCAGCTCTCCGCTGCCCGCAGTGCCGCGAGCGAGGCGTGCTGCGCGGGCGCCCACGACCCCTGGAACGACGACGTGGACGACTGCGCCACCAGCACCTGGGCGCCCTTGTCCGCGAGATTGCGGCTCATGTCGGCGAAGGCGGACTCGAAGCAGATCAGCGGCCCGATCCGTACCGTTCCGGTGTCCATCACGACCTGGTGGTCGCCGCGCTGCCGGTCCTCACCCGCGGCCTTGCCGACCGAGGTGGCCCAGCCGAGCAGCGACCGGAAGGGGATGTACTCGCCGAACGGCACCAGCCGCATCTTGTCGTACGTGGGTCCGGTGACGCCGTCCGGGCCGATCAGCACCGACGTCTTGGAGATGCCGGTGCCGTCCGCGCGCTCCGCGTCCACATTGACCAGGATGTCGGCGCCGACCTGCTGGGAGAGGGCCGCCAGCTCCTCCGCCAGCTGGGGCCGGGAGGTGAGGTCGAAGCCGACGCTGCTCTCGCCCCAGACCACGAGATCCGGGTGGCTGCCCACCAGGCCGCGGGTGAGCGCCACCTGCCGGTCGATCCGGGCCTCGGGGCCCACGACGATGCCCGGCTGGACGACCGCGACCCGCACGGCGCCGGACTGCTGCGGGTGCGGCGCCCACAGCCACACCATGCCGGTCAGCACGGCGGCCGTGGCCAGCGCGGTCGCCGCGGGCCTGCGGACGGCGGGCACCGCGACGAGCGCGGTCAGCGCGGTGTTGACGAGCACCACCAGGAGGCTGACCAGCCACACCCCGCCGACGGAGGCCAGCCGCAGCGCGGGCCGCACCTGCCACTGGCTGGCGCCCAGCAGTCCCCAGGGGCCGCCGAGATACTGCCAGGAGCGCACCAGCTCCACCATCAGCCAGCCGCACGGCACCAGCACCATCGCCGCCGCGGCCCGCCGCGACCCGGTGCCCTCGCCGAGCAGCCTGCGCACCAGCCAGCCCCACGGCGCCCACAGCGCGCCCAGCAGCAGGGCGAGCACGACGATGAACACGTTCAGACTCGCGAAGAGCCAGTGGTGCACCGCCAGCATGAAGCCCGCGCCGCCCAGCCAGCCGTCCAGCGCCGCCCGCCGCGCACTGCCCGCGGAGCGCACCAGCAGCATCCACGGCACTAGCGCCACGTACGCCAGCCACCACAGCGACGGCGCGGGGAAGGCGAGCGCCGGGAGCGCCCCGGCGGCGGCGGCGCCCAGCCCGCGCGCCCACGGCGAGGACAGCCGTGACCGCTGCTCCTGGGCCGTCACCGTCATGCGTGCTCCCTCGCCGCCGTTCACTGTCGCTCTGTTCCGCCCTGTTCCGTCCGCACGCCGCCATCCGCGCCGAATCCGCTCCGGCGTTCCTGGCTCCGGCCTACCCTGCGCGGATGGCGGCATGCGGACGACGGCGTGTCGTCCGCATGCCGCCATCCCCGTGCCGCCGTGTCCCTGCCGTCGCCCGCGCGTCGCCGCGCACCCGCCGGTGGCCGCCGCGCGTGCCGCTGCCCCGGTCGGTACGGCGTTCCCCGCACCGGTCCGCGGGCGGCTCAGCCGTCCTGGTCCTCCAGCACGGCGAGATCCTCGGGCGCGGGACCGTTGCCGACGGCGCGGCGGCGTACGACCGTGAAAGCGGCGGCTGCCGAGCCGGTGAAGGCGGCGGCCACCACCCACGGGCGGTTCAGGACATGGCCGGTCAGATGGTCCAGAGAGTAGCGGCCGGGCCCCGTGACACCCAAAGCGGCGGCGCAGAAGCCGAGGAAGGCGGGGTACTCGTAGCCGCCGGACGTGTTGAAGAAACCGGCGGGGGCGTGGACGGAGACCGCGCCCGCCATGGCGCCGGCCGCCGCCGCGCCCGCGGCCGGGGTGGCGATCCCCAGGGCCAGCAGCAGCCCGCCGCCCGCCTCGCCGAGCCCGGCCGCGACGGCGCTCGCCCGCTCCGGCTTGAAGCCCATCTGCTCCATGGCCGCCGAGGTGCCGTCGATCCCGCCGCCGCCGAACCAGCCGAAGAGCTTCTGCGCGCCGTGCGCGAAGAGCACCCCGCCGGTCCCCGCGCGCAACGCCAGCAGTCCGATGTCCTTGCGGTGCGCGAGTGCCATGACCGGGTCCTCTCCTGGTGCCGGGCCCCGGTCCCGGTCCGACTCCGGACCGCCGGGCTGCTCCCAGTCTTCGCGGACCCCACCGGATGCCGCCGCTCCTGGCGGTCCGTCCGGGCTACACGGCTGACACGGGGTACACGGCTGACACCGGCCTCGCGGCTCGTCTGGACACCACCGCTCGTCCGGACGCCATCGCTCGGACGCACACCGGCGCCCGTACAGAGACCACTGCTCGTCCGGAGGCCACCGCCGTCGCAGACGTCACCGCCCGCTCAGGGCAGCCGGTTCCACGCGGTCAGCACATGGCGGCCGTGTTCCAGGCCGAGTCGGCTGACGGTGCCGGTGGCGAGCTGGAACAGGGCGCCGTCGGCCGGGGGCAGCCCCAGTCTGCGGGCGGTCAGCACCCGCAGGAAGTGGGCGTGCGCGACCAGCACCACATCGCCGCCGTCGCTGTTGGTGAACGCCGCGTCGGCGAGGGCCAGCACCCGGTCGGCCCGCTCGCCGACCTGTTCCGCCGTTTCCCCCGGATGGCCCTCGGGGCCCTCGGGGACCCCGTCGGTCCACAGATCCCAGGTGGGACGGGTGCGGTGGATGTCACGGGTGGTGACGCCCTCGTAGCCGCCGTAGTCCCACTCGCACAGGTGGGCGTCGACCCGTGTGCGCTCGAGCCCGGCCAGCTTCGCGGTGTCCCGCGCGCGACGCATCGGGCTGGTGATCACGGTGGAGATGTGCCTGCTGGCCAGCATCGGAGCCAGCGTTCTGGCCTGCTCCTCGCCGTTCGGGGTGAGGGGCAGATCGGTGTAGCTGGTGTGCTGGCCGGTCAGCGTCCACTCGGTCTCGCCGTGACGGATCAGTACCAGTTCGCCCATCGGTACACCTCCCGCGGCGCCCCTCGGCGCCCCGAAGTGATCATACGTCCGCCCGGTCCCGTCAGTAGGATGACGGCCTGGCCACCCCTCTCCGCGCGCGACCCGGATGTGTGAACACCGACATGTGAGTACAGATGTGTGTGCACAGACGTGTGCACACCACCGCGTGATTCAGACAGCAGCCCAGGAGCCGGTATGAACGACGCTGCCCGTACCTACGACGTGATCGTCATCGGAGCCGGACCGGTCGGTGAGAATCTCGCCGACCGCACGCAGGCCGCAGGGCTCAGCACGGTCGTTGTGGAGAGCGAGCTGGTCGGCGGCGAGTGCTCCTACTGGGCGTGCATGCCGAGCAAGGCACTGCTGCGCCCGGTGGTCGCCCGCGCCGACGCGAGCCGGCTGCCGGGGCTGGCCCGCGCGGTCGCGGGACCGCTGGACGCCGCTGACGTCCTCGCCCGCCGCGACGAGTTCACCTCGCACTGGAAGGACGACGGCCAGGTGGGCTGGCTGGAGTCGGTCGGCGTCGATCTCGTACGCGGCCAGGGCCGCCTGGACGGTCCCAAGCAGGTCGCGGTGCTGACGCCGGAGGGCGAGACCGTACGGCTGACCGCGCGGCACGCCGTCGCCGTCTGCACCGGCACCTCCGCCGCGCTGCCCAAGCTGCCGGGCATCGCCGACATCAACCCGTGGACCAGCCGTGAGGCGACCAGCGCCAAGGAGGTCCCCGGCCGCCTGGTCGTGGTCGGCGGCGGTGTGGTGGCCGTCGAGATGGCCACCGCCTGGCAGGCGCTCGGCTCGCGGGTGACCATGCTCGTGCGCGGCGACCGCCTGCTGGAGCGCATGGAGCCCTTCGTCGGCGAACTGGTCACCGAGGGCCTGCGCGAGGCGGGCGTGGAGGTGCACTTCGGTACGAACGTGCCGATTGTCGAGCGCGACGGCGCGGACGGCGAGGTACGGGTCGGCCTGGAGGGCGGCCAGCGGGTCGTCGCCGACGAGATCCTCTTCGCCACCGGCCGCTCGCCGCGCACCGGCGACCTCGGGCTGGAGACGGTCGGCCTGCGCCCCGGGGACTGGCTTGGCGTGGACGTCACCTGCCGGGTCACCGGTGTGCCGGACGGCTGGCTCTACGCGGCGGGCGACGTCAACCACCGCGCGCTCCTCACCCACCAGGGCAAGTACCAGGCCAGGATCGCCGGGGCCGTGATCGCCGCCCGCGCCAAGGGCGAGCCGGTCGACGACGCGCCCTGGGGCCCGCACGCCGCCACCGCCGACGACGCCGCCGTGCCGCAGGTGGTCTTCACCGACCCCGAGGCGGCCTCCGTGGGCCTCACGGCGAGCGAGGCGGAGCGCGCCGGACACCGGACCGAGGTCGTGGACTACGACCTCGGCCAGGTCGCGGGCGCCTCCCTCTACGCCGACGGCTACCGCGGCAAGGCCCGCATGGTCGTGGACCTCGACCGGGGCATCTTGCTCGGCGTCACCTTCGTCGGCCCCGGCGTCGGCGAACTCCTGCACTCCGCGACGGTCGCCGTCGCGGGCGAGGTGCCCATCGAGCGGCTGTGGCACGCGGTCCCGGCGTACCCGACGATCAGTGAGGTGTGGCTGCGCCTGCTGGAGGAGTACCGGGGCTGACCGCGGTCATGGCCGCGGCGCGCCGCGGCGATATTCGCCGGGGCCACCGCGCTGGCGGGCGCGGCCGTCTTCGGTGTGGCGTCGCCCGCGTCCGCCGCGGGCTACTCCTGCTCGCACGACGGTCACGCCATATGGTGTGCCACCGTGACGGCCGTCGACCCCGGCTCGTATCTGGCCTCGCGCTACGGGCCGAGCTACGGTACCGGTCAGACCGGGCGGCGCTACTACAACGGCGAGGAGAGGGAACTCGCCTGCTGGACGACCGGCGACGGCGACGCCGACGGGCACGGCGACCACTACTGGTTCATGCTCGACTTCGACGGCGACAGCGGCTACGTCAACGACTGGTATCTGACGACCGGTTCCGCCGCCCAGTGGCAGCCGCACGTCCCGCACTGCTGACTGACGCATCCTCAGAAGCGTTCAGCGTTCAGCGTTCAGCGCGCGGCGAGTTCGGCGTAGAGAGCCGAAGGGTCGGCGGCGAGGCCGGCCTTGACCTGACGGCTGGTGTCGTCGGCCAGCACCTCGTACAGCCCGGCCTCGACGCCGTCGAGCGCGATGCGGGCGATCTTGGCGGGGTCCGACTTGGGGGCGTCGACGCCCGCGGCCATGTCGGTGTCCATGTAGCCGACGTGCAGGCCGGTGACGAGGGTGCCCTGGCCGTGCAGCGCCAGCCGGGTGGCGTTGGTCAGGGACCACTCGGCGGACTTGGCGGCCGAGTAGACGGCGCTGCCCGGCGTGGTGAACCAGGACAGGGCCGACAGCACGTTGAGCACCGCGCCGCCGCCGTTGCGGGCCAGGATCGGCGCGAAGGCGCGGCTGACGGCGAGCGTGCCGAAGACGTGGGTCTCGAACTCGTTCCGGACGACGTCCATCTCGCTGGTGAGCAGGTCCACCCCGTTCGACGCGCCCGCGTTGTTGATCAGCAGGGTGACGTCACCGGCCGCCTCGGCCACCGCCCGTACCGACTCGGGGTCGGTGATGTCCAGCGCGAGCGGTACGGCGCCCGGCACGGTGACCGATGCCGGATTGCGGGCGGCGGCGTAGACCTTGGCCGCGCCCCCGTCGAGCAGGGCCTGGACGAACTTCTCGCCGAGGCCGCGGTTGCCTCCGGTGACGAGGGCGACAGCGCCGTTGATCTGCATGGGAGTGCCTTTCGGGAGGAGAGCGGTCCGTGGCCGGTACGCGCGCGGCCCGGGGGGTCGCGTGCGGTCCGCACGGATGCGGCCGGCCATGGAAACCGATCGGTTTCCACCACCGTATACCGATCGGTTTCCGATGCCAAGCGGGAGCGGTAACCTCGGGGTATGACCACGACACAGAAGTCCGGCGCTACGGAGAAGTCCGGCACGCGCGACCGCCTGCTCGACGCCGCGGCCGGGCTCTTCTACCGGGAAGGCGTCGGCACCGGCATCGACGCGCTGTGCAAGGCCGCCGGGGTGTCCAAGCGCTCGATGTACCAGCTCTTCGCGAGCAAGGACGAGGTGCTGGCCGCCGCGCTCGACCGGCAGGGGCCGCCCGCCGAGGCCCGGCTGCTGCCGCCGCCCGGCGCGCCCGCGGCGCCGCGCGACCGCGTCCTGTACGTCTTCGAGCGGCTGGAGGAGACCGCCGCCTCGGCCGACTACCGCGGCTGCCCCTTCCTCGCCACGCAGGTCGAGCTGAAGGACCCGGAGCACCCGGCGAGCGTCGTGGCCCGCCGCAACAAGCAGGTGCTCACCGACTTCTTCCGCGCGGAGGCCGCGCGCGGCGGAGCCGCCGACCCCGCACTGCTGGCCCGCCAGCTCACCCTGGTCTTCGACGGCGCCAGCGCCCGCGCCGGAATCAAGGCGGAGGTCCTGGACGGCCTGGCGCTGAGCACAGCCGTCGCCGTCCTGGACGCGGCGGGCCTGACGGCTCCGCGGGCCTGACGGCTCCTCGGGCCTGACGGTGCGGAGGGTCTGACAGCGCGGCGGATCACGAACGGCCCCTTCGGCAGCTGGCACGCACGGCCGCCGCGTTGCCGGGATGCCCGAGTAGCTCTGCTATCAGGGCATCCCGGTGCGTTGCGCTCACCGGGTCCCCCCGGACGGAGTCCGGGGGGCCACCGGGCACCGCCTGGACCGCCCATGATCCGCCGGACAGGCCCTAGTCGGGCAGTGCCACCTCCGCGAGCCTGCCGCTCGCCACGTCGAACACGAAGCCGCGCACCGCGTCGGTGTGCGGGATGAACGGGCTGTTCCTGATCCGGGCCGCGGACTGGCGGACGTCGGTCTCCAGATCGGTGAACGCCTCGGCCGCCCACGGCGGTTTGATGCCCGTCTCCTCGCGGATCGACTCGCGGAAGGCGTCGTCGCCGAAGGTGAGCATGCCGCAGTCGGTGTGGTGGATCAGCACGATCTCCCGTGTGCCCAGCAGCCGCTGACTGATCGCCAGCGAACGGATCGCGTCGTCGGTGGCCACCCCGCCCGCGTTGCGGATCACATGCGAGTCGCCCTCGGCGAGACCGAGCGCCCCGTACACATTGAGCCGGGCGTCCATGCACGCCAGAACCGCCGTGTGCCGGGCGGGCGGCAGCGGCAGCGGACCCTCGAAGGCCGCCGCGTACGCCGTGTTGTTCTCCAGATAGCCGTCGGTGGCGGTGGGGTGGTCGGTCATGGGAGCCTCCTGGTCGCGCTGAGCTGTGACGTCATGCGTGACGTCATACGGGTGAGGTCATGCGGTCCGCCGCCAGGCGTCCGCCAGCAACTCGTGGGAACGGACCCGGTCCCGGTGGTCGTGGGTGATGGTGGTGACCAGCAACTCATCGGCGCCCGTGGCCTGTTGGAGCACCCGCAGCCGGTCCGCGACACTTTCGGGTGTGCCGGTGAACTGGGTGCGCACCCGGTCCTCGACCAGCGCCCGCTCGTCCGCCGTCCACGAGTGGACCGCGGCCTCCTCCGGACTCGGGAAGGGGATCGCGCCCTGACCCGAGCGGATGCTGTGCACCCACAGCGCGTACGGCGACGCCAAGTGCCGCGCGTTGGCGTCGTCCTCGGCGACCACGACATCGGCCGAGACCAGCACATGCGGCTCGTCGAGCGTGGCGGAGGGCACGAACGCCTTGCGGTACGCGTCCACCGCTTCGAGGACGGCGGCCGGACTCACGTGGTAATTCGCCGCGAAGGGCAGGCCGAGCGCGCCCGCCGCCTGCGCGCTCGCCCCGCCGCTGCTGCCCAGCACCCACACCTGGAGATCGGCGCCCTCGCCGGGCACCGCGTGCGCGTCGAGTCCTTCCGGGGTCCGGTAGTCCCCGCGCAGCAGCCCGAGGATCTGGTCGAGCTGGTCGCGGTACTCGGGCAGTTCGGCCCCCGGGTACTGCACGAGCTGCGTGTAGCGCGTCAGCAGCGGAGAGCCGATCAGCCGGCTGAAGTCGTACGGCGCGGGGATCAGCAGCCCCTCCGGTGTGTACCGGGCCTCGGTGCGGCGCGGCGCCGGGGGAGCGGCGGGCGCGCCGCCGGACGCGGACGGCTTACGGAATCCGGTACGGCCGAGGCCCAGGTCGATCCGGCCCGGGTACAGCGCGTCGAGCAGCCCGAACTCCTCGACCACCGACAGCGGTGTGCGGTGCCCGAGCTGCACCGCGCCCGCGCCCACCCGGATTCGTGCGGTCGCCGCCGCCACGAGCTGGATCACCAGCGCGGGCGACACCCCGGCGACCCCGGTCGTCAGATGGTGCTCGGCCAGCCAGTAGCGCGCGTATCCGGCGGCCTCCGCGCGCTGTGCCAGGTCCACGGTGTTGCGCAGCGCCTGCGCGGCGGTGGAGCCCGAACTGATCGGCGACAGGTCGAGAATCGACAGCGGCACCGACGCCGAGTTCGAAGAAGCCGAAGAGGCGGAAGGGTCCGGGGAACTCGAAGGGTCCGACGGACGTGAGGGGTTCGATGAGCCGGAAGCTGCGGGAACGCTCATGCGGCGTCGCCCTCCTTTGCGATGGTGCCTGCGCCGACGGTGTCCTTACGCGGAGAGGCCGTGTTCACCGGCCCCCAGTCCCACGGCGGATCGGGTATCTCCGCGCGGAGCACGGGCGCGACCTCGGACTGGAAACGCTCCAGCGACGTACGGTGCTCGGCCTCGCCGAGCCCGCTCGCGTCCGCGTGCAGATGCAGCACGGTGTGCCCGAACTCCTCGTGATAGCGGTGCACTTTCTCGATCACCTGCTGCGGGCTGCCGATCAGCGCCGAACTGCGCTCCACGAAGTCCTCCAGCGTCCCGAAGACCACCGGCAGGCCCACCTCCTTCTGGAACGCCAGATTGCTCTCGAAGATCGGCCGGTAGACCTCCAGCGCCTCCTGCGAGGTGCGGGCCACGTACAGCCCCGCGGAACCCGCGCCCACCGCGATGTCCGCCGGATCGTGCCCGTAGTGCTCCCAGCGCTCCCGGTAGTAGCGGATCAACTCGGCATACGGCTCGATGGGGTTGGTGACATTCGCCGAGAACAGCGGATCGCCGTAGCGGGCGGCGAGGTCCACGGACTCCTTGCTGGTCGCGCTGCCGTGCCAGACCCGGATCGGCCGCTGGTACGGCCGCGGCCAGACCTCCGCGTCCTTCAGCTCGGGGCGGAAGCGGGTCCGCGCGGTCACCTTGTCCTGCCGCCAGATCTGCCGGAACACCTCGTAGCTCTCGGCGTTGCGGTCCCACTGGTCCTCGGGTGTGACGTGGAACAGCTCGCGCTGCGCCGTGCCGTTGCCCTTGCCGATGATCAGGTCCAGGCGGCCCTCGGAGAGATGGTCGAGCGTCGCGTAGTCCTCGTACGCCCTGACCGGGTCCAGCAGGCTCAGCGTGGTGACCGCGGTGAAGAGCCGGATGCGCCGGGTGATCGCCGCGACATGGCTGAGCACCACCGTCGGCGAGGAGGAGATGAACGGCCGCTCGTGCCGCTCTCCCACCCCGAACCCGTCGAAGCCCAACTCCTCGGCGAGCACCGCGTTGTCGAGGACTTCCCTGAAGCGCTCATGAGTGGACTTCAGGATGCCGGTGACCGGGTCGGGCCGGTGCACGATCAGCGTGATGGCGAGGAACTTCATGCCACCGACTCCCGTACGTCCGCGGCGTCGCCCCCGGCGTCCGGGTGGGCCAGGCCGAGGTGGTCCCGCAGCGTGCCGCCCTCGTACTCGGTACGGAACACACCGCGTTCCTGGAGCAGTGGCACGACGGTGTCGGCGAAGACGTCGAGACCGCCGGGGGTGATGTGCGGGACGAGGATGAAACCGTCGCTCGCGTCGGCCTGCACAAAGGAGTTGATGGTCTCCGCGACCGTCGTGGGGGAGCCGACGAACGACTGGCGGTTGCCGGTCTCGATGACCAGGTCGCGGATGGACCACTTGTTGGCCGCCGCCAGCTCCCGCCACTCGCGGGCGGTCGCCAACGGGTCGCGGTACATCCGGACTTGAGCCCGGCCGCGGGCGATGGTGTGCTCGCCGAGATCCGGGTCGATCTCGGGCAGCGGGCCCTCCGGGTCGTACCCGGACAGGTCGCGGTTCCAGACGAATTCCAGGTGCTTGATCGCGGTGGCACCGCTGACCTGCGCGCGGCGCACCTCGCGGGACAGCTCCTCCGCCTCGGCGTCGGTGTCGCCGAGCACGAAGGTGGCGGCGGGCAGGATCAGCAACTGGTCCGCCCTGCGGCCGTGCCGGGCCAGGCGCCCCTTGACGTCCGTGTAGAACGCCCGCCCCTCCTTGAGAGTGCTGTACCGGCTGAAGATCGCGTCCGCGCTCGACGCGGCGAATTCGCGTCCCTCTTCCGAGTCCCCCGCCTGGAAGATCACCGGGCGGCCCTGCGGGCTGCGCGGGACGTTGAACTGCCCCTGGATGTCGAAGTGCTGGCCCTTGTGGACGAACGCCCCGGCCCGCGCGTCCCGCAGGAACGTCCCGGTTTCGCGGTCGGCGACGATCTCGTCGCCGTGCCAGGAGTCGAACAGCTCATTGGCGGTGGCCAGGAACTCCCGCGCCCTGGAGTACCGCTCGTCCTGCGGAAGGAAGCCGCCGCGCCGGAAGTTCTCCCCCGTGAAGGCGTCCCAGGAGGTGACGACGTTCCACGCGGCGCGGCCCGCGGACAGGTGGTCGAGGCTGGCGAACTGCCGGGCCACCTCGTACGGCTCGTTGAACGTCGAGTTGATCGTGCCGGTCAGGCCGATCCGCTCGGTCACCGCGGCCAGCGCGGCGAGCACGGTGAAGGTGTCCGGGCGGCCGACGACGTCCAAGTCGTAGATATGGCCGCCCTGTTCGCGCAGCCGCAGGCCCTCGGCGAGGAAGAGGAAGTCGAACTTGGCCCGCTCCGCGGTGCGCGCGAAGTGGGCGAAGGAGCTGAACTCGATGTGGCTGCCCGCGGCCGGGTCGCTCCACACGGTGGTGTTGTTGACGCCGGGGAAGTGGGCCGCGAGATGGATCTGCTTCAGGGGCTTGCTCATGACGGTCGGATCCTCCGGCTCAGGCGCTGGTGGTGGCGTAACGGTTCGCGGGGCGCGCGAGCCCCAGCAGGCCGCGGAGTGTGCCGGCCTCGTACGCGCGTCGGAAGGCGCCGCGCGCCTGCAACTCGGGCACCAGGCCGCGGGTGATCGCGGGCAGGTCGTGGCCGAGCGCCGCCGGCCGCAGCCGGTAACCGGTCAGCCCGGCGTCCTGCCACTCCAGCAGCAGGTCGGCCAGTTCGGCGGGCGTCCCGGCGAAGACGGTCGCGTCGCTGGTGTACGGCTGGTCGAGCAGCGCGTCCAGCCGGTCCCTGCGGGCCTCGGCCGCAGCGCGGTCGGTGTCGAGGAAGACCACCAGATCGCCGAAGACATGGACCGGTTCGGCCTCCCGGCCCGCGGCCCGCTGCTCGGCGCGGATCTCCGCGACGATCGCCGCCGCCTGCCCCGCGTCGTGCGGGGTCACATAGCCGATGTCCGCGGCGCGCCCCACCAGCCGGTACGGCACGGTCGCGTGCGCGAGCGCGGTCACCGGCGGCTGGCCCTGCGGGGGGCGCGGTGTGATCGAGGGGCCCTTGACGCCGAAGTGGCGGCCCTGGAAGTCGATGTAATGGAGCTTGTCGCGGTCCACGAAGCGGCCGGTGGCCACGTCCCGGATCTCCGCGTCGTCCTCCCAGCTATCCCACAGCCGCCGCAGCACCTCGACGTAGTCCGCGGCCTCGTCGAAGAGGTCGGTGACCAGGTCCTGGACGTGCGGCTGGTTGTACTCCTCGATGCGGAACGGCGGGAATTCGCGGCGGCCGAAGTGCGCGGCCTCGTGCTGTCGGGCGGAGATCTGGATGCGCAGCCCGGCCCGGCCGCCGCTCACGTAGTCCAGGGTGGCGATGGCCTTGGACAGGTGGAACGGCTCGGTGTGCGTGGCGATCAGGGTCGGCACCAGACCGATGTGGCTGGTCAGCGGGGCGACCCTGGACGCGATGAGCACGGCGTCCAGCCGGCCGCGCACCTGGTCGGTGCGCTCGTCGGGGTCGCCGTACCCGGTCGACTGGAGCCCGAGGGAGTCCTCGATGGTGACGAAGTCCAGCAGGCCGCGCTCGGCCTCGGTCACGGCGTCCGCCCAGTAGGCGGCGTCGAACAGTTCGCCGGGTCGCGCGTCCGGCTCCCGCCACGCGGCCGGGTGCCAGCCCGCGCCGTCCAGGGCGACCGCGAGGTGCAGCGGCGGACGGGCGGCGGACGCCGACGGCGCGGACGAAGGTGATGAAGCGGGCTCGGGGGAGGCGGAGGAGGACAGGGATGACGGGTGTGCGGACACGGCGAAGTGCCTTCCTGATCGACCGGAGGAGGACACGGCCGCCCCATGGCGGTCGCGTCGGCGGGGTCAGATCAGGCGCAACAGAGCGCGCCGGCGACGCGCTGGAGATCGATGTGCTGGCGCCCGTACAGATGCACGACGGGTCCGCGCGGGACGAGGGTGCGCACGTCGGCGCGGTCGAAGTCCGCTCGCACTGTCGTCACCCCCGTCCGGGCGGTACGGCCGGGGGCCGTACCGGAGTCGCGCTTGCGGGTCCGGTCGGGACCCGCCTGGTTGTCACCTGGAGCACCCCGCCGCGAGGGAGGGTTGCCGGTCAGCCAGCCAGGGCTTGTCGCTGACACTCATCACCTGAATTCGACGCTATCTCGCGGATACCGTCCCGCGCAATGGCGTCCGTCACCGGTGTCCGTCACCGGCGTTCATTCGCCCGCGCCGCCGGTGCCTTCCGCGTCGCCGTCGCCGCCCGGCACCCGTACGCCCCGGAAGTGCGTGGTGCGGCGCAGCGCGAAGCCGATCGACTCGTAGAGCCGGATGGCGTTGACGTTGCTGCCCGCCGCGTGCAGGAACGGGCGGTCGCCCCGGCCGCGGATCCCGGCCGCCGTGTGCCGCACCAGCCGGGACGCCAGGCCCTGGCCGCGGAACGCGTCGTCGGTGCACACGGCGCTGATCTCGGTCCAGCCGTCGAGCCGCAGCCGCTCACCGGCCATGGCCACGAGCTTTCCGTCGCGGCGGATGCCGTAGTAGGCGCCCAGTTCGATGGTGCGCTGCCTGAACGGACCCGGCTTGGTCCGCTCGACCAGGTCCAGCATCTCCGGTACGTCCGCAGGGCCGAGCGGGCGCGCCTCCGGATCGGCCTCGTCCAGCAGCGCGTCGGTCCCGACGAGCTGCACGCCCTCGGCTCCCCACTCGCTGCGCCACCCGTCGGGCGTGGCCGGGACGCCGGCCAGCGCGAAGGTCGCGCCGGGACCCATGAGGGCGGCGAGGTCCGCCCACGCGGCCGGATCGGCGGGGTCGGCGAGCGCCACGAAGGGCGAGACGTCCTCCGGGTAGCGCGCGGCGGAGCCGACGATCTGCGCGAGATGGCGGTGCGCCCCGGTCAGCGCGGCCCAGGCGGGGTTGTCCAGAGGGTGCGGCGACGCCGGAAAGACCTGGTCGCCGGTCGGTCCGGGGTTCTGGGGCTGCTGCTGCGGGTGCTGAAGGCTGGTCGACATGGTCGCCGTGACTCTCCGTTCTGCTGTCGTACGGCGCGTCGCCGTCACTGCGCTGTCGCCGGGCGGTACGGACGGCCGATCGCGAACCGTCCTGACCCCGGACGGCCGTCCACGAGGTCGGCGGCGATTTCGCCGACCACTGATGCGAACTTGAATCCGTGCCCGGAAAATCCCGCGAGGACGGTGAAAGGTCCCACACGGTCGATCACGAAGTCATGATCGGGGGTCGTGGTGTACAAGCAGGTCACCGGGGTGGGCCGGGTGTGATCGACACCGGGCAGCCACCGGGCGGCATACTCCTGGAGCCTGCCGAGGACCACGGGATCGGGCGTGCGGTCCCGGTCGTCCGGGTCCACGACCGGGCCGATCCCGTGGAATCCGGCCTTCACCCCGTCGGCGCTGCCGAGGCCGTACACGCCCGCGGCCTCGTCGATACCGGCCCCGCCGTGGTGGATGAAGGCGGGCCAGTCCGGCGCGTCGGGGGCGGGGAAGTGCACCGGCTGCTCCTGGGTGACGCGCAGCGGCGGCGGGCCCTCGGTGACCTGGCCGAGCGTGCGGGCCGCCCAGCCGCCGACGGCCACGACCACGGCGTCCGCGGCGATCACCTCGTCCCGCGCCGTGACCACCTCGGCGCCCGAGCCGCGCCGCCGCAGCGCGCCGACCTTGACGCCGTGCCGTACGGTCGCGCCCTTGGCCCGCGCGGCCTGCTGGAAGGCGGCCACCGCGTCGTCGGCGTGCAGCCGCCCGGCCTCGGGGTGGAACAGCGCGGTGGTGTCCGCGACGAGCCCCGGCCAGCGCTCGGCGGCGGCCCGCGCGGTCAGCTCCTGGCTGGGCCGCCCGGCCCCGCGCAGCGCGTCCCGCAGCGCCGCGACGGCCCGCGCGGGCCCGTGGTCGACGGCCCCGGTCAGGGTCAGTACGGTGCTGCCCGTCTCGTCCTGGAGCCGCCGCCACAGCGGCAGCGCCCGTACGGCGAGGCCGACGTAGAACGGATCGGCGTACGCGAGCCGGAAGATCCGGGAGCTGCCGTGCGAGCTGCCCCGGTCGTGGCCGGGCGCGAACTGTTCGAGCAGCGTGACCTCGGCGCCGCGCGAGGCGAGGTGCCAGGCCGCGGACGAGCCCATGGCCCCGCCTCCGACGACGACGACTTTCCTGCGTGTCATGGCGGTCGACTTCCTTTCGGTCGGTGCGGGGCCGTGCCGCGGCCGGTATGGGGTCAGGAGTTGGTCAGCGGCAGCCCCGGCGGGTTGACCAGCGAGGCGGGCACCGCTTCGTTGGCCAGATTCCACGCGGCGAGCCACTGCGCGTACTGACCATTCTTGATCAGGTGGTTG
Organism: Streptomyces sp. NPDC003300; assembly: GCF_040610915.1. NCBI lineage: Bacteria > Bacillati > Actinomycetota > Actinomycetes > Kitasatosporales > Streptomycetaceae > Streptomyces > Streptomyces sp. NPDC003300. The sequence continues at coordinate 429,621 of NZ_JBEXNE010000003.1, read as the reverse complement.
ATCGCGTCGGCCAGGGGCTTGGCCAGGCCGCTGTCCTTCTTCGCCGTGGCGCAGATCAGCCCTTGCAGGGACGCCCCGGCGCCGGAGAACTTGCCCGCGCTGCGGGTGGCGTTCGGCGAGCCCGCGGTCTGCGTGCCGTGGTAGGCGATGCTCGGGTTGGGCGCGAAGTAGGCGTCGATCCGGCCGGAGTTGAGCGCCAGATAGGTGCTGTTGGAGTCCTGGAAGTACTTGATCGTGAGCTTCTTGCCGTCGGCCTTCAGCTCGCTCTGCCACTTCAGCAGGATCTTCTCCTGGTTGGTGCCCGCGCCGACCGCGACGGTCTTGCCCGCCAGGCTGCGGTAGGTGCCGTCGAAGTTCCAGGTGTCGCTCTTCTTCACCTCGAAGCCGAGGTTGTCCTGCCGGTAGCTGGCGAAGTCGTACTTCTCCTTGCGCTGCTCGGTGTCGGTGATGTTGGAGAAGCCGACATCGGTCTTGCCGCTGTCGATGCCGACGAAGAGGTTGTCCCAGGTGGCGTTGGACAGCACGGGCTTGAGGCCGAAGACGGCGGCGATCAGCCGGCCGAGGTCGGGCTCGGAGCCGGTGATGGTCTTCTGGTCCGCGCCGACGTAGCCGATCGGCGGCGAGCCGGCGGGCAGGAAGCCCAGGCCGATGACGAGTTGCTTGCTGTCGAGCACGGACTTGGGCAGCTCGGCGCGGATGGCGGCGACCTCAGGGACGGTGAGCGTGATCTCCTTGGCGGCGCCGTTGGACTGCGCGCCGACCACGACGGTGCCCTTGGCGTCCGCGGCGGCCGGTGCCGCGGCGTCCGAGCCGCTGTCGCTGCCGCAGGCGGCGAGGCCGAAGGTGAGGGCGGCGACGGCGATGCCCGCGGCGACGCGTCTGGTGGCGGTGGTACGGATGTCGGGCATGGTGAACCTCGCTGATGGTGAGCGGATGTGCGGGGGGTGACGTATCGGGCGCCCGCGGGCAGGCGGCCGTCGCTGTGGAAGGCGCCTGTGTCCGCGCCTTGGCCCGCGGCGTACGGGGGTTCGGAGGAGGGTTCAGAGGACCTTGCTGAGGAATTCGCGGGTCCTGGGGTGCCGGGGGTTGTCCAACACCTGGTCGGGCGGGCCCTGTTCGACGATCCGGCCGCCGTCCAGGAAGACGACGGTGTCGGCGACCTCGCGGGCGAAGCCGATCTCGTGCGTGACGACGATCAGCGTCGTACCGCTGGTGGCGAGATCACGGATGACTGCCAGTACCTCGCCGACGAGTTCGGGGTCGAGCGCCGAGGTCGGCTCGTCGAAGAGGATGACGCCGGGTTCGAGGGCCAGCGCGCGGGCGATGGCCACCCGCTGCTGCTGGCCGCCGGAGAGCTGCCGGGGATAGGCGTCGACCTTGTCGGCGAGCCCGACCCGGCCGAGCAGCGCGCGGGCCAGTTCCTCCGCCTCGGCCCTGGTCTTCTGCCGGGCCGCGACCGGCGCTGCGGCCACGTTGTCCAGCACGCTGAGGTGCGGGAAGAGGTTGAAGCCCTGGAAGACGAAGCCGATCCGGCGGCGCTGGGCGAGGATCGCCCGCTCGCTGATCTCCTTGAGCCGGCCGCGGTGGTGCCGTACGCCGATCGGCTCGCCGTTGAGGCTGACGTAGCCGATGTCCAGCTTCTCCAGGTGGTTGATCGCCCGCAGCAGCGTCGACTTGCCGGAGCCCGACGGGCCGAGGATCACCGTCACCTGTCCGGGCTGCACGGTCAGATCGACACCGGAGAGCACCTGGTGCGTGCCGTACCACTTGTGCGCGTCGTGGACGGTCACGGCGGCGGGGCGCCCGGTCACCGCGGTGACCAACGTGTCGGCGGGGACGCGGTCGGCGCTCATGCGATCGATCCGATCTCGGCGCGCGCCCGCAGATCGCGCACTGCCGTACGCAGCCGTTGCAACGGCGTCGGCGGTACGGTCCGCAGCGCGCCGCGTGAGAAGTACCGCTCGACGTAGAACTGGACCACCGAGACGACGCTGGTCAGGATCACGTACCAGACGGTCGCCACCAGCAGCAGCGGGACGACGTCACCCGGATACGTACTGCCCATGCTCTCCACCTTGCCGAAGAGGTCGAGCAGGGAGACGTAGAAGACCAGCGAGGTGCTCTTGATCAGCCCGATCAACTGGTTGACGTACGAGGGCACGATCGCCCGCAGCGCCTGCGGGAAGACGATCCGGGTGAACTGGTAGCCGCGCGGCAGGCCGAGCGCGGCGGCGGCCTCGTGCTGTCCCTGGTCCACCGAGAGCACTCCGGCGCGCACCACTTCGGCGGCGTAGGCGGCCTCGTTGAGGCTGATGCCGACCACGGCCACCACCATGTCGGTGGCCAGCCGCGACTCGTCGAAGTGCACGAAGCCGGGACCGAAGGGCACGCCCAGACTCAATGTGGCGTACAGCGAGGAGAAGTTGAACAGGAACAGGAGGATGACGATCAGCGGCACCGAGCGGAACAGCCAGATGTAGATCCAGCTCACCGAGCGCAGCACCGGGCTCCTGGACAGTCGGCACAGGGCGAGCAGGATGCCGCCGAGCAGCCCGAACAGGGCGCTCCAGGCGGCGACTTGGAGCGTGACCAGCAGCCCGTCCAGGATCACCGGCCGCAGGAACCAGTAGCGGAAGCGGTCCCACTGGAAGAAGGGGTTGGTGACCAGGCCGTGCGTGATCTGCGCGACGAGCACCAGGGCGACGGCGGTCAGCGCCCAGCGCCAGGGGTGCCGCAGCGGGACGACGCGCTGCGCCGACCGGCCGACGCGTCTGTCGTCGGCGGGCGGGGTGCGCGGCGGCGGTGGAGCAGGGGTGGTGACGGTGTCGGTCGTGCCTTCCGGCACGGCGGTGTCGGTCGCGCCCGCGGGCACGGCGGGGCGGGGTGGCTCGCTCATCGGAGAACTCCAGCGCGAAGGGAGACGTCGGCAGCCGCCCCATGAGAAGGGGCGGTGGAGTGCGCGGGGGCCCGATGTGACAACGCGTCAGAAGCGTGCGGCGGGCCCGGGATTCAGCGTCGACACAGAGCGCTGCTGACACGCAGCAGGTCGATGTGCCGGTTGCGGTACGCGTCGTCCCGGAGATGACGGCGCCAGGCGGCGGCCGTCCTCGTAGCTGCGTACACCCTGGTCACCTCCCCTTGTGCCGGCCCGTAGGGGCCTCGCGTCGTGAGTCCGGGCCGGACAGCGGTCCGGCCTGGGCGTAAGTCAGCCAGGTGGCGCGTGCCACGTCAATGAACGCGTTGTGAATTCCGCCAGGTGGGACGCGCGGTCCGGCGACCGCCACGCACAAATCCCCGCGTCCCCCGGCGGTCGGCCGGGACGGGACACGGGGATCGGCGGGGAGGGGGTCTTCCGCGGGATCGGAGGGGGACGCGGTCTTCTACGCGATCAGCGGGGACGGGCCGGGGCTCGTGGGATCAGCGCGCGGGCGCGCCGGTCATTCGGCGGTCAGCCAGACGCAGGTGTCGGAGGGCAGCAGGCCGTCCTCCAGCGGGCCGCTGGCCAGCAGCACCCGGAGCCCGGCGGGGAGCGCGACCGGCTCGGCGGACAGGTTGACCAGGCACTGGAAGCCGCCGTCCCGGCGGAAGGCCACCGTGCCGGGACCCGCGTCCACCCACTCCAGCGTCTCCGGCAGCCACCGGAGGTACTCCCCGCGCAGCGCGAGACCGGCCCGGTACAGGGCGAGCACGGAGTGCGGATCGCCCTGCTGGGCCGCGACGGACCGCCCCGACCATTCGGCGGGCTGCGGCAGCCACGGACCGGCGCTCGCGCCGTCCGGCGAGAAGCCCAGCGAGACCGGCTCCGCCGACCACGGCAGCGGCACCCGGCAGCCGTCCCGGCCACGGTCGCGGCCCCCGGAGCGGGCATACGTCGGGTCCTGGATCAGGTGGTCGGGTATGTCCTCGACCTCGGCGAGGCCCAGTTCGTCGCCCTGGTAGACGTACACACCGCCCGGCAGGGCCAGCGTGAGCAGCGCCGCGGCGCGGGCCCTGCGGCGTCCGAGGACGGTGTCGCTCGGCGAGCCGAGCCGCTTGTCGCCCATGTCGAAGGACGTGTCCTCGCGGCCGTACCGCGTCACGTGCCGGATCGTGTCGTGGTTGGACAGCACCCAGGTGGGCGGCGCGCCCACCAGCCGGTGCGAGGCGAGCGTGGCGTCGACGACCTCGCGCAGCCCGGCCGCGTCCCAAGCGCAGCACAGGAACTCGAAGTTGAAGGCGGAGTGCAGCTCGTCGGGGCGCAGATAGCGGGCGAACTGCTCGGGCGTGGGCAGCCACACCTCGCCGACGAACACCCGCTCGCCGGGCGCCCCGCCGGGCCGGGGGCTGCGCGCGTAACCGTCGGCGATCTTCCGCCAGTCGCGGTAGATCTCGTGCACCGCGTCGCAGTCCTGGTAGGGAAGGTCGGTGACGTCCGGGTCCCGGCCGACGTCGGGCAGCCCCGGCTTCTTGGCCAGGCCGTGCGCCACGTCGATCCGGAAGCCGTCCACGCCGCGCTCCAGCCAGAACCGCAGGATGCTCTCGAACTCCGCCCGCACCTGCGGGTGTTCCCAGTTCAGATCGGGCTGCTCGGGCGCGAACATGTGCAGGTACCAGGGGCCGGGCGTGCCGTCCGCCTCGGTGATCCGGGTCCAGGCGGCGCCGCCGAAGTACGACTGCCAGTCGTTGGGCGGGAGTTCGCCGTCCGCGCCCCGGCCCGGCAGGAACCAGAAGCGCTCCCGCTCGGCCGCGTCCGGACCCGCCGCCAACGCGGCCCGGAACCAGGGGTGCTGGTCGGACGCGTGGTTGGGCACCAGATCCACGATGACCCGCAGGTCCTGCTCGTGCGCCTCGACGATGAGCCGCTCCGCCTCGGCGAGCGTCCCGAACATCGGGTCGATGTCACGGTAGTCGGCGACGTCGTAGCCGCCGTCGGCCATCGGGGAGACGTACCAGGGGTTGAACCAGAGCGCGTCGACGCCGAGATCCCGCAGGTAGGGGAGGCGCTCGCGGACCCCGGCGAGGTCTCCCATGCCGTCACCGTTGCCGTCGGCGAAGCTGCGCAGATAGATCTGGTAGATCGCGGCGTGCCGCCACCAGGCGGGTGCGGTGGGGGAGGCGGGCAGTGTCACGGGAGTCTCCTTGACGGTCGTGGAGAGCCAGGGCCCGGAGGGCCGCAGGGCATGCGCGGGGGCCGGTCCGCCCCGTCAGGGGTGCGGGGCGGACCGGGGTGTGCGGGGGCGTTACCAGCCGGTGTTGCCGGAGCCCCGGTTGATGGTGAAGGTCCCGGTGGTGCTGAGCCCGCCGGAGGCCGCGCCACTGACCGTGACGCCGCCGAAGGTGCCGGAGCCCTTCGAGTCGATCTCCAGGCCGTACGCGCCGGCCGTCTGGATCTTGACGTTGTTCAACGTCAGCCCGGTGACGGTCTTCTGATACGAGATCAGGACCGCGCTGTAGGTGCTGTCGGTGATGTCGAGGTCCTTGACCACGACGGGCGCCGTGATGTCGGAGCCGTCGGCGTAGATCCACAGCGCGCCGAGCTTGCTCTGCCAGTTCGGCTCGTAGCCGCCGGTGCGCAGCAGGGTGTTGCGCGCGACGGTGGTGGTGCCGCTGAACGGGACCGGCGCGGGATTGAAGTTGCGGGTGCTGACCGCGATGCCGGAGGCCCCGGTCACCGTGTCGGCGACGACGCTGTCCACGATCCGGTTGCCGTTGCCGCCGTAGATCGCGGCGGCGTTCGCCAGCAGCGGCATCTGCACGGTGTCGAAGCGGAAGGCGCAGTTGGTGACCGCGCTCGCCTCGGAGTACATCGCGAGACCGTCGTCCCCAGTGTTGCGAACGCTGGTGTTCCACACCTCGGTGTTCGCGGTGCCCTTGTGCAGATTGACGCCGTCGGCGGCGGTGTCGCGGATTCGCAGGCCGCCCACGTACAGGCCGTTGGTCGGCGCGTCGATCCACAGGCCGACCTTGGTGTGCTCGATCCACACGTCCTGGATGGTCGAGCCGTTGCCGAAGTCGCCCTCGATCGCGGCGTCGAAATTCGCGTCGTCGCGGTACGACACGTCACCGGAGATCGTCAGGTCCTGGACGGTGTTGGTGCCGCCCTGCCCGAAGAGCCCGCCCTTGCCGTTGAGGCCCTGGAGCACGGTGGCCCACTCGCCCGCGCCGCGCAGCGCGACCCCGGTCAGATTGACGTGCCCGGAGATGTTGTACGTGCCCGCGGGCAGCCACAGGCCCTTGCCCTGCGACGTGGCCGTCACCACCGCGCTGTTGAGCGCCGAGGTGTCGTCGCTCCCGTCGTTCGGGGTGACGCCGAGCGTCGTCGCGGAGACGAAGCCGGTCGCGGGCATGGCCTGGTCCGCGGCGACCTGCTCGGTCTCCATCAGGTCCAGGGTGTACGAGGCGGCGGTGCTGCCCGCGTCCTTCTGGAGCTTGAGCACCGTCCCGGCCGGGAAGTCCCCGATCTTGAACCGTGACTCGTCGAAGAAGTGGTGCGCCGAGCCCTGCGAGGGGTCGTTGTTGTACGGGTAACCGCCGTACACCCAGGCGTACTTCGACGACAGGTCCAGATCGCGGACCTTGCTGCCGTTGGCGTAGAGGCTGAGCTGCGCCGAGGTGCCGGTGCCCGCCGCGTTGTCCGGGATCGAGTAGCGCAGCGTCATCGCGTTGGCGGGCTTGGTCAGGGTGAACTGCACATACTGGCCGGTGCTGTTGAGCACCACCGCCTTGCGTCCCGACGCCTCGGACGCCACCGTCAGATAGGTGCGGTCGGGGCCGATCGTGCTCGCGTTGGTGGTGCCGCTCTCCGCCTCGTAGGACGTGTACGGCACCGTGGCGCCGCGCGTGGCGTTGGCGACCGAGCCGGTCACCGCGACGCCGTCGATGTCGGGCGCGCCCGAGTCACCGGATTCGGTGCGCAGCGTCAGCGTGTTGAGCCCGGCCCGCAGCGGCGCGCTGACCGTGGCCGTCGACCACGCCCCGCCCGTACCCGGCAGCGCGACCTGCGCCACCTTCAGCCCGTTGGCCGTCAGCGTGATCGACGCGCCGGAACCGCTCCCGGTCCGGTACGCGACCGCCACCGGATAGCTCGCCGCGCCGGGCGCGCTGACGGCGAAGACCACCCGCGCGCCCTGCGCGCCGAAGCCCGTCAGATACCCGCTGCCGCTGAACCCCGAGGCGGTCGTGACCACGCTCGGCCCGCCCGAGAAGTACGCGTCCTCCGCCTGGTGCGTGAGCGAACCGGCCGGGGGTGTGGTGGGCGGCGTCGTGGGAGGTGTGGTCGGCGGCGTCGTACTCGTCGTCGGTGTCGTCACCACGACGTTGTCCAGGTTCACGTTGCCGCTGTCGGCGGTGGTGAAGGTGAGCGCGATGGTGTTGGTGCCCGCTGTGTAGGTGATGGCCTGGTCGGTGGTGGTCCAGGTGTCCCAGTTGGCGGTGGCGGGGAGGCTGATCTGGCGGATCTTGGCGCCGTTGACGTAGAGGCTGAGTGTCATGGTGGCGGTGGTGCCGTTGGCGTAACGGATGGTGACGCTTCCGGCGCCCGCGACGGCCGAGCTGACCGTGAAGCCGGTCGAGGCCGTGCCCTTGTTGGCGTCGGTGTAGCCGCTGACGAATCCGCTGCCCATGTAGCCGGTGTGGTCACTGCTGACGACGGCCCCGCCGCTCAACGACGCCGACTCCGCCTCCAGTTGACCGGTCGCGGCGGGCGGTGTGGTGCTGCCGCTGGGCGTCGTCGCGGTGATGTTGTCGACGTTCACGTTGCCGCTGTCGGCGGTGGTGAAGGTGAGCGCGATCGTGTTGGTGCCCGCCGTGTAGGTGACGGCCTGGTCGGTGGTGGTCCAGGTGTCCCAGTTGGCGGTGGCGGGGAGGCTGATCTGGCGGATCTTGGCGCCGTTGACGTAGAGGCTGAGTGTCATGGTGGCGCTGGTGCCGTTGGCGTAACGGATGGTGACGCTTCCGGCGCCCGCCGAGGTGGCGGTGACCCGGAAGGCGGTGGACGCGGTGCCCTTGTTGGCGTCGGTGTAGCCGCCGACGAAACCGCTGCCCGTATAGCCGGTGTGGTCGGTGGCGACGACCGCGCCGCCGGACAGCGTCGCGGACTCCGCCTCGACGACCGTGGTCGCGGCGTGCGCCGACGGCGACGCCTGCCAGACCAGCAGTGCGATCAGCACCGCGAGCACCGCGGGCAGCACCGCCGCGAGCGTTCTGGCGCGGTGGGTTGGGGCGCTTGGAGACATGGGTGATCCTTCCCTGAGCACCGCACGACGTCGTGCGGCGGGGGTTGCCATGCGTGGGGGGTGAGCGCGGGCCCGCGCCCGGTCAGCCCTTGAGGCTGCCCGCGGTGAGGCCGTTGATGATGCTGCGCTGGAAGATGAGGAAGAGGACGAGCAGCGGAATGCTCGCCATCACCATTCCGGCCAGCAACTGGTTGGCGGGCATGTCGTCCGCCAGCCGGTTCAGGGCGACCGTGATCGGCTGCTTCGCGGGATCGGGCAGCACGAGCATCGGCCAGAGGAAGTCCTTCCAGACACCGACCACCGCGAAGATCGACACGACCGCGAGCACCGGCCGGGACAGCGGCAGCACCAGCGACACGAGGATCCGTACCGTGCCCGCGCCGTCGATCCGGGCGGAGTCCAGCAGTTCGGTGGGGATCTGGTCGAAGAACCGCTTGAGGATGAAGATGTTGAAGGCGTTGGCGCAGGCCGGCAGCCAGACGGCCATCGGCGTGTTGATGAGATTGACGTGGATCAACGGCACGTCCACGACGGTCAGATACGTCGGCACCAGCAGCGCCGACACCGGCAGCATCAGCGTGGCCAGCATCATGGCGAGCACCACATTGCCCAGCACCGGCCGCAGCTTGGACAGCGAGTACGCGGCGGCCACGTCGACCACGAGCTGACAGGCCCACGCCCCGGCCGCCAGCAGCAGCGTGTTGAGGAAGTAGTGGCCGAGCCCGACCGACGACCAGGCTTCGGAGTACGCCTCCGGATGCCAGGAGTGCGGCACCATCGTCGGCCTCGGCTGGGCCAGTTCCGACGACGACTTGAGCGCGCCCGAGGCCATCCAGTACAGCGGGAAGAGAAAGGCGGCGGTGAAGCCGAGCAGCGTCGCGCCCAGCACGAACCGGTAGAGGAACCTTCCCGTGCGGCGGTTCATCTCGGTCGGCGCGATCAGCGTGCGGACAGCGGTCTGTGCGGCCATGGTCGTTCCCCTCTCAGCCCTTGCTGCGGGTCAGCCGCAGGTACACCCCGGCGAAGATCCCCAGCACCACGAAGAGCACCGTGCTCATCGCGCTGGCCAGGCCGAAGTCGTTGTAGACGAACGCGTAGCGGTACAGCAGGAGCAGTACGGTCACGGTCGCGTCGTCGGGTCCGCCGCCGGTCAGCACGAACGGCTCGATGAACACCTGCATGGTGCCGATCACCTGGAGCAGCAGCGTGATCATCAGGATGAACCGCATCTGAGGGATCGTCACATGCCACAGCCGCTGCCGTACCGTCGCGCCGTCCAGCTCGGCGGCCTCGTACAGCTCGCCCGGCACGCCGCCGAGCGCCGCGAGGTAGATCAGCGTGGTGGTGCCCATGTTGGCCCAGGTGGAGACCAGGACCAGCGAGATCATCGACAGATTCTGCGACTCCAGCCACGACTGCGCGGGCAGGTGCGCGATCCGCAGCACGTTATTGAACAGGCCGGGCCCCGGATCGTAGAACCAGCGCCACAGCAGCATCGTGACGATCGGCGGCAGCATCACCGGCAGATAGACCGTCATCCGCAAGTACGCCTTGCCGTGCCGCAGTTCGTTGAGCACGATCGCGGTCACGAACGGCGCCGCGAAGCCGAAGACCAGGGCCAGCAGGCTGAAGTACGCGGTGTTGCGCCACGCGGTGACGAACAGCGGGTCGGCGAACAGGCGGTGGAAGTTGTCCAGGCCCACCCACCGCGCCGGTTCCGCGTAGTTGACCTGCTGGAAGCTGAGCAGCACACCGCGGACGATCGGGTACCAGGAGAACACCGCGAAGGCGGCGACGCCCGCGACCAGGAAGAGATACGCCACCAGGTTGTCGACGACGGCCCGGCGCAGCCGGTCCCGCGAGGGGCGGGACCGGCCGGACCGCCCCGCCCCGGCAGGCGCCTTCGGCGTCCGCGCGGTGGCGGCGCGGGCCGACGTCAGCGGTTCGGCTGTCACTTGACCGTGGCCAGGATGGTGTTGACCTTCTTCTCGGCGTCGCTGAGAAGCTGGTCGATGTTCGCGTCCTTCTTGGTGAGCACCGCCTGCATGACACCGTCGAGCACGGTGTAGATCTGCTGGGCGTTCGGCGGCTCGACCTTCACCGCGACCTCGCCGCTGCGGTCCACGAACGGCTGGTAGTTCTTCTGCGGCACGTTCGCGTACTTCTTGTGCGCCGCGTCGACCTTCGCCTGGCCGGCCCCGCTCCACAGGTTCGGCTGCGGCAGGCCGATCGGTATGTCGGTGCCCGCCGACTTCTTGGTGATCTCCTCCTCGCGGTCCGGGTCGAGGTACTTCCACTGGATCCAGGTGAGACCGGCCTTGATCTTCGCCGGGCTGTCCTTCGGGTTGAACATGAAGCCGTCACCGCCGCCGAGCGTCGCGGTGCCGGGCAGCGCGGCCAGCCCGTAGTCGTCGTACTTCCGCTCGAACTGCTTGACGATCGTGGGGATGTTGTCCGGGCCCGCCATGTACATCCCGAGCTTGCCCGCGCCCATCATCTTCTGCACGTCGGGGATCTCCAGGAGCTGCCTGGTGCCCATCGACCGGTCGGTCCAGCGCATGTCGTGCAGCGTCTGGAGCGCCTTGCGGCCCGCGTCGCTGTTGAACGCGGCCTTCCAGGCGCCGCCGTCCTTCACCGCGACGTCGCCGCCCTCGGAGTAGATCCACGAGGTGAGGTGCCAGCCGCCCTGGTTGTTCTTGCTGAACTCGGCGTAGCCGGTGGTGCCGTCGCCGAGCGCGCTGATCTTCTTGGCGTCGGCGCGGACCTCGTCCCAGGTGGTCGGCGGCTTGTCCGGGTCGAGCCCGGCCTTGGTGAACAGCGCCCGGTTGTAGACCAGTCCGAGCGAGTAGTTGCCGGTGGGCAGGCCGTAGACCTTGCCGCCCGCGTCCATGAAGACGCTCTGCAATTCCGGCCGCACGTCGTTCAGGGCGGGGAAGTCCTTGAGCTGCGCGGTGATGTCGGCGGCCTGGTGGCGCTGGATGAGCCCCGCGGGATCGGTGAAGTAGACGTAGTAGACGTCCTCCAACTGCCCGCCCGCGAGCTTCGCGGCGAAGGTCTTCGGGTCCATCAGACCCTCACGGGCGTCGATCCTGATCTTCGGGTGGCTCGCTTCGAAGGCTTTGATGTCGTCCTCGAAGTTCTTCCGGTCGACGGTCTGGGTGGCCGGAGGCAGCCCGTTCACGCTGATCGTGACCACGCCGTCCTTGTCCGCCCCGGAGGAGTGGGACGAGCCGCCGCCACATGCGGTGACGCCGAGGACCAGCGAGATGGCGATGGCGGTGACGCCGAGGGCGGGGCGGGTTCTGGAGCCGTCCATGGGGATCGGACCTTCCTGGGAAACGGCAGCGGACGTACCCGTCCCGAGGGGCGAGTGCGCTTGCGTCCGCTTGCGTAACGGCGGGGTTACCAGGACGTCCGGCCGCCTGGCGTTGGCGCCGACAGTAGGATCGGGTCACGCAAGATGTCAATCAATCTGTGCAAGAAAGTAATCCAGAGGATTTGCGCCCGTAACGCAGTGTCATCGACACGCGGGCCGGCCGGGGTGTCCGGACGGGCGGCGGTACGCGTCCGCCCGGCGCCGGACGCGGGCCGGGGCGGGACCGGCAGAGGGCGCGAGCGCATACGCGGAGGGCGGGGCTCCGGGACCGTGAACCGGTCCTGGCGCCCCGCCCTCGCGCGGAGTCGGAAAGCCGTCGCCCTACGGACGACGGTGCAGGTCAGCCGCTTTTCACGACCTTGCGCATCCGGGTGGAGCCGCGCACGATCAGCTCCGGTTCGAAGAGCATCACCTCGTCGGTGACCGCGTGGCCGTCGATCTGTGTGACGAGCGACGCGATGGCCGCGGCGGCCATCGCCTGCACCGGCTGGCGCGAGGTGGTCAGCGGCGGGTCGGTCGCCACCATGTACAGCGAGTCGTCGAAACCGATCACCGACAGATCGTCCGGGACTTTCATCCCGTGCCGCCGGGCCGCCCGGATCGCGCCGAGCGCGAGCGCGTCACTCGCGCACACCACCGCGGTGACCCCCTCCGCGAACAGCCGGGGCATCGCCGTCGCCCCGCCCTCCATCGAGAACATCGCGTGCGCCACCAGGGGCCGCCAGTCCGCGGGCGACAGCCCCCGCTGCTCCCAGAAAGCCGCGTAACCTGCGAGTTTGCGGGCCGAGGGGACATGCCCCACCGGTCCGAGCACCAGGCCGATCCGCTCGTGGCCCAGCCCCGTCAGATGCGTCAGCGCCTGCTCGGAGGCCGCCGCGTCGTCCACCGAGACCTGGGATATCTGCCGGTTCTCGTCCGCCGCGTTGATCAGCACGATCGGCACCTGGCGCTCGCGCAGGTCCCGCCCGTGCTCCGGGCCTGCGTCCGCGTAGCTCGCGCCGACGAAGATGATCCCCTCGATGTTCTGCTCCAGCAGCATCTGGATGTAGTGCGCCTCCGAGACGCCGTCCGCGGTCCTGGTGCACAGCACCGGGATCAGCCCCCGCTTGTTCAGCGCCCCCGCCAGCGCCTCGGTGAACGCCGGGAAGATGGGATTTTGCAGGTCAGGGACGACAAGGCCGACCAGCGGCGCCCGCGCGCTGCGCATCCGCGCGGGCCGCTCGAACCCGAAGACGTCCAGTGCGGTGAGCACGGAGTCCCGCGTCGACTGCGCCACGTCAGGGCTGCCGTTCAGCACACGGCTGACCGTCGCCTCGCTGACACCCGCGAACCTGGCCACTTGGGAGAGTCGTTTCGTCACAGAGGCAATCTACAGGATGGTGCGCAAAAACAAAGATCAGTAACGCAAGAAAATGACGCGACTTGCGCAGAGGAAGATCATGCGGGGAGAGGCGCGGGGCCGCGCGGGCTCGCGCGGGAGGCCGGGTCCGGGCGCGCCTCGCGGACGGACGGGCGGATCAGGGGCCGACCGGGGACGGGGTTCGCGTCCCGGCGGCGGATCAGCCCGCCTTCCGCCGCGAAGCGGCCGTCTTCTTCGCGGCGGCGGTCTTCTTCGTGGCCGCGGTCTTCCGCGCGCCCGCCTTCGAGGTGCCGCCCTTCGCGGCGGCCGTCTTCGACGCCGTCGACTTCGTCCCCGCCGACTTGGCGCTCGCGGACTTCGCCCCGGCCGACCGCGTACCGCTCGACCCCGTGCCACTCGACCCCGTGCCGCCCGATCGCGTACCGCTCGACTTCGAGGCGGTCGCCTTCTTCCCGGCCGCCGTCTTCTTCGCGCCGGACCTGCGGGACGACTTCAGTTCGGTGACGCTGGCGTGCCCGGTGCGGTCGTCGCCGTCCGCCGCCTCGTCCGTAGCGGAATCGCCGGAAGCACCGGAAGCACCGGAAGCACCGGACGCACCGGAGGCACCCGAGGTGCCCGACCCCGCGCCCTCGCCGCGCCCGCCCTTCGCCTGTTCCACCGACGCGCGCAGCGCGGCCATCAGGTCGACCACCTTGCCCGGTCCGGCCTGTTCGGCCGCCGGAAGCTCGGAACCCTCCAGCTTCGCGGTGACCAGCGCCTCCACGGCCTGCGCGTACTCGTCGTGATAGCTCGTCAGATCCGCCTCGCCGAGCGCCGAGATGAGGGTGTCGGCGAGCTTCAGTTCCGAATCGCTGATGCTGACACTGCCCTTGGGGGCGGCCTCCGCGGGGGAGTTCAACTCGTCGGGCCAGCGCAGGGTCTGGAGCAGCAGGACGTCGTCGTGGGCGCGGATCAGCGCCAGATGCTCGGAGTTGCGCATGGCGAATTTGCCGACCGCGGCCTTGCCCGCGCGCGCCAGCGCCTCCCGCATCAGCACATACGGCTTGTTCGCGGCGGGGGAGGCGGGGGCCAGGAAGTACGGGGTGTCGAGCTGCATCGCGTCGACGGAGGCCGCGTCGAGGAAACCGCTCACCTCGATGGTCTTCGCGGTCGGCAGCGGCAGCGCCCTGAGATCGGCGTCGGTGATCTCGACCAGCTGCTCGTCCGGCGTCTCGTACGCGCGGCCGATGTCGGCGGCGGTCAGGACCTCCTCGTCCAGCTCACAGGTCTTCTGGTACCGCACCCGGCCCTGGTCGGTGAGGTGGACCTGCCGGAAGCTGATCTTGTGGCTGGACACGGCGGAACCGAGCTTCACGGGTATGGAAACCAGCCCGAAGGCCAGATTCCCCGACCAGACACTGCGCATAGCGAGTCCTTTTTGTCAGGCTATGGGACCTTTATGATATGCCGATCACGGAAGTCGAGGGTCGTCGGATCAAGGTCAGCCACCTCGAACGGGTGCTCTGGCCGGAGACCGGCACCACCAAGGGCGAGCTGCTGCACTACTACGCGAGCGTCGCCACCGGCCTGCTGCCGTACGTCAGCGGCCGTCCCGTCAGCTTCGTCCGCACCCCGGACGGTGTGGACGGCAAGCGTTTCTTCCAGAAACGGCCGCCCGCCGGTACGCCCGACTGGGTGACCGTCTCGCAGTCCGTCAGGCGCAGCGGCGAATTCATGGAGCAGGTCCAGGTCAACGACCTGCCGACGCTGATGTGGGCGGCCAATCTGGCCTGCGTCGAACTGCACACCCCGCAGTGGCGCGCCGACGAGCCCGGCGTCGCCGACCGGCTGGTCCTCGACCTCGACCCCGGCGACGGCTGCACGGTCGTGGACTGCTGCCGGGTGGCACTGTTGCTCAGGGAACGGCTGGCGGAGGACGGCATCGAGATCTGGGCCAAGACCAGCGGTTCCAAGGGCCTGCACCTGCTCGCCGCGCTGCGGGACGCGACCCCGGCGACGGCGACCGCCTACGCCAAACGGGTCGCGCAGGAACTGGAGGCCCGGCACCCGGACCGGGTGATCTCCCGGATGACGAAGGCCGCGCGCTCCGGCCGGGTCTTCATCGACTGGTCGCAGAATTCGGGGAACAAGACCACCGCGGCCCCGTACACCGTCCGCGCCCGCCCGACGCCGACCGTCTCCGCGCCGCTGTCCTGGCCGGAGATCGCCGCCGCGCACACCCCGGACGACCTCACCTTCACCCTGGCCGACCTGCCCGCGCGGCTCAGCGTCGAGGGCGACCTGCTCGCGCCGCTCCTCGACCCCGCCCGCGCGGCCCCGCTGCCGCCGCACTGAACGGAGGCGGGGCCGCGCGGGGCGGTGTCACTTCTGCTGGGCGCCCGCCAGGTGCTCCGACAGCTCCTCCTCGTCCTCGTCCGAGAGCGAGGTCTTGAGCAGCGTGCCGCCGTAGGCCTGCATGGCGTCGGCGAACTTGTCCTCGGTGATCTTCGAGGCCATGATCACGACCGCGGTCGTGCCCGGCGTGAGCAGTGCCTGCACCTGGCCGCGGAACTGGTCGTCGATCCCGGACTTGCCCAGCTTGCCGAGCAGCCCGCCCATCGCGGCGCCCATGAGCAGGCCCAGGCCGGGGACGAGGAAGAGGATGCCGAAGACCATGCCCCACAGCGCGCCCGACGCGGCGGACACGCCGACGATCTTGCTCGGGGTGTCGACGTGCGTCTTGCCCTCCTCGTCCACCGAGACGATGGCCAGACCGGTCAGATTGACCACGTAGTCGTTCTGGAGATTCTGCACGGCGGTGTAGGCGTCTTTGGCGACGGTCGGGTCCTCGTAACCGATCACGATGAGTTCGGACATCACGGGCCTCCTAGTGGCGTGGGGCGACAGGATGCACGATATGTCTGTTTCGGGGTTCGGGCAGGGGGAGAGGCGCCGCCGGGTACGGGGCGGCGGGTTACGGCCGGGGCGCGCCGTACCAGCGCCAGGACGTGACGCGCGGGTGGTCCGGGAGGTCGATCCGGCCGGTGGCCCACAGCAGGGTGGACCAGGGGTCCGCGGTCAGCGGGACGTGCGGGAACAGCCGGGCCAGCGCCCTCGCGCACACATCGGCGGGCGGATTCCAGGCGAGGTCGAGCCCGGCCGCCAGGTCGTAGGTGTGGACCAGGGTCTCCACGATGCCCATCGCGGCGAAGCCCTCGGGGTCGGAGACGCCGTAGCTGTGGTGGGCGCGGACCTCGGGCGACGCCGTACGCGCCATGGCCACCAGCAGCGCGCCGGTCGCCTCCAGCACCTGCAACAGGCCCTCCGGGCCCGCCTTCCGGTCCGCGTGGATGGCGTTGGGCGGGCCGCCCGGCCGGCGCGGCGACCAGGAGAAGGGCACGTCCGTGCTCAACGGGGGCTGCCTCGGGCCCAGTTGGGCCGCGTACGCGAACAGGTCGTCGGCCAGGTGCTCCACCGTCTCCCAGCAGTCCCACTCCAGCGACCCGGCCTTGCGGTCCTCCCACGCCGACGCGGGCGCCTCGCGCAGCGCGGCGACGGCGAGCTGGACGGAGCGGTCGAGGTCGTCGGCCGTGACGGGCCCGGTCGTGTGGTCAGCGGTTTCCGGCATGCCAGGCACCGTACCGCGCGGACCCGGCCGCCCCGCGAGGGATTTTCCGCGCGCCGGATACGTGTCGTGGGCGGCTCGCGGAGACGCGGTCCCGCCCGGCGTCGAGGCGCTGGCGCACCGAGCACCGAGGCGCTCACGCGCAGGCGGCGTCCTTGTCCTTGCCCGCCGCGCCCCGCGCGAGCTCCAGGGAGAGCGCGAGCCCCGTACCGTCGGTGCGCGCGCCGGTCAGCCGTACGCCGTCGGGCAGTTCGGGGAGGGCCACGGTGCGCGGGCCAAGCCGCCCGGCCAGATCGCCGCCGCCGGGCAGCGACGCCAGATCGGCGACGGCGACGTCCCGGCCGAGCACGCGGACGGTGGTCGGGGTGACCGTGAGACCGCCCTTCCCGGTCGTGACCCGGGTGTGCACGGTGATCGGCAGGCGCAGACCGCCGATGCTGCCGGTGAGTACGAGCCCGCCGCCGTCGCCGCCCACGGCCAGCCCCGCGACCTTGCCGTCCCGCGCGGCCAGCCGCTTCTGCAACTCGGCGTAGGCGATGGTCGCGGTCGCCGTGCCGCCGCTGGTCGTGCCGTCGGTCGACACGTCGTGCAGGTCGACCGCCACATTCACCTCGGTGTCGCCCCTGCGCACACCGTCGGCGGCGATGTGCGCGCTGCCGAGATTCCCCGTGAGCACCCGGAGCCCGGCGAAGGCGCTGGTCAGCTCGGCGGTCACCGGCCCCGTGGGCTTCAGGCGGCAGGCCACCGCCTCGGCGATACGGCCGCGCGCGGTGTGCTCGACGGCCAGGTCGACGGCGGTCGCGGCGCCGGTGAGCAGCGCGGCCACGACGGCCGTGACGACGAGCCGCCTGCGGCGCGGCGCCGACCGCCGGTCGGCACCGGATTCCCCGCCGGGCTCCGCGCCGGACGCGCCGTCCGCCGCCGTACGTCCGGGCGGACGTGCCGACGCGCGGTCGGGCGTGGCGGTACGACGTGCCGGGCGGGGCTTCACGATGCGCGGTGTCCGATCCGATGGTGCGGGTGCGGGTGCGGGTGCGGGTGCGGGTGCGGCGGGTGCGGGGCGGGCGGCGGCCGGGCCGGACCCGTGGCCGATCCACCGTGCCGCGCCTGCCGGTCGGCGGCTCCGCCGGACTCAGCCTACGGGCCCGCCCGAATCGTCGGCGCCGCCTGCCGGGCCGTCCCGAGCGCGCCCGCGGTCATGACCCGCCGCCGTACCCGTCCCGCGCCCCGCCGCGCCCGGGACACGCCTCATTCCTCCTCCCGGCCCGCGCTCACCCGGCGCCGCACCTGCAATAGGTAGTCCTTGCGGTTCAGCGGGTCGAGGTCGGTCCGGGGCCGCTCCGGCACCGCGCCGACCACCGGCTCGTAGTGGTCGAAGGCCGACTCCAGGACGCCCTCGCCGTGCGTGAGCGTCGGCAGCGACTGCTCCAGTTCATGCACCCGCGCGGCCGGGACGACGCCTTCCAGGACGTACGAGTCACCCTGCGGCTCGGGTGCGCGCGGTACGGCGCGCAGCCGGGACAGGACGGGCAGCAGCGCGCCGAAGGTGTCGGCGGGGACGTCGAGCCGGAAGAGGTGCATCGGCTCGTGCACCCTGGTCCCGGCCCCGCGCAGTGCGTCCATCAGCACCAGCGGCGTCAGATTGCGGAAGTCGCCCGACGTACTGGACATGCTCTTGTCGAACACGGCGTGCGCGTGGCTCTGCCGGGGCGAGTAGCCGGAGTGCGTCATCGTCACGACGCAGTCGATCACCTCCCAGCCGTGGACGCCCTGGCGCAGCGTCTCGCGCACGGTCTCCTCGACGGCCTTGAAGAACGAATAGGGCATGGAGCCGAGTTCGACCCCGAGGCGGAACGCCACCCCTGACCCCGGCGGCGCGGGCTCGACGCGCAGCCCGACCGTCGCGAGGAACGGATTGGCGTCCTTCTTGTTGAACTCGACGGCCTCGCCGGAGCCCACCACGCGCTCGACGCAGATCGTCGTGGTCTCGCGGAAGGTGACATCGACCCCGAACTCGTCGGCCAGCGTGGCCTGGACGACCTCCTTCTGCACCTCGCCGTAGAGCGAGACCGAGATCTCCTGCCGCACTCCGTCCAGCCGCAGATTGATCAGCGGGTCCTGCTCGGCGAGTTGGGCGAGCGCCCCATGCAGCGTCCCCCTGTCGGCCGCGCGGGTGGGGACGACCACCGTCTCCAGCGTCGGCGGCGAGAAGTGCCGGCCGTCCGGGGGAGCGGCGCCCGGATCGCCGACCGTGTCACCGATCCTGATGTCGGCCAGGCCCTTGAGCAGCGCGATCCGCCCGGCCGAGACGGACGCGGCGGGCACGGCGGCGCCCCGCTCGAAGACGCTGATGCCGGTGACCTTGGCCTCGCCGGCCGACGCGGCCCCGTCGGCCCCGTCGGCACCGTTGTCCCCGTGCCCCTTCTCGCTGCCCACCGCGGAGTCCGGGCCGAACGGCAGCCGGTCCCGTGTGCGTACCGTCCCGGAGAACAGCCGTACGTACGCGGTCCGTTCACCGGTCGGGCCGCGCTCGATCTTGAACACCCGCCCCGAGACCGGGCCGTGGGCGTCACCGGCCGCCGCGGGCAGCAGTTCGGTGAGACCGGCCGTCAGCGCGGCGACGCCCGCGCCGGTGATCGCGGAACCGAAGAAGACCGGATGCACCTGTCCGCGCGCGGTCTGCGCCGCCAACTCGGCGCGCACCCGGCCGTACGAGACCGCGGACTCGTCGGCCACGTAGTCGGCGAGGAACGCGTCGTCGTGCTCGGCGAGCAGGCCGGCCAGACCGGCGACGAAGTCCGGGTCGGCGGCGGTGAACGGGACGCTGCGCGCGCCCCGCGTGCCGGATTCCTCAACCCGGCCCATCGGGAAGGCCGTTGGCGCGAGCTTGCCCCGGACGCTCCGCATCACCTCGTCGCAGCGGGCGCCGCGGCGGTCGGTCTTGTTGACGAAGATCAGGACGGGGATGCGCAGTCGCCGCAGCGTCCGCATCAGGACGCGGGTCTGCGCCTGCACGCCCTCGACCGCGGAGATCACCAGCACCGCGCCGTCGAGCACGCTCAGCACGCGCTCCACCTCGGCGATGAAGTCCGGGTGGCCGGGGGTGTCGATGAGATTGACGGTCACGTCGTCGACCTCGAAGGAGACGACGGCCGATTTGATGGTGATGCCGCGTCGGCGCTCCAGCGCCAGGGTGTCGGTCCGCGTGCTGCCGTCGTCGACGCTGCCGACCTCGTCGATGACTCCGGCGGCGAACAGCAGCCGCTCGGTCAGGCTGGTCTTACCGGCGTCGACGTGCGCCAGGATGCCCAGGTTCAACGTACGCAAGAAGCTTCAAGTCCTCTAGATCGGTGGGAGTTGCCGTCTGGGTGGGGACTGAAGTTCCGCGCATGATCATCTCCTGGGTACGGTCGGCCGGTCCGGTCGTACGGGGGCCGTTGGACTGTCGTCGGGAGTACAGCAGAGCCGTACGCGACGGACAACCGGTTTTGTCCGCGTACGAGGGCGTCCGTGCCTCGTCCTCCGCCGTTTCTTCACGTACTGGTGGGGCTCAGGAGTCTCGATCACACCTCCGTTGTCAGTATCATCAGCGGGACGACTTTGGATGCAATTGCATCTGGAATTGCATCCGCAGTTGCGGTCGCGGGCATGCTTGTGACTGCGAGCGATCGAGTACAACTCACAGAGGAGTGGTGCCGGATGAAGCAGTTCGACAACGGAGTGCGGGCGGACGAGATCCCGGGTGTCGAGTGGGTCAAGAGCGGGCGGAGCAATCAGAGCGGCAACTGCGTCGAGGCGGCCAAACTGCCTGATGGCGGCGTTGCGTTCCGCAACTCCCGTGACCCGCACGGTCCCGCGCTCGTCTACACGCACGACGAGATGGTCGCCTTCATCGGTGGCGCCAAGGACGGGGACTTCGACTTCCTCACCGCGTGAGGCGGTTACGCTCAGGCGCGTCCGTCTGAGTGAATGACGACAAGAACAGTTGACGGCTGAGCGCGACGGCGTGAAGTCGGGAATTCGTGACTCCGGTAGGGGCGCGACAGCGCGCCTCGCAGTGCAATACTGGCGTGCGTCCAGTTTCTACCGGGAGCCCGCATGTCCGCTCAGCCGCAACTCGTATCACCGCTGCAACTGCTGGAGCGCCGCCCGGACATGGGCGCCAAGGCGTTGGCACGTGTGCTCGGCAACTATCTGCGTGCCCTGCGCGAGGCCGCCGGGGTCAGCCCGGCACAGGCCGGAGAGCGTATCCGTGGCCACGCCTCGAAGATCAGCCGCATGGAGACGGCGCACGTCTCCCTCAAGTTAAGGGACGTCGACGATCTCCTCGCGCTCTACGGCGTCGCGGAGCAGGAGCGGGCGGAAATCGCCTTCCTGGTCCAGCGCTCGGCCAAGCCCGAATGGTGGCAGCCGTACGGCGAGGTCGTTCCCGACTGGCTCCAGGGCCTGATCGGTCTGGAGCGCGACGCCCACGTGATCCGTACCTACGAGACGCAGTTCGTGCCCGGCCTGCTCCAGACGCCCTCGTACGCGCAGGCGGTCGTGCGCAGCGGCCACCGGCTCGCCTCGCCCGAAGAGGTCGAGCGGCGCGTGGAGTTGCGGCTGGAACGCCAGCGCAGGATGGCGGAGCCCGGCGCTCCCGTGCTGTGGGCCCTGATCGACGAGGGCGTGCTGCACCGCCCGGTCGGCGGTCCCGCGGTGATGCGCGAGCAGTTGGAGTATCTGCTGGTGGTGCTGCGCCAGCCCGGTGTGCGGCTCCAGATCGCCTCCTGGTCGGCGAGCGCGGCGGCGACGCCCGGCTCCGCGGTCACGTATCTGCGGTTCGCCCAGGGCTTCCTGCCCGACGTGGTCTATCTGGAGCACATGACGAGCGCGATGTACCTGGACCGGCTGGAAGAGCTGGACAAGTACCGTGCCGCGCTCGATGAGTTGAGCGCGCTGGCGGCGACGCCGGTGGAGAGCCGCGTGCTGCTGGAAGAGGCGCTGAAGCGCTACAAGTAGAGCGGCCCCCGAGAACGACGCCGGCCCGCATCCCCCTCGCCGGGGGTGCGGGCCGAAGCTCTGCCGTGGGCGTTGCTACACGCGGGCCACGCCGCCGTACTCGATCCATTCCTTGCTGGGCTGCTTGAGGCCGAGGTCGCTGTCGGGGCGCCAGGTGGAGACCTCCACCAGGCCCGGCTCGATGATCTCGTAGCCTTCGAGGAAACCGGCGAGGTCGCTGGGCTTGCGCACCTCACCCCAGTGGCCGCCGGTGGACTGGTCCATGAACTCGGTGACGAAGCGGCGGGTCTCGGGGTCGTCGCTGACGAGCTGACAGACCACCAGGAAGCTTCCCTTGGGCAGCTTTTCGGCGACGCGCCGGACGACGCCCGCGGGGTCGTCGGTGTCGCGGATGCAGTGCAGCACCGACACGAAGAGCGCGGCGACCGGCTCGTTGAGGTCTATCAGCCGCGTCAGTTCTTCGTGCTGCCAGATGCTCTCGGTGTCGCGGAAGTCCGCCTGGATCACCGAGGTGTTCTCGTTCTGCTGGAGCAGCGCGCGGCCGTGGGCGAGCACGATCGGGTCGTTGTCGACGTACACCACGCGGGCGTCGGGGTTGATGCGCTGCACGATCTCGTGCACATTGTCCTGCGTCGGCAGACCGGAGCCGTGGTCCACGAACTGCTTGATGCCGTAGTCCTCCGCGAGCCTGCGCACCACCCGGCGCAGGAACTGACGGTTGTTCAGGGCCAGGATCTTCATGCTGGGGACCTGGAGGAGTAATTGCTCCGTGGCCTCGCGGTCGGCCGGGTAGTTGTCCTTCCCATCCAGCAAGTAGTCGTACATGCGTGCCACAGCGGGCACCGTCACATCTATCTTGTCGGAAAGCGGTGCGTCCCGGTGCTCCATCGGGCCCCTCACGGTGGTTCGTTGATCGAAAGCTGCGGTGACGACTTCCATCCTAGGGAGACGTGATCGTCCGGTCGAGAGCGCAGACCAGGAGGTTGTGCCGGACGCGCGGCCCGGCTCCGGTTCGGCCCTCTTCGGGCGCGGCCCGGTTCCGGGGTCGGCCGGTCCTAGCCCGCGGTCTCGGTGTCCTCGGCGTCCACGGTGTTCCCGGTGGGCAGCGGCGGCTCGGCCTCCATCCGCTCGACCTCCTCGTCCGTCATCAGCCGGGAGCGCAGGAGGAAGCGGACGCCCTCGGGGGCCTCAAGCGAGAAGCCGCTGCCGCGGCCGGGCACGACGTCCACGGTGAGGTGGGTGTGGCTCCAGTACGCGTACTGGCTCGCGCTCATCCAGAACGGGGTGTCCCCGGCGACCCGGCCGAGCAGGACGTCCGCGCCGCCCACCCGGAACTCACCGCGCGGGTAGCACATCGGTGAGCTGCCGTCGCAGCAGCCGCCGGACTGATGGAACATCAGGGGGCCGTGCCGCCGGGCCAGTTGGTCGACCATCGCTTCGGCGGCCGGGGTCATTTCGACGCGCCCCACGGGACGTCCGGGCGAGGCGGGGCCGGGCAAGGCCGTGTCGGACCGTGCGGTATCGGACCTGGTGGCGTCCATCACGGGGCTCCCATCCGCCGATCGCCGGATGCGTCGGCGTTCTCGTACCAGCCTCCCGCCCGCGACGGCTTTCGTCCAGGGACGGGACCGCGCCCGGCGCCGGGCGTCAGACGGGCTGGTGGTGGGCGAGGAGCGCGTGCGGGTCCCCGGCGCCGTGGACGTGGGCGTGGGCACCGGCCGGGGCGTGGTCGATGTGGACGGTCGCGGCCCGCAGCCGCGGCACGGCGTGCAGCAGCGCGTGCTCGGCCCGCACGGCGACGGCGTGCGCCGCGACGACGCTGATGCCGGGGTCGACCACGACCGCGGCCTCGGCCCGCAGCGCGTGCCCGATCCACCGCATCCTGACCGGCCCGACCCCCTCCACCCCCGGCACCGCGCCGAGCGCCCGCTCGGCCCGGTCGACCAGCTCGGGGTCGACGGCGTCCATCAGCCGCCGGAACACCCCGCGCGCCGCGTCCCGCAGCACCGCCAGGATCGCCACGGTGATCAGCAGCCCCACGACCGGGTCCGCGAGACGCCACCCCAGGGCCGTACCGGCGGCGCCCAGCAGGACCGCGAGGGAGGCGAAGCCGTCGGTACGGGCGTGCAGGCCGTCGGCGACCAGGGCCGCGGAGCCGATGTCGCGCCCGACGCGGATCCGGTATCCGGCCACCCACTCGTTGCCCACGCATCCGGCCAGCGCCGCACCGGACACCGCCCACAGGTGGGTGACCGTACGCGGATCGAGCAGCCGGTCCACCGCCGTCCAGGCCGCGAAGGCGCTCGACGCGGCGATGGCTAGCAGGACGGCGACCCCGGCCAGATCCTCGGCCCGCCCGTAGCCGTACGTATAGCGGCGGTTGGCGGCCCGGCGTCCGAGGACGAAGGCGATGCCCAGCGGCGCCGCCGTCAGCGCGTCCGCCGCATTGTGCACGGTGTCGCCCAGCAGCGCCACCGACCCGGACACCGCGACGATCAGCGCCTGGACGAGCGCGGTCGCGCCCAGCACCGCGAGCGACACCCACAGCGCCCGCATCCCGCGCGCCGACGACTCCAGCGCCGCGTCCACGCTGTCCGCCGCCTCGTGCGAATGGGGCCGCAGGAGATGCCCGAGCCGGTGCCGCAGCCGCGATCCGGGGTGCGTACGACCGCCCGTCGCGTGTGCGTGGCCGTGCGCCCGGCGATGGCCGTGGCCGTGGTCGTCGGCATGGTCGTGGTCGTGTGGGTGACCGGCGCCGTGCGCCTCGCCGTGGGTGTGCTCAGTCCCCGCCATGTCGGACACCGTGGCACACGGAACCCCTTGCGGCCACTCCCGAAATACCATCTGTGACCAGCTGCGATGCCCTCGCAACAGCTCCGGCTGGGCGACAGGGGCCGCTCACAGGCTCAGCCGGTACGGAATCGTGCACACCACGACGTCGGTACGGGCTCTGAGCGCGGAGGCCAGCAGCAGGCCCCGCTGATTCTGGAGGATCTGGTAGCGCCGGTGGCGCGGCACCACCTCGGGGATGAGGACGGAGACGTGCTGCCCCTTGGCCACCTCGCGCTCGACGTAGGAGACGATCGGCTGCACCAGCGAACGGTGCGGGCTCTCCACGATGTCCAGCCGTACGCCCGGATTCCAGCGGTCCCAACTCTCCCGCAGGGCGCGGGCCTTGTCGGGGTCGCCCTGTACGGCGACGGCGACGACGGCGGTGCCGAGGTTGAGGGCCGCCGTCAGCGCCTGCTGGGTGAGCCTGCTGACCTCGCCGACCGGCACGATCACCAGGGACACGGTGCGCCGGACCGGCGGCGGGACCTCACCGAGCCCCAACTCCTTCCCGACCTCGGTGTAGTAGCGCTGGATACGGGCGAACAGCAGCATCAGCAGCGGCACGGTGACCACCACCACCCAGGCCCCGGCGAGGAATTTGTCGGCGAGCAGCACGACGGCGGCGATCGCCGTCAGCACCGCGCCGAAGCCGTTGAGCGTCGCGCGCTGGCGCCAGCCGCGGGGACGCTCCCCGCGCCAGTGCCGAACGAGGCCGATCTGGCTGATGGTGAAGCCGATGAACACGCCGATCGCGAACAGCGGCAGCATGCGGTGGGTGTCGGCGTCCACGGCGATCAGCAGCAGCGCGGCGAGCAGCGCGAGGGCGCCCACGCCCCAGCGGTACACCGGGCGCTCCGTGCGCAGACCGAACAGGTGGGGCAGCCGGTGGTCGCGGGCCAGCAGGCTCATCAGGACCGGCAGCCCGCCGAAGCTGGTGTTGGCGGCCAGCGCCAGTGCCAGGGTGACGACGAGATTCGTCGCGTCGTACGGCCAGCCGGTCCCGAAGGAGCCCGCGGTGAGCTGCGCCAGGACGGTCACGTCGCCGCGCGGCGCCACATGGTCGCGGCGGATCAGCACCGCGAGCCCGACCAGCATCAGCGCGAGCAGGCCGCCCAGCATCAGCTCGGTGCGCTGCGCCCGCCTGACCCGCGGGTCGCGGAAGGCGGGCACCCCGTTGGCGATGGCCTCCACGCCGGTCAGCGAGGAGCAGCCGGCCGAGAACGCCTTCAGGAGCAGCAGCAGCCCCAACGACTCGGTGATGTGCACGGGTTGGGGAGTGCCGACGACGGCCACGGGGTGCGAGCGCACCAGGCCGAAGACGATGATCCCGAGGACGCTCGCGATGAACAGCGCCGTCGGCAGCATCAGCACCCGGGCGCTCTCGGCCACGCCCCGCAGATTCACGGCCGTGAGCACGGCGAGCCCGAGCAGACACACCGGCAGCAGATGCGGCGCGAGGGAGGGGTAGGAGGAGGCGAGGCTCGCGGCGCCCGCGGCGAGGCTGACGGCGACGGTGAGCACGTAGTCGACGACGAGGCTCGCGGCGGCGAGCAGACTGATGCCCTGCCCCAGGTCCTTCTTCGCCACCGCGTACGCGCCACCGCCGTCCGGGTGCACGGCGATGACCTGCCCGTACGAGACCACCAGCACCGCGAGCAGCCCGGCGATCACCAGCGTCACCGGCAGTGTCGCGCTGAGCGCCCCGGAACCGGCGGCGATCAGGACCAGCACGATCGCCTCGGGGCCGTACGCGACCGAGCTGAGCGCGTCCAGCGACAGTGCCGCCAGCCCTTCGATGCTGGTCAGGTGCTGCTTGTCCCCCTCGCCCGGCCGCAGGGGGACTCTCGGCCGCAGTTCGCGACGGGCCAGACCGAAGGTCATCGGTACCTCGGGGTGCAGGGGACGACACGCGGGGACGCGTCATGCCCAGTCTGACGGACCGTCAACGGAGGACGGCTGAGGCGCGGCCGTGGACCCCCGCCCGGCCGTGGACCCCAGCGCGGCCGTCGCACCCCGGCCGGGTGTCGCCTCCCCGGCCGGGTGTCGCTCGCTCCCGTGCGGCCCGTCAGTCGTGCGGCGGGGGTCAGCGCTCCATCATGCGCATCTGGGCCTCGTTGTGGGTGTCTCCCGCGGCCGGGGGGAGGCTGCTGAGCCTGTCGAGCTGTTCCGCGCTGAGCCGGACGGCGTCGGCGGCGGAATTCTCCTCGACGCGGGTGACGCGCCGGGTGCCGGGGATGGGAGCGATGTCGTCGCCCTGGGCCAGCAGCCAGGCCAGCGCGACCTGCGCCGGGGTGGCGTCGATCTCGGCGCCGACGGCGGCGACCTCGTCGGCCAGCCGCAGATTGTGCTGGAAGTTCTCCTTCGTGAACCGGGGGTTGTCAGCCCGGAAGTCGTCGGCGTCGAACTGGTCGGTGGAGCGGATCGCGCCGGTCAGGAAGCCGCGCCCGAGGGGTGAGAAGGGCACGAAGCCGATGTTCAGCTCGCGCAGCACCGGCAGCACGCGCGCCTCGGGGCCGCGGGTGAACAGGGAGTACTCCGACTGGACGGCCGTGACCGGGTGGACGGCGTGGGCGCGGCGGATGGTCTCCGGGCCGGCCTCGGACAGGCCGATGTGCCGGATCTTGCCCTCGGCGACCAGTTCGGCGAGCGCCCCGACGGTGTCCTCGATCGGGGTGCCGGGGTCGACCCGGTGCTGGTAGTACAGGTCGATGCGGTCGGTGCCCAGCCGGGTCAGCGAGCCCTCGACGGCGGCGCGGATGTTCGCGGGAGTGCTGTCCGCGCCCTGGCGGCCGGTGTGCGAGATCAGCCCGAACTTCGTGGCCAGCACGACCTCGTCGCGGCGGCCCCTCAGCGCGCGGCCGACGAGCGTTTCGTTGGTGTAGGGGCCGTAGACCTCGGCGGTGTCGATGAACGTGACGCCCAGTTCCAGGGCGCGGTGCAGTGTACGGACCGACTCCGTGTCGTCGGTTCCCGCGCCGGTGTAGGCGTGGGACATGCCCATCGCGCCCAGGCCGATCCGGGCAACGTCCAGGTCACGCAGGGTGATGTGCTTCATCGCTTCTTCTCTCCTGGCGGACGGCGGCGATCTTGTCCTGTCCGGCCAAGCCTGCCTCTTCCCGCCCGCCGACGACAGGCCGGGACAGGCGGAGGGCCGACAGCGGGGGTGTGACAGGGCCCCTGTCCGTCGTCCGGCCATCGCGGCGGCCGGGCGGCGGAGAGGGGCCGAGGTTCGGGTCAGGGCCGTTTGAAGGCTTCGGGGCCGCCCGCGCCGCAGGGGGCCAGACGGACGCCGCTGCCGTTGTCGACCTCGCTCAGGCACAGGGCCGCGTGAGCGGAGTAGACGGTGCTGCCGCGCAGCGAGAACTTCTGCGCGACGTTGCCGCTGCAATTCGCGACCTGGACGACCGTGCCGGGGGCGGTCCCGCCCCAGGCGGCGTCCATACACAGGTCGTTGGCGCGGATGGTGCCGTCGGGGCTGATGTGCCACCGCTGGACGAGGCTGTCGTCGCACGCCGCGAGCGCCAGCGGGGTGCCGTCCGTACCCGCGCCCGCGGTGAGGCACTTGCCGGTCGCCGCGTTCTTCAGCGGAGCCCCCGGCGGCTTCGGCGCGTTGGCCGCCGACGCCGGTCCCGAGGCCGGCGCGGACGCGGGCGGTGCGGACGCGGGCGGTGCGGACGCGGGCGGCGCCGAGCCCGGCGCGGCACCGGACGGCGAGGCTGCCGACGGCGACGGACCGGCCGTGGTCGGCGCGGGCGCCGTCGTGGTGTCGGAGGCGTGCGCGACCGTGGTCGAGGGCGAGGAGGAGCCGTGCAGCGCGAGCCCGAGCCCGATCCCCGCGAGGCAGAGCACGGCGACCGACGCGACGACGACCCGGCCCCGGGTGACGACGGGTTTGGTCCGCGGGCCGGGCTCGGCGGGCCTCCCGGCCGTGCGGCCGACGGGAATGTCGTCGCCTTCCTGGGACGGGGGCAACTCCGCGTCCGGGTCGAGCCGGTGCGCGACCCGCTCGTCCAGCAGCCCGGTGTCCACGACGCCGGCCGAGTCGATGGTGAAGCGCCAGCGGGGCTGATCGGTGCGGCCGACGACGACGACCGTCCACCGGCCGTCCGGGTCGTCGGCCAGCCGCTGGAAGCGTTCGCGGTCCCGGCCGCCGGGCGAGCCGCCCAGCAGCAGCACCCCGCCCGCCTCGTCCTCCAGTGCCGCGTCGGTGTCGGCCGGGTCCTGCGGCTCGGCCGGCGCCCCCGCGCCGGGGACCGGTTTGAAGCCGACGCGGACCACGCGCACCTCGCGGGACCAGGGGCTGGCGGCCAGTTCGCGGGCCCAGTCGTGGGCCAGGGCCCGCGCCTGCCGGGCGTCGCCCTCCAGACCGATGAGCCCGCCGACCTCGCCGAGGTTGAGCAGCACGAAGCCCTTGCCGGTGTTGCCGAGCGGGACCAGCCGCGGATACGGCTCCGGCAGCGACTCCGCCACGCTCGCGCTCTGGAGCCAGCGCAACTGGGCGTGCCAGGTCCGCCCGTCCTGGTCCGCGGTCCACCCGGCCGGTGGCCGCTGATCGGGCGTCCTGAGGTGGAACCAGACGGTCTCGGGCCCGACGACCACCACATGGGCCACCGGAACGGCACGGTTCTCGCGGTCGCAGGCGGTGGCCAGGACGCGGATGACCCGGTCCACGGTCCACAGACCGTGATCGGCACGCGGCGCCGAACCCGGTCGCTGCCCGGACCTTCGCGACCGGCGCAGCCGGGCGCTCCAGTCGGTGCGGCGAGGAAGGCGATCGGCGGATCGGGACGGGGGTGTCACCTGTGTCTCCTTCACTCACGTCTTCACTCGCGTCCGCCCACGCCGTCAGCACGTTCACTCACGTCGTCACAGAGACGGTCGCGCCGCGCCCGCGGTGTGCCGCGCACGCTGTGTCCTGTGAACGGTGGTAGCCCGCCACGGGGGTGTCAACGCCGGGCGCGGGGCGGCGGCGCCCCCTTGGGCCCAGGGGCCCAAGGTCGCCCGCGAGCCCTGGACCAGGCATCGGAGCCGTTCCTAGCATCGACCGCGTCCGGGCCCGGCGTGCCGCCGCGTACCGGCAAGCCCGGCAACGTCAGAAGGGACGCACGATGACGAATCTGAACATCACGTATCAGGAGATGTCGGACAGCGCGAGCAAGATGCGCAACAACAAGGCCGACATCGACCAGAAGCTCACCGAGTGCAAGAACATCGTCGACAACCTCACCGGCTCGGGGTTCGTCACCGACCAGGCGTCCGGCAGGTTCGACGAGGTGCACACCGAATTCGTCACGTCGGCCAACCAGGCCATGGAGACGCTGGACCAGTTGTCGCAGTGGCTCGACAAGGCCGTGGACGCGATGCAGGACATGGACACCCAGCTCGCCAGCTCGCTCAACCAGAAGTAGCGGGCCGCGGCCGGTCCACCGGCGCCGCCCGCACCCCGCGCCGGGCGTGCGGGCGTCCGATCCACGAGGGGGGAACCATGCCCATGATGATCACCATCGCCCGATCCCCCGACTGGTCGGCCGACGTCGCGGTGGACGCCGATCCCACCACCCCGCTCCGCGATGTCGTCAAGAATCTGCTGGACAGTCTCGACGGGTCGCGGCCCCCGACGCTCGGTGGCCCGGCGGAGGCGGCGGTCTACCTCGCCGACCAGCCGCTCGACCTCTCGCTGCCCCTGGCCGGCAGCGGCATCCACGACGGCACCGTGCTCTGGCTCGACCGGCCCGGACCCGCGGAGACCCCGCCCGTCGGCCTGGTGACCGTCCGGGCCGTCGCGGGCGCGGGCGCGGGACGGATCTGGTTCCTCGGCGCGGGCGAGTACCGCGTCGGATCGGGCGCCGACTGCCAGGTCGACGTGGGCGGCGGGCCGCCGGTGGCCGCCGTCGTCCGGATCTCCCTCGACGCCTCGGTACGGGTGCGCGCCGTCGGGCACTCCGCGCTGCTCGACCGCGTCGCCCTGCCCGACCACGACGTGACCTGGCCCGAGACGGCCCAACTCCTGGTCGGGGAGACCTTCCTGGAGGCGCACCCCCTGCTGCGCCCCGACGCGGTCGTCGAGCCCTCGCCCGACGGCGAGTACCTCGACTACAACCGCCCTCCCCGGCTGCTTCCCCCCGTGCAGCACACCGTGTTCCGGCTGCCGTCCCAGCCCAGGCCGCCCTCCCTGAACGCGCTTCCGTGGCTGACCGCGGCCCTGCCCGCCGTCCTCGGCAGCCTCATCGCGGTGATGTTCCACAACCCGATGTTCCTGATGATGGCGGCGATGTCGCCGGTCATGATGCTCGGGAGCTGGTTCACCGGACGGCGGCAGGGCCGGATCAGCCACCGCCGCCAAGTGGCCGAGTACGGAGCCCAGTTGGAGGCGACCGAGGCCGAGATCGCGACGGCGCTCGAACAGGAGCGCCGCGACCGCCGCGCCGCGAGCCCCGACCCCGCCGAACTGCTCGTCATCGCCACCGGCCCGCGGTCCCGGCTCTGGGAACGCCGCCGCACCGACCCCGACCACCTGCTGGTCAGGGTCGGCATCGCCGACCTGCCCACGGCCATCGCCGTCGAACAGGGCGACGGCACGCGGCGCGGCCGGGACCTGCGCGCGGCCCCCGACGTACCGGCCGCCTTCTCCATCGCGGAGGCCGGAGTCGTCGGCGTCGTGGGACCCGAGGGCTGGCCGCGGCACATGGCGCGCTGGCTGACCGGACAGCTCGCCGTCCTCCAGAGCCCCCGCGACGTGCAGTTGTACATCCTGACCGACCCGGCGGGCGAGTCCCTGTGGGAGTGGGCCGCCTGGCTGCCGCACTCCCGGCCGCTGCTGGGCCAGCAGGCCCTGTCCCTGATGGGCGCCGACGCCGAGACCCTCGGCCGCCGGGTCGCGGAACTGAGCGAACTCATCCACGTACGCCAGCAGGCCCGGCTCAACGCCGGGGTCGGCGCCGCGTTCGCGGACCCCGACGTCGTCGTGCTGATGGACGGCGCCCGGCGGCTGCGGGCGCTGCCCGGAGTGGTGGCGATCCTCCAGGAAGGCCCCGCGGTCGGCGTCTACAGCATCTGCGTGGACGCCGACGAGCGGACACTGCCCGAGGAGTGCGCGACCGTCGTCATCGGCGGCGGCTCGCGGCCGGCCACCCTGCGCAGACAGCGCGCCGCGCAGGTCGACGGCATCGTCTCCGACGAGGTCCCGGAGAGCTGGTACGCCTCGGCCGGACGCCGACTGGCGCCGCTGCGCGACGTCAGCGAGAACCAGGGCGACGCCGCCCTGCCCGCCTCCGCGCGGCTGCTGGAGATCCTGGGCCTCGAAGAGCCGACCCCCGCGGCGATCGCCGCCCGCTGGCGTTCCTCCGGCCGTGGCACCAAGGCCGTCGTCGGCTACTCGCTCAACGGGCCGTTCGCCCTGGACCTGGTCAACCACGGCCCGCACGGACTCGTCGCGGGCACCACGGGCTCGGGCAAGTCCGAGTTCCTGCAGAGCCTGGTGGCCTCGCTGGCCGTCGCCAACCGCCCGGACGCCATGACCTTCGTCCTGGTCGACTACAAGGGCGGCGCCGCGTTCAAGGACTGCGTCGACCTGCCCCACACCGTCGGCCTGGTGACCGACCTCGACCCGCACCTCGTCGAGCGGGCCCTGACCTCGCTGAGCGCCGAACTCACCCACCGCGAGCACCAGTTGGCGGCGGCGGGCGCCAAGGACCTGGAGGACTACCTCGATTACGCGGGCCGCAGGCCGGAACTGCCCCCCATTCCCCGACTGGTCATCGTCATCGACGAGTTCGCCTCGATGGCGCGGGAACTGCCCGACTTCGTCACCGGCCTGGTCAACATCGCCCAGCGCGGGCGCTCCCTCGGCATCCACCTGATCCTGGCGACGCAGCGCCCGTCCGGCGTGGTGTCGGCGGAGATCCGCGCCAACACCAACCTGCGGGTCGCCCTGCGGGTGACCGACGCGGGGGAGAGCACCGACGTCATCGACGCCCGGGAGGCCGCGGCCATCACGACGGCCACGCCCGGACGGGCGTACGCGCGGCTCGGGCACAGCTCGCTGATCCCGTTCCAGACCGGCCGGGTCGGCGGCCGCCGTCCCATGGCCGACAGGACCGCCGCGACGGCCGCGCCCTTCCTGCGCCCGGTCTCCTGGCTCGACCTCGGCCTGCCCGCGCCCCAGCGTCCGCGCACCGTCGCCGAGACCGACGAGGTGACCGACCTGTCGGTCCTGGTGTCGGCCATCGGCCAGGCCAACGCCATGCTGGGCATCCCCGCGCAGCGCCGCCCGTGGCTGCCGCCGCTGCCGCTGTCCGCGGTGGTCGACCTGACGGCCGACCCGGTCCGCGGCTCCCGGCAGGACCCGTCCTTCTCGTGGGCCATCCAGGACCTGCCGATGCGGCAGCGCCAGGAGACGGTGACGGTGGACCTGGCCACCTTCGGCCACCTGCACATCGTCGGCGCGCCCCGCTCGGGCCGCTCCATGGCGCTGCGCACCTTCGCCGCCGCGGCGGCCAGCCAGTCCACCGTCGCCGACCTGCACCTGTACGGGCTCGACTGCGGCAACGGCGCCCTGCTGCCGCTCACCCGGCTGCCGCACTGCGGCGCGGTGGTGCAGCGCTCGGAGACCGACCGCGCCGCCCGACTGCTCAGGCGGCTGCACGCCGAGGTGCAGAACCGTCAACGACTCCTCGGCGAGGGCGGGTTCGCCGATGTGACCGAGCAGCGCGCGGCCCGGCCCGAGGCCGAACGGCTGCCGCACATCGTGCTGCTGCTCGACCGCTGGGAGGGGTTCATGGGCACCCTCAGCGAGTACGACAGCGGGTCGCTGACCAATCTGATCCAGACCCTGCACCGGGAAGGCGCGAGCGCCGGGGTGCACCTGGTCATCGCGGGCGACCACATGCTGCTGAGCGGCCGGATGAGTTCGCTGTGCGACGACAAGCTGGTGCTGCGGCTCTCCGACCGCAGCGACATGGGCCTGGCGGGGCTGAACTCGCGGAAGATCCCGGAGAATCTGCCGCCGGGCCGCGGCTACCGCGCGCCCAGCGCGATCGAGACCCAGGTCGGGCTGGTGGCGGACGACCCGGCGGGCCCCGCGCAGGCCGCCGCCGTGCACGCGCTGGCGGCCCGGCTCACCGAGCGCGAGGCGGGAGTCCCCAAATTGGCCCGCCCCAACCGGATCGCGGTGCTGCCCACCCAGCTCTCCTTCGACCAGGCGTGGGAGATGGTGGAGGAGACGCCGAAGCCCATGTGGGCGCTGGTGGGCGTCGCGGGCGACGACCTCGAACCCGTCGGCGCCGACCTGATGGGCGATCAGCCGACCTTCCTGGTCGCGGGACCGTCCAGGTCGGGGCGGAGCACCGCGCTGACCGTCATGACCGAGTCGCTGCTGCGCGGCGGCGTCGAGATCGTCATCGGCGCACCCATGAACTCACCGCTGCGGGCCTTCGAGGGCAGGACCGGGGTGCGCGGTGTCATCACCGCGGACGCCCCCACCGAGCAGCAGTTCTCCGATCTGCTGAACCCCGGTGACGGGCCCGTCGTCCTCGTGGTCGACGACGCCGAGACCTGGCGCGACCTGCCGTGCCGCGACTGGCTGAAGGCGTTCGTGAAGAAGGCGTCGGGAAGCAGGCGGGGCGTGGTCCTCGGCGGGGACGTCGCCTCGGTGGCGATGGGCTTCTCCGGCTGGCAGTCCGAGGTCAAGCGCAACCGGCGCGGCGTCCTGCTGTCGCCGCCCACCTTGAACGACGGCGACCTGGTGGGGGTGCGGCTGTCCCGCTCCCAGCTCGCCGCCAGGGTCGTACCGGGCGCCGCCCTGGTGCACCTGGGCAGCGGCAGCCTGCTGCCCGCCCAGATCCCGCTGCCGCCGGCCGCCGGCGAGCCCGCACGCGACAACTCCGCACACGACAACAGGGAGCAGTGATGGCGGACCTCGTGGTGAAGGACCTCCAGAGCCTCGCGAGCGACCTCAGCGAGCTGATCGGTCAGTTCGAGGGAGCGCTGGACTTCCAGAACGACGACAAGGGCCTGTGGGGTCAGCTCAACGCCAACCTGTCGATGGGCGACTTCGCCGACAACTGGACCGTGCACCGTGACGCGATGGTCAAGTCCATGAAGAGCCTGCGCGACAAGGTCAACAAGGTCGACGAGGCGTGGGCGCAGGCGGACCAGCAGTTGCTGGACTCGTTCGAGGACGGCTGAGCCGATGACTGGGTCCATGGCCGGGCCCACGGCTGGGTTTACGGCTGAGCGCCAGGACGGCTGACGAGCGTCACAAGGAGAACCGCATGTCCATCAGAAACCTCGACTGGTCGCCACTGGACCGGCACTCGGACCCGATCCACACCGACCTCGACGTGGTGAGCGGCGCGCAGACGCGCTACCAGCACATCGCCGACACCATCGACGACGCGATCACCAAGCTCCAGCGGATCGTCGACACCGACAGCGACAGCCTGGCGGGCCAGTACGTGGAGGGCCTGAGGTCCGAGGCGACCAGCGTCAAGGACAGCCTCACCAAGGCCGCGGTGCGCTACCACGACGTCGCCGCGGAGATCAAGAAGTACGAGCCCGACCTCGAACAGGGGCTGAACGAGACGGCCGCCGCGCGCACCGACGCCGAAGAGGCCAAGAACGACCAGACCAAGGCGCACGCCATGCCCGACCCGCAGAAGCAGCCGGACGGCACCACCACCCCCGAGGAGCAGCAGAAGGGCTCCGACAAGGACAAGGCGAACGCCGACGCGGACGGGAAGCTGGCGGCGGCCAAGACGCGGCTGACCAACGCGATGGACGCGCTGAACGTCGCGGGCAAGCGCTTCGGCGACGCGGTCAACTGCAAGAAGTACGACGACGGCCTGACCGACTCCTGGAAGGACAAGCTCGACGCCGTCATGGCCAAGATCAGCCAGATCTTCGCCATCATCGGCATGATCCTCGGAGTCCTCGCGATCCTCATACCCGGTGTGAACGCGCTGATCATCGCCGGAGTGGTGGCAGGCGCGATCACCCTGGTCGCCAACATCGTGCTGTACGCCCACGGCAAGGGCAGCCTGGTCGACGTGATCCTCGGGGCGGTCGGTCTCGGCCTCGCGGGCATCGGCGCCATCGCCTCGCTGGCCGCCAAGGGCCTGGCCAACGCGGCCAAGACGCTCGGCCAGCTGGCCGGCCGGCCCCGCCCGGTGACGACCAACCCCCCGCAACTGCACTGGGGTCCGGGCGCGCCGATCGAGCTGACCCCGATGGGGCCCGCGGCGGGCGCGGGCACCCGCACCGGGCCGAGCGTGATCGGCGGGGTGAACACCGTGCCCGGCGACTTCGTCATGCCGATCAACCCGGCCACCGGCTGGACGAACATGTCGGACTGGTTCAACAACCCCGCCACCAACTGGCTGTTGGGCAAATTCGGGGCCATCACCCCCGAACTGGGCTTCTGGGAGTCGGCGGGACTGCAGTTCAAGGGCGCCGGCGCGATGTGGGGAAAGCTGTTCACCGATCCGCTGAACTTCGCCAAGGACTGGGCGGGCGTCATCGGCGGTCTGAGCGGCTTCCGCGACCTGTCGGCCGTCATGGCGGCCATCGGCGGCAAGATCTCCCCGCTCTGGTACGTCTGGGGCGGCCTCAACGGCGCCTTCGGCATGGGCGGTCTGATCTACACCGGCGGACGCCTGGTCGGCTGGATTCCCGCGGTCAACCCGCCCGGTGCGGCCGCCTCATGACCAGGGGAGACGACATGAGCGACGACCTGGCCGCGCCGGACGGACTGCCCTGGCACTGGGAATGGGTGCCCGACATCCGGCCGGACGACGAGGAGTACGCGGCCTGGACCGCGCACATCGTGGCGCTGTTCGCCGACTGGACGTCCGAGGGCCTGGACTCGGCGCGGCTGGCCTGGCCCGCCGAGGCGGGCGTCGAATTCCCCTTCACGTCCGACATGGTGGGGCAGGGCGCCGCCGCATGGCTGCTGCACCGGGCGGGCCAACTGCCCGCGTGGTCCCGGCTCGCCTGGGGCGCGGCGTTCGTTCAGGGCAGCGCGCGCTGGGCGCCGGTCCCGGTGGTGGTGGAATTCCGCCGCCCCCGGGAGGAGGACCCCAACTACCTGATGGAGGTCGTCGGCGCCTCCGGCCGCGACGGCGACGCCCGGCAGCCGACGATCGACTACGTGACGACCCCGATCGGCGACGGAGTGCAGGTCTTCGCCCTCGGACGGACCCCGGAGGGCGCGGCGTTCGGACGCGCCGAAGCCGCGATGCGCCTGGACGTGCCGCCGGTCGGCGGCGCCGCGAGCGTCAGCTCCGACGTCGTCCTGACCACGGTCGTCTTCGAGATGGGGCTGATGGCGCTGATCAGCGCGGGCGTGGAGCAGTTGATGCAGCAGATCGCCCACGACTGCGCGCCCCCGGCCGACGGGGGCCCGGCCAGGCTCGGGTTCGCCACCACCACCGAGGGGAGCCAGCGGTGATCGACTTCGAACTCGTCCTGCCCGACGGCTGGGTGCAGATTCCGACCACGCCCGACACGACCGCGCTGCGCCGCAGGACCGTCGACGCGGTGATCCGCCACCATGTGCCGGACTCGCTGCCGCGCGACTCGGCGGGCCCGTGGCGGCGGATGCTGCGCAAGGAGCTGACGGAGGCGACGGAGGAGGCCGCGCGGCAGAACGCCCGCTCGGTGCTGCTCCCGCTCCAGGAGTTCAGCGGCGTCCGGCTGCCCGGATCGATGCTGGTGACGGTCCTGGAGAGCCAGGACGAGACCGAGGACCCGGAGAAGCTGCTGGCCTCCCTCCTCGCCGACGCCGGGGCCGGCGGCACCTATCTGGAGATCGGCGGAGCCCCGGCGGTACGGGTCGCCTCGGTGGTGGACAGCAGCCGGGTCGGCCGCAAGGCGCCGTCCTGGCGGGTCTCGTACTACGTCTCGAACCCCGACGCGCCCGGCACCTGGGGGCTGCTGACCTTCACCGTGCTGACCGACGGCGACATCGACGCGGAACCCGTACAGGCCGTCGTGCTGCTCTTCGACATGATCGTCACGACTCTGCGCTGGGCGAACCGCGTCGACGTCCCCACCCAGGACGAGGTGCTGGCCCAACTGGCCGAGATGGACCGGCCCGCGCCGGATCAGCAGCCGACCGGCTCGTCGGCCTCCGCGCGGAGCGAGCCGTCGGCCGACGCCTCCGGCGCGTGAACCGAACGCGAAGAAAGTATGAAGCGGCCCCGGCCACGCTGGTCGTATGACAGTCGTCGCCGCTTCCGCGCCGATCAGCCCGACCCGGGTGCGGATCGCCATCGTGAGCCCGGACATCCTCGCCCAGATCCGCCAGGTCTTCGCCCGTAAGAACCTCGACGTGGAATTCCTGCGGATGCCCTACGTCGAGGTCGCCGTCGCCCCCGCCGCCGCGCCCGCCGTCCCGCAGGTTGGGCAGGACCCGCGCCGGCTGTGCGCGGAGTACCGGCTGAGCGCGGTCGCGGTGGAGAGCCTGCCGCCCGCGGGACCACCGGCCCTGGAGGTACGGCCGCACGCGCCCGCGACCCCCGAGGACACCGCCCCCGAGGACACGGCCCCGGCCCTGTCCCGCCGTCAGCACGAAGTGATGGCCCTGGTCTCCGGAGGCGCGCGCAACGCCGAGATCGCCGCGCGCCTGCACGTGAGCGAGAAGACCGTGAAGAACCACATCAACCGGATCTTCAGGTCGCTGGGTGCCGAGAGCCGGGTCGAGGCGGTGCTGATCTGGCAGCGGGGACAGCGCGGACCGTGGGACGGTACCGACCGGCGCGCGGTCCTGGCTGCTCGGCCGGAGCTTCCTGCGGTCCCGTGTCCAGAGCGCGCAGGAACTCCGTGACGTCGCCGACCTCCTCCGCGCCCAGCTCCCTCAGGCGCGACAGCGCCCGGTCCGCGAGGGCGCGGGCGGAGTCCGGTTCCGCCCGGGCCCGCTTCACCTTGGCGAGACCGAACAGCGTCAGCGCCTCGTGGTAGTGGTCGCCGCTCGACTCGCACAGCGTCAACGCCTCCTGGAAGTACCGCAGCGCCTTCTCGTCGTGGGCGAGCCCGTACTCGGCGCCGCCCAGATTGATCAGGATGTTGGCCTCCAGCAGGACGTTCCCGCAGCGCCGTGACACCGCGAGGCCGAAGGTGCCGTACCAGAGCGAGTCCTCGAACTCGCCCAGCTCGGCGTGGAGCTCGCACAGCACGTCCAGGCAGCCCGCCTCGTAGTACTCGTGGCCGCTGTGGCGCGCCAGGTCCAGGGCCTGACTGGCGTAGGACAGCGCGGCCCGGTACTCCTTGGCCTCACGGAGCGTGGACGCCAGATTCCCCAGCAGGCTGGTGCGCAGGACGTCGTCGCCCAGGTCCTCCAACAGCCGCAGACCGCGCCGCTGTTCGTGCACCGCGGCCTCGTTGTCCCCCAACCGGGAGTAGGCCACGCCCAGATGGTTGAGCAGCACCGCCTGGGCTCGCCGGTCCTCGACCATCTCGGTGCTGCGCACCCCGAGCCGCAGCACCTCGACCCAGTCCTTGGTCTGCCCGGCCGCGTAGAAGTAGTCGAAGAGCAGATAGGCCAACTGCCACGCCTCGTCGTGGCAGCCGATGCGCTGCGCGGTGCGCAGGAGCGGGGAGATGTTGTCCCACTCCTGCACGCACCAGGTCACCAACTCCTTCTGGTCCGCGAAGCGCAGCGGCGCGTGCGGGGCCACCGGGTCGAGGGTGAAGGGGAGTTTGACCGCGTTGGACTTGTAGTCCTGCGTGAGGGTCCGCACATACCAGTGCAGCACCCTGCGCAGCGCCCCCTTGCGGGACTCGGCGCTCTCGCCGTCGCCGGAGACCTCCTCGGCGTAGATACGGGTCAGGTCGTGCATCCAGTAGCCGTTGCCGGTGGTCTCCATCAGGTGCTGCGCGGCGAGATTGCGCAGCGCGGCGGCGGCCACCGGCGCCGGGACGTCCAGCAGCGCGGTGGCCGCCTCCGCGCGGATGCTCACCCCGGGGAACAGCCCCAGCGTGCGGAAGGCGTGCGCCGCCCGCGCGTCCAGCCGGGCGTAGGACCAGGAGAGCACGCCGCGCACCGAGTACAGCTCGTCGTCCGGGATCTGGAGCGCGTCGAGCCGGTACCGCACGTCCTCCAACTCGGCCGCCAGGTCGGCGATCCGCACCTGGGACGAACCGGAGGTCACCTGCTCCGAGGCGATCCGCAGGGCCAGCGGCAGGCGGTCGCACAGCTCGGCCAGCCGCCGGGCCGCGGGCAGTTCGGCGCCGACCCGCGCGTCCCCGATCGAGGTGCGCAGCATGCTCAGTGACTCGTCGGCGGTGAGCGGGGAGAGCGTCTCGCGGTGCGCCGAATAGCGCACCGCGAGGCCGCTGAGCCGGTTGCGGCTGGTCACGACGACGAAGGACGGGCCGTCGCCCGGCAGCAGGTCCTCGACCTGGTCGGCCGACTCGGCGTTGTCCAGCACGATGAGCACGCGCTTGTCCCGGACGATGCTGCGCCACAGCGCGACCCGCTCCTCCTGGTCGGTCGGGACCGTCCCCGCGTGCGAGGAGGCGAGCAGGTGGTGCAGGGCGTCGGCGGGGGAGCGGGCCGGGCGCTTGGGGTCGAAGCCGCGCAGGTTCACATACAACTGGCCGTCCGGGTACGCGTCGGCCAGCAGGTGGGCGCACCGCACCGCCAGCGCGGTCTTGCCCACGCCCCCGACCCCGACGACCATCACGATCCGCGGCGGCGCGGCCGCGCCCCCGCCGTCGGGCGCGGCGTCCCGCGCCGCGTCCAGCACCCGGCGCACCGCGTCCTCCCGGCCGATGAAGTCGGCGACCTCGCGCGGCAGTTGCGCGGGGCGCACCGGGGCCGCGGCGGGAGCGGGGGCGGCGGGCGCGGTGTCCGCACCGGCGCTGTCAGCCAGCAACGACGCGTACAGCGCCCGCAGTTCGGCCGACGGGTCGATGCCCAGATCCTCGGCGAGGAGCTTGCGCAGATCGTGATAGCGGGCGAGCGCGTCGGCGGTCCTGCCGCTGCGGCTCAGGGCCGTGATCAGCAGGGCGCGCAGCCGCTCGTCGTAGGGATGGTCGGCCACGTGGAGCGCCAACCGGTCGGCTGCGGCGGCGGGTTGGGCCAGTTCCAGAAGCAGTTCGGCGTGCTCCACCACCAGCCGTAACCGAAGGTCGGCCGCCCAGGCGCGGTGCTCCGCGCCGAACGGTCCCGGCAGACCGCCGAGCGCCGTGCCCGAGCGCCACAGGGCCAGCGCCTCCTCGAAGACGGTGACCGCGGCGGCCGGTTCCCGCCCGGCGGCCAGGGACCTGGCCCGCGCCGCCAGCCGCCCGGCCACCGTGACGTCGAGGCCGTCGGGGTCGAGCAGCAGCGAGTAACCCGCCGCCGAACTCGTCAGCGGCTCACCGAGACCGTCCAGCGCCCGGCGCAGACCGGACACGTAGGTGTGCAGGCTGCCGACGGCCGTGGTCGGGGGCGACTCGCCCCACACCCCGTCGATCAGACGGTCGCGCGAGACGACCGCGTTCCCGCTCAGCGCGAGGACGGCGAAGACCGCGCGCTGCTTCGGCGGGCCGAGAGCGAGTTCCCGTCCCGCCGCGTACGCGCGCAGCGGCCCGAGCGTCTCAACCCTCAGACGACCGTTGTCCATCACGGAACTCCCAGGAGGCGGTGCCCCGGCCCCGCACGGCACGCGCGCGCGGTTCCACGACTGCGATTCACGTCGTGGTTTCCTCCGCGTCGCATCGTCGCAACCGCACTATAGGCCGCGCCAACACCGTCCGACAGCCCGCACTCCGGCAGCACTGACGCCCCAGGCGTCCCACCGGGCGCGCCGGTGCGCGGGCCGCGGCGGACGCGCGCCCGGCGGTGGCCGAAACGTCATGGAAACCGGGGGTTGACGTGGCCGTGAGCCCGCTCTAACGTTCAGGCAGTTTATTTATCCAGTAAAGAAAGAGTGCGAATGAACGGGTCGTCGGGCGAGGATCTCACCAGCACCGCCGTGCTGGCACTGCTGGGCAGGGCAGGGCCGATGTCGCGGGCCGCGCTCGCGCGGGACCTCGGGATGAGTCCGGCGACGCTGACCCAGGTGACGCGGCGGCTGCTGACGCAAGGAGTGATCGAAGAGCTCGACCGGCAGGAGCCCTCCCGGGGCGGCCGTCGCGGTCGGCTGATCGGTCTGGTCGGCAGCGCCGGCCGGGCGCTGGGCGTCAAGGTGGCCGTCGACCACGTCGCGCTGGTCGACATGCGGCTGGACGGACGGGTCACCGAGACCATGACGGTCCCCTTCGACGCCACGGCGCTGGAGGCGGTGCCCGCGATCGCCGAACTCCTGCGTCCGTTCACCGAGTCCGCGCAGGGGGTGCCCCCGCTGCTGGGGATAGGAGTGGGCGTGCCCGGCACCGTCGACCGCCCGGACAGCGGGGTCGTGGACGCGGCGATGCTGAACTGGGAGAACGTGCCGCTCGGCACCATGCTCGGCGCCTCCTTGGGGCTCGCCGTCCTGGTGGAGAACGACGTCAACGCCCTGGGCAGTGGTGAGCGCCTGTACGGGCGGGGACGCAGCCTCAACGACTTCCTGGTGGTCACCATCGGCCGCGGCATCGGCCTGGCCGTCGTCGCGGGCGGGCACGTCTACCGGGGCGCCCACGGGGGCGCCGGAGACTTCGGCCACGTCCCGGTCGATCCGGACGGGCCGCCGTGCACCTGCGGGAATCGCGGCTGTCTGGAAGCCCTGATCAGCGATGACGTCCTGCTCCGTACGGCGCGCTCGGCCGGCATCCTCGGCGAGGGCGCCACGCCCGCCGACCTCGCGGACCTCGCGAACGGCTCGGGCGGCGCCAACGACTCGGGCGGCGCCGATGACCGTACGGCGACGGCGCGTCGCATCCTGCGCGAGGCCGGACAGCTCCTGGGCCGCCAACTGGCGGGACTCGCCACGCTCCTGGACCCGCAGGAGATCGTGGTCATGGGGGAGGGGACCCGCTCCTGGCCCTGGTGGGAACCGGGCGTCCGGGAGGCGTTCGAACGCCACGCACCCCGCCGCGCCCGGGAACTGGCGATCACCGTCGAGCCGTACACGGACACCATCTGGGCGCAGGGCGCCGCCGCCCTGGTGCTCGCCGCGTCCCTGGACGGCGGCGTCGGCAGCGTCGATCCGCGCCGACGGATCCAC
The DNA here is from genome assembly GCF_040610915.1 of Streptomyces sp. NPDC003300. NCBI lineage: Bacteria > Bacillati > Actinomycetota > Actinomycetes > Kitasatosporales > Streptomycetaceae > Streptomyces > Streptomyces sp. NPDC003300. The sequence goes on along the minus strand of NZ_JBEXNE010000003.1, from coordinate 387,107 downwards.
GGGCTCGGCGGCGCGGCGGTCGAACGGAGCGCCAGATGACCATCGGCCCCCTTTCCGTACGCCCTGGCCGGGGACCGGTGTCCGCCCCGGCGTCCGTCCCGGCGGCCGCCGCCGCCCGACGGCGGAAGTGGCGCAACCGCGGCGCGGTGCTGTTCTTCCTGGCACCGAGCGCCGTCCCGCTGCTGCTGTTCACCTTCGCGCCGATGGTCTCCTCGCTGTGGATCAGCCTCCACTCCTGGGACCTGATCTCCCCGATGCGCTGGGTCGGATTCGCCAACTACCGCCACCTGCTGGGCGACGGCGACACCCGGGTCGCGTTCCTGCACACCGTGTACTTCATCGCCGGCTACCTCCCGCTGGTGTACGTGGGCGGCCTGGTCCTGGCGCTCGCCCTCAACCGCCGCATGCGGGGCCGCGGCGTCCTGCGGTCGGTCTACTTCCTGCCGGTCATCACCAGTTGGGTGATGGTCTCGCTGACCTGGAAGTGGATCCTCAGCCCCGACGGGGGACTGCTCAACCGGGTCCTGGGCGGCGTGGGCCTGCCCACCCCCGACTGGTGGGCCTCACCGACCTGGGCGCTGCCTTCGGTGATCCTCGCCTCGGCGTGGAAGGACCTCGGCTTCGTCATGGTCATCCTGCTGGCAGGGCTCCAGGCGATCCCGCGGGAGCTGTACGAAGCGGCCACCATCGACGGAGCGAACGCCTGGCAGCGGTTCCGGCGCATCACGCTTCCGCTGCTCTCGCCCTCCACCTACTTCGTCGTCCTCATCTCCCTGATCAACGGCTTCCAGGTGTTCGACCAGGTCTTCGTGATGACCGGCGGCGGCCCCGCCGGGTCCTCGCGCACCGTCGTCGAGGAGGTCTACGACCTGTCCTTCCGGTACGGGCAGGTCGGCGGCGGCTCGGCCCTGTCCTGGCTGCTCTTCGCCGTGATGATGGCCGTCACCGCGGTCATGACCCGAGTCCAGCGGCGGTGGGTGACCCATGCCTGAACTGACCACGACCCCCGCCCGACAGCCCGTGCCCGCGGCGGACCTCCCTCGCGTCCCGCCGTCCCGTACCGCGGACCGGGGCCCGCGCACGAGCACCCGCCGACGGCTGCGGGCCGCCGGCGTCACCGCCCTGGTCGTCCTCGGGGCGGCCGGAATGCTCTTCCCGTTCCTGTGGGTGCTGATCACCTCGCTGCAACCGCACGGCAGCGGGATCTCCGCCCCTTCCCTGATACCCGACACCGTCAGCGCGGACGGCTACCGCAGCCTCTTCCGCGCGATGCCCTTCACCCGGGTCGCCGTCAACAGCCTCTGCCTGGCCCTGGTCTCGACGGTCGTGCAGCTGATCACCAGCTCCATGGCCGCGTACGCCTTCTCCCGGCTGCGCTTCCGCGGCAGGGGCCTGGTCTTCGCCCTCTACCTCGCCACCATGATGATCCCGCTCCAGGTCCTGATCGTCCCGCTCTTCGCGGAGATGAAGGCCCTGAATCTGGTCGACACCTACTTCGCCCTGCTCGCCCCGACCCTCGCCTCGGGCTTCGGAGTCTTCCTGCTGCGCCAGGCCATGGACGCCGTACCCCGCGAACTGGACGAGGCGGCCCGGCTGGACGGCGCGGGACACCTGCGGATCTTCGGCTCTGTGGTGCTGCCGCTGGTACGCCCGTCGCTCGCGACCTTCTCCGTCTTCGCCTTCATGGCCAGCTGGAACAGCCTCCTGTGGCCGCTGGTCATCATCCGCTCGCCGGAGTTCAAGACCCTCCCGCTGGCACTGGCCGACCTCCAGGGCCAGTTCGGCACCCAGTGGAACGTGGTGATGGCCGGATCGGTCCTCAGCACCCTCCCGATCATGGCCATCTACCTCTTCGCCCAGAAGCACGTGGTCCAGAGCGTCGCCCAGTCGGGCCTGAAGTAGCCGGCCGCCCGAGCGGCCCCGCCCCCTGGCGCACCTCCCGAACACCCTCCCACTCGCCACCACCCCGAGGAATCCGCCATGCGCACCCGCCACATCACCCTCGCCACCGGTCTCGCGGCACTGGCCCTGACCAGCGCCTGCTCCCAGGGCTCCGCCACCAGAACGACCTCGGACAACGGTGTGACCACCGTCCGCTACATGACGTTCTCCTCCGCCCCCGACCACACCAAGGACCTCGACACGATCGTCGCCGCGTTCGAGAAGCAGAACCCCACCGTCAAGATCCAGGTCCAGGCCGTCCCCTACGCCAACTACGCCACGACGCTCCAGACCTCGATCGCCGGCGGCACCGCGCCCGACACCTTCGAACTCGACCAGCAGAGCCTGGTCACCTACGCCTCCTCCGGCGCCCTGCTCGACCTGACGGACCCCGCCGCCGAGGAACCGGCCTACAAGGCATCGGCGTACGCCCCGGCCAACCTCGAAGCGGCACAGTACAAGGGCAAGCAGTACGCGCTGCCGGAGTCCTTCTCCACCGTGGTCCTCATCTACAACAAGGACCTCTTCGCCAAGGCCGGCGTCCCCGTCCCCACCGCGGACTGGACCTGGAAGGACGAGCAGGCCGCCGCGCTCAAGCTCACCGACCGCGCCAAGGGCGTATGGGGCGACTACCAGCCCATCAGCTTCAACGAGTTCACCAAGGCCCTCGACCAGGCGGGCGGCTCCTTCTTCTCCGCCGACGGCGCGAGAGCGACCTTCGACAGCCCACAGGGCGTCGCCGCCGCGAGATGGCTGATCGGCAAGAACAACCGGACGATGCCCGACGCCGCGAAGAGCGCGAGCACCCCCGACTTCGACACCAACCTCTTCAAGGCCGGCAAGCTCGCCATGTGGCACAACGGCAACTGGCAGTTCAGCGCCCTGAAGGACGTCCCCTTCGGCTGGGACGTGGCCGTCGAGCCCGGTGACACCCACAAGGCCAGCGCGGTCTTCCAGAACTCCGTCGCCGTCTCCAAGGCCACCGCGCACTCCGGCGCGGCCTTCAAGTGGCTGAACTACCTGACCACGTCCGACATCACCGCGAAGACCCGCGTCGACTCCTCCTGGGAGCTCCCGCCGCTGTCCGACACCGGCAAGGTCGCCGGATACCTCACCGCGGGCAAGCCGGCCAACCGCCAGGCCGTCTTCGACTCCCTGAAGAACCAGGCCGCCTCGCCCGTCATCGCCAAGCAGCAGCAGATGCAGGACATCATCAACAACGCCCTCACCAACGCCGCCGCCGGCCGGACGGACGTCGCCAAGGCGCTGTCGCAGGCGGCCGCGCAGGTCACCGCCCTGCTGAAGTGAGACTTCGGGCGCCCGCGGGAGACCTGACACTCACGCGGGCGCCCGAACCCCCCGCTCCCCGCACCCCTCCGCCACACCCGGCGACACCCGTATCGCCCGCTTAGGAGACACCAGCCTTGTCCACCTCCACGACGCAGTCACCCGGCCACGCGCGCCTCGCCCGCCGCAGCCTGGAGGTGATCACCGCCCACCAGGCCGCCTCCGGGGCGTACCCGGCCTGCCCCGGCTACGAGGTCTACCGCTACTCCTGGTTCCGCGACGGCTCGTTCGTCGCGGAGGCCGCCTCGCGGTACGGCGCGACCGGTTCCGCCGACGCCTTCCACCGGTGGTGCGCCAAGGTGATCACGGACCGCGCCTCCCGTATCGAGCGGATCATCGCCGTACGGGCCGCGGGAGGACAGCCCGCCGAGGCCGATCTGCTGCCCACCCGGTACACCCTGGACGGCGCGGACACCGGGGACGTCGGCTGGTGGGACTTCCAGACCGACGGCTACGGCACCTGGCTGTGGGCGCTCACCGAGCACCTGCGCCGGCACGGCGGCGACCCCGCCCCCTACCGCGAGGCGATCCGCCTCACCGTCGGCTACCTCGCCGCGACCTGGGACCTGCCCTGCTACGACTGGTGGGAGGAGTCCAAGGAGCACCGGCACGGGGCCACGCTCGGCGCCATCCGCGGCGGCCTCGCGGCAGTCGGCGCGGCAGGGCTCGACACGGCGGGGCGCTGCGGACCCACGGTCACCCGGATCGACACCCTCGTCCGAGAACAGGGCCTGTACGGCGGCGGCCTGGCGAAGTGGCTGGGCGGGGCGGCGGTGGACGCGAGCCTGCTGGCCTGCCTGACCCCGTTCGGCTCCGTGGACCCGGCGGGACCGGTCGCGCGCGCGACGCTCGCCGCGATCGAGCGCGACCTGGTGGAGCCCGAAGGCGGCGTGCACCGCTACCTCCAGGACGTCTTCTACGGCGGCGGCCAGTGGCCCGTGCTCGCCGGGCTGCTCGGGTGGCACTACGCACGCGTCGGCCGTACCGGCGACGCCCTGCGCGAGCTGGAGTGGATCGCCTCGCGGTCCACCGCCGACGGACTGCTGCCGGAACAGGCCCCGGGCGTACGCCTGCTGGCGCCGGAACACCTCGCGGAGTGGGAGGAGCGGTGGGGGCCGAACGCCACCCCGCTGCTCTGGTCCCACGCCATGTACCTCATCCTCGCCCATGAACTCGGAGTCTCCGTATGATCCGCCACCGTCCGCACGGCTCGGGCCACCCCTACGAGCCGACCGACGACCAGCGCGTGCCCGTGATCCCGTCGGCGGGTGAGCCGTTCGAGGTACGCGCCTCCACCGGAGCCGATGTCGAGGCCGTGGTGTGCGAGTGGGACGCCGGTGACGGCGTCACCGCGCTGACCGCCGCCGTCGAAGGCGGCACCGACCCGGCCGGTGACAACGGCGGAGACTCGGACAGTCACCTCGCGGCGGCCGCGAGCGGGCGCGGCGACCGTACCCGCTGGGTCGTCCACCCCGCCCCGCTCGCCGAGGGCACGGCCGCCCGCTACCGCTTCGTGGCCACGCACCGCGACGGCCGCACCCGTGCCACGTCCTGGCACACCGTCGCCCCCGCGGTGTGGCGCGAGGGGGCCGCGCTGCTGCGGGTCACCGCGGACACCGGCCGACTGGTCGAGGGGTCCGCCTCCCGCCTGGTGGCCGCCGACGGCGCGGTGCTGCGGGTCCGCTTCGCGCTGCGGCTGGCGCCCGACGCGCATGTGGTCGGCTTCGGCGAGCGCTACAACGCCGTCGACCAACGCGGACACACCCTGGACGCCCAGGTCTTCGAGCAGTACAAGGGGCAGGGCTTCACCACCCGTACGTACCTGCCCATGCCGTTCGCGATGGTGCTCGGCGGGGACGGCGCGGACAACTGGGCCTTCCACGTCCGCACTTCGCGGCGCACCTGGTACGACATCGCGGCGAGCGACCCGGACCTGCTGTGGATCGAGGCGCAGACCCCGCCGGACGGCGCGGTCGAGACGGTCTGCTTCGGCGGCGCGCCCCACGAGTTGCTGTCCGCCTTCCTCGACGAGGCCGGACGCCCCGAGGAACTGCCCGACTGGGTCTTCCGCCTGTGGGCCAGCGGCAACGAATGGAACACCCAGCAAAGGGTGATGGCCGAGATGGACCGCCACCGCGACGAGGACATCCCGGTCGGAGCGCTGGTCATCGAGGCGTGGAGCGACGAGGCGACCTTCACCGCCTTCCGGGACGCGCGGTACCCGGTCACGGAGGACGGCGCTCCGCACCGCCTGGCCGACTTCACCTTCCCGCCGGACGGCGCCTGGCCCGACCCCAAGGGCATGGTCGACGAGCTGCACAGCCGCGACATCAAGGTGCTGCTCTGGCAGATCCCGCTGATGAAGACGCGCCCGGCGCCGCGCGGCCAGGCCGCCGCCGACGCCCGCGCGATGATCGAGCACGGGTACACCGTCATGGAGGAGGGCGGCACGCGACCCTACCGCAACAGGGGCTGGTGGTTCCCCCAGGCGCTGATGCCGGACCTGACCCACCCCAAGGCACGCCAGTGGTGGCTCGCCAAGCGCCGCTATCTGGTGGAGGAGGTCGGCGTCGACGGCTTCAAGACCGACGGCGGCGAACACGCCTGGGGCGACGACCTGCGGTACGACGACGGCACGACGGGCGCGCTGACCAACAATCTGTTCACCGTCGAATACCCGCGCGCGTACGGCGAGTTGCTGCGGGAGTGCGGCAAGGCGCCGGTCACCTTCAGCCGTGCCGGGTTCACCGGCTCGCAGAACGCGGGCGTCTTCTGGGCGGGCGACGAGGACTCCACCTGGGACGCCTACCGGCACTCCCTCACCGCCGGCATCACCGCCTCGGCCTGCGGCATCGTCTACTGGGGCTGGGACATCGCCGGGTTCTCCGGGGACGTCCCGGACGCCGAGCTGTACGTCAGGGCCCTCGCGGCGTCCTGCTTCATGCCGATCATGCAGTACCACTCGGAGTACAACCACCACCGGCTGCCGCTGCGCGACCGTACGCCGTGGAACATCGCGGACCGCTCCGGCGACCCGCGCGTGCTGGAGATCTCCCGGACGTACACCCACCTGCGCGAGCGGCTGGTGCCGTACCTGGCGCAGGAGACCCGCACCGGTCTGGCGCAGGGGAAGCCGCTGATGCGCGGGCTGTTCTTCGACGATCCCCGGGACCGGCGCATCTGGGACTTCCCCGACCAGTTCCGGCTCGGCTCCGCGCTCCTGGTCGCCCCGGTCACCGAGCCGGGCGCCACCGGCCGTGAGGTCTATCTGCCGCACGGCGACTGGGTCGACGTCTGGACCGGGCGGACCCACACCGGCGGCCGGGTCGTCGAACGGGCCGCGCCGCTGGACCTCATCCCCGTGTACGCGACCGCCGACCGATGGGCCGATCTGGAACCGGTCTTCACGACCGGCGGCTGACCGACGCCGCAGAACGGTGGCGCACCCGACGCCTGCTCCGGCTCCGGCTGAGCGGCGTCGGGGCAGGCGTCAGGGCGGCGCCCTCCGTCTCATCCGAGCGTCCGCGGCCGTCCCACGATCGCGCGCACCGTCTCCGTCGGCACCTTCGGCTCGCGCTCCGCCGTGAGCAGGCCGTTGGTCTCCTGGAGGGTGTCGGTCAACTGGGTGTAGCAGAAGCCGGCCAGGCCGGAGTCGACGGCGGCGGTCACCAGGGCGTCGAGGCGCGCGGTGAAGTCCTCCTCGGTGGCCACCGTGTCGTACCCGAACCAGTTCTCGCCGTCGGCCGGTTCGAAGGTGGCGCCGCCGAATTCGCTCAGCACCACCGGCTGGCCCTGGTGGCGTACGCCCTCCAGGGTGAGCCGCTTGCCCGCGGGCCACCGCTCGGTGAACGCGCCCTGGCGCAGGGCCGCGTGGCCGTAGCGGTCGGCCAGGACCGAGGCGTGCTGGGTGTAGTCGTGGACACCCCAGATGTCGGCCGCCGACAGCTCCCAGCCGTCGTTGGAGACGGCGGGCCGGGTCGGGTCGAGCGCCTTCGTCAGGTGGTACAGCGCGTCCATGAAGTGCCGCTGCTCCGGCACCAGCGCCGGATTCGGCACCGACCAGGACTCGTTGACCGGGACCCAGGCGACGATCGCGGGATGGCTGAGGTCCCGGCGGATCGCCTCGGTCCACTCGTGCGCCACCCGCTCCACGGTCGGCGCGCCGAACACGTAGGCCGACGGCATCTCCTCCCAGAGCAGCAGGCCGAGCCGGTCGGCCCAGTACAGGAACCGCGGGTCCTCGATCTTCTGGTGGATCCGCAGCCCGTTGAGCCCCAGTTCCTTGGCGAGTTCCACGTCCCGGCGCAGCGCCTCCCCGGGCGCGGCGAGGTGGGACTCGGGCCAGTAGCCCTGCTGGAGCGCCATGCGCAGGAAGTACGGCCGGTGGTTGAGCAGGAAGACGCCGTCGTCCCAGCCGAGGTCGCGCAGGCCCAGGTAGGAGGAGACCTGGTCGAGGCGGGCCCCGTCGGCGGGGTCGGTGACCGTCACGGCGGCGTCCACCAGGTGCGGCTTCTCCGGGCGCCACAGCAGGTCGTCGAGGTCCTGGCCGTGCCGAAGCGCGGGGACGGAGATGTCGAAGGCGGTCTCCTGGCCCTCGGTACGGATCCGCTGCTCGGCGAGCACCCGCTCGCCGACGGTGAGGCGGACCGTGAGGTCGCGCGGGCCGCGCGGCCAGCGGCTGAGGCGGACCCGGCAGCCGACCCGGGCGTGGGCGACGTCGGGCAGCCAGTGCAGGACGGTGACGTGCTCCTCGGGGACCTCTTCGAGCCACACCGGCTGCCAGATCCCGGTGGTGCGCTCGTACCAGATGACGTGCGGGTCGCGCCGCCAGTCCTGCTTGCCCCGTGGCTGCGCCGCGTCCAGCGGCTGGTCCTCCGCGCGGACCACGAGCACATGCTCGCCGTCGCCGTCGAGAACGTCCGTCAGGTCGCAGGTGAACCCGGTGTGCCCGCCCTCGTGCCGCCCTGCCGGCCGCCCGTCCAGCCACACCTCGGCGCGGTAGTCCACCGCGCCGAAGTGCAGCAGCAGGCGGCCGGAGGCGGGCCGGCGCAGACCGAGGGAGCGGCGGTACCAGACCACCGGGTGGTGGCCGGTGTCGTGGACGCCGGACGCCTTGGACTCGGGCGGGTACGGGACGGTGATCGTCGTGGTGAAGGGCTCGGTGACCGCCGGGTCCATCCAGCGCTCGGCGCGCCCGGTGTCGGCGTCGTCGTGGGCGAAGAGCCAGGGGCCGCACAGGTCGTGCCAGTCGGGGTCGCGGACCAGTTGCGGCCGGGGGTGACCGGCCGCGTCGAGGTGTGTGTGGGGCATGGGGGAGTGCTCCGGAGGTGAGTCTTGACGGATGGCGGGACGCGGGCGGCGGCCGGGTGCGCCGGTCAGCGGTCGTACGGGTCGGCGGGGCGCCGCAGGTCCACGGCGGTCGCGGCGAACGCCAACGGGCCGGGCAGCAGCGGCAGGAGGACGGGCATGGCCCACAGCAGCAGCGCCGCCAGGACGACGGCTCCGGCCAGCAGGGCGGTGCCGCGCGGGTCGGCCAGGGAACGCGCCAGGGCCTCCCGGCCCGAGAGCCGGTGCGGTCCGTCCAGGGCGACCGCGCGCAGGCCGACGGCCGCCGCGCCGAGGGCGAGCAGCATCAGGACCGGCGCCATGAGGGCCGCGCCGGGCAGCCCGGAGCGCAGCAGTTCCTCGTCGAGCAGGAACAGCACGGCGAACGCGGGCGGCACCAGGCCCTTGAGCAGCGCGGGCAGGGTCAGCCGGGCTCGTACCTCGGCCAGCAGGTCGCCGAGCCGGACCTGCACGCCGTTCGCCGCGGTCCGGCGGAACACGGCGCAGGCGGCGGAGAGCGCCGCCGGGGCGGTGACCACCGGCAGGCAGGCCACGGCGGTGACCACGCCCACCAGCAGCATGTCGGCGAAGAGGGTGAAGCCGGAGCCGAACACCTCGCCCGGCTCGCGGTGGGCCCGGCGGGAAACGACGGGTGGGTGACTCATCGGTCCTCCTCAGCTCTTCAGTCCCGAGGTGGCCATGCCCTGCACCAAATAGCGCTGGAACACGAGGAAGAACAGCACGATGGGCAGCACGGAGATCACCGACATGGCGAACATGGGCCCGTAGGCGGAGGTGCTCGACTGGTCGACGAAGCTCCGCAGCGCCAGCGTGATGGTGGCCTTCTCCGGCGAGAGCAGGTAGATCATCTGGGCGAAGAAGTCGTTCCAGGACCAGATGAACGAGAAGATCGCGGTGGTGATCAGCGCGGGCCGGCTCAGCGGCAGGACGATGTGGAAGAACGAGCGGAACGGGCCGCAGCCGTCGATCCTGGCCGCTTCCTCCAGGTCCCTGGGCAGATTGCGCATGAACTGCACGATGAGGAAGACGAAGAACGCGTCCACCGCGAGGAATTTGGGCAGGACGAGCGGCCAGTAGGTGTTCATCATGCCGAGCTTGTTGAAGATGATGTACTGCGGGATCAGCACCACGTGCTGCGGCAGCATCAGCGTGGCCACGGTGAAGGCGAACATCGGGCCGCGCATCCGGAACCGCAGCCGCGCGAAGGCGTACGCGGCCAGCGAGCAGGACGTCACCGTGCCGATCACCGAACCGAGGCCGATCAGCATGCTGTTGCCGAGCAGCCGGGTCACCGACACGCCCGAGACACCGTCGAGCGCGGTGGTGTAGTTGCTCCACTCGAAGTGCCGGGGCCACAGATCGACGCTGGTCACCACCTCGTCGGCGGGCTTGACGGACGTCACCAGCAGCCAGAGCAGCGGGTAGAGCAGGGCGAGCAGCGCGATCAGGGCGACCGTGTGGGGCAGCCGGCGGCGCAGGGTCAGATTCATCGTTCCGCCTCGTCCGCGTAGAACACCCAGGACCGGGAGGTCTTGAACAGCACCGCGGTGACGGCCGCGATGGCGAGCAGCATCAGCCAGGCCATGGCCGAGGCGTAGCCCATGTGCGAGGCGGTGAAGCCGCGCTCGTACAGATAGAGCGTGTAGAAGAGCGTCGAGTCGGCCGGTCCGCCGTTGCCGCCGCTGACGACGAAGGCGGGCGTGAAGACCTGGAAGGACTGGATCACTTCGAGCACCAGGTTGAAGAAGACCACCGGCGAGAGCATCGGCACCGTGACGGACACGAACTGCCGCCAGGCGCCCGCCCCGTCGAGCGCCGCCGCCTCGTACAGCTCCGGCGAGATCTGCTGGAGACCGGCCAGGAAGATGACCATGGGGGCGCCGAACTGCCACACGGTCAGCAGCACCACGACGTAGGTCGCCAGATGCGGATTGCCGACCCAGCCGCCGATGTGGATGCCGAAGGTGCCGAGGACGTTGTCGATCGTGCCGCCGTCGTTGAACAGCGCCCGGAACACCAGCGCGATCGACATGCTCGCGCCGAGCAGGGACGGGGCGTAGAACGCCGACCGGTAGAAACCCCGGCCCCGGCTGCTGAGCCGCTTGAGCAGCATCGCGGCGCCCAGCGCGAGGGCCAGCTTGAGCGGGACGGCGATCACCACGTACTTCAGGGTGGTCAGGACCGACCGCCAGAACCGCGGGTCGGCGGTCAGCATCTCCGAGTAGTTGCGCAGGCCCACCCAGTGCGGGGTGGAGAGCATGTCGTAACTGGTGAAGGAGAGATAGAGGGAGACCGCCATCGGCACCAGGGTCACCGCGACCGCGCCGATCATCCACGGGGTGAGGAACACATACGCGGGCCAGCGCGCCTCCCGGCCGCGGCGGGTGCGCCGGTCCGGTCCCGGCGTGTCCTCGGCCCGCCCGGCGGCCTCGGCCGCCTCGGTCCGCGCGACGCTCATGACTCCAACTCCTGCTTCGCCTGGACGACCAGCTCATGGGCCGCCTTCGCGGGCGACGCCAGGCCGAACTCCACGCGCTGGTACTCGCGGACGAAGGCGCTCTGGATCGCGACGTCACCTTTGGGAGGCGCGGACGGCGGCGGCCGTACGCCGTACTTCTGCATCACCTCGTCGAACTGCCAGACCTTCAACTCCGGTCCTGTCAGCTTGCTGTTCACCTCGGCGGCGATCTTCTGATTGGGCGGCTGGGAGCGGGTGACGCCCAGAATGTCGCCCGCCTGCGGGTCGTTGAGGAGGAAGTTCATCAACTGGGCCGCTTCCTGCGGGTGTTTCGAGTGGGCGCCGATGCCGATCAGCATCGTCGGCTTGAAGTACGACCCCGCCTTGCCGTCGATGGTGGGCACCGGCGCGAAGCGCATCGCGTGCCCGGTCGGGCTGGTGAAGCCGGTGAAGGTCGCGTCCCAGGAGTAGTCCATGGCGTCCAGACCGCGGCTGAAGGCGCTGATGCCCGTCGCGTCGGCCTGCGCGCTGTCCTTGGCCGAGACCACCGCCCCCGCCTTCTGGAGTTCGTGGAAGAAGGTCCAGAAGTCGGCGAGGTCCTTCTCGGTGTAGCCGAGCTCGATGGGGCTCGCGTAGAGCTGCTTGCCGTGGCTGCGCAACCAGTCCTCGAAGACGTCCTCGTTGCTCCCGCCGTCGTTGCCGCCCGCCACGGTCCGCCCGTCGGGGGACTTCAGCTTCAGCCCGGCGATCCTCGCACTGGCGTCGGCCCAGTCCTGCCAGGTCCACGAGGGCTGCGGCGCCGGGACACCGGCGGTGTCGAAGACGTCGGCGTCGTAGACGTAACCGGTGATCCCGCGGCCCATCGGCAGCGCGTACTGCTTTCCCGCCAGGTAGCCGGTGCGCACCAAGGACGTGTCCATCTCGGCGGTGTCGAGGGTGCCGTCCTTGACGTACCGGTCCAGGGGGAGCAGCGCGCCGCCGGTGGAGAACTGGGAGATCTGGCGGTAGTCGAGCTGCGCCAGGTCCGGTATCCCGCCGCCCGCGGCCTGGGTGGACAGCCGCTGCTTGTAGGAGCCGAAGTCGGCGTTGGACATCTGGACGCTGATGTCCGGGTGCGCCTTCTCGAACAGGCGCACCGCCTTCTCGGTACGGGCCTGGCGTTCGTCGTTGCCCCACCAGGAGAAGGTGAGGGTGAGGTGACCGCCCGAGGCGCCGGAGGCGCCGCAGGAGGTGAGCGCGGCCAGCAGAACGGTGCTGCAACCGGCGGCGACCGCCGTGGCGACCGCTCGGCGGCGGAGGAACCGACGCCGGCCGCTTCGGGGCTCGGGCATGGTGGCCTTTCCGGGGTGGGTGGGTGGGTGGGTGGAGCGGTGGCACGAGGCGCCCGCCGCCGCACGGGGGCTGGGAACGGCGACGGGCCGTTCGGCTCACCCGTCGTGGGCGGACGTCGAGGGGCGGGGACGGGCCGTTCGGCTCACCCGTCGTGGTAGACGTCGAGACGGCCGCACATCCCGAACCGTCCGGTCGCGGCGGGTCCGCTCGCGTGGGTACGGGCGTCGGCCAGATGGCGCGCGTCGCCGTCACCGAGAGCGGCCAACTGGTCGCGCGTGGCGGTCACCGCCGCGCGGGCGCCCTCGCGCCAGCGCCGCTCCCAGTCGGCCAGGCGTGGCCGCACCAGCTCGGCCGCCGCGCGGTGGAAGGCGGCCAGCGGCTCCGGATCACCCGCGGCGAGCGCGTCGCGCAGCTCGAGGAACCGGCGGGTGGCGAGGTCACGGCGGGCCCGCGCCGCGCCGACCAGCTCCCGCTCGCTCCCGCTCGTCGGCAGCCGGACCGCCGCCGCGTACACCTCGGGGTCGGTCAGCCGGTCGGGGGGCAGGGTGAGGACGGCGTCGCCCGCCTCGGGGAGTCCGCCGTTCTGCATCACGACGGTGATCCGCAGCCCGCCGCCGTTGACCAGCCGGTGGATGGTGCCGGGGGTGAACCAGGCCACGGTGCCCGCGCGCAGCGGGGTCTCCTCGAAACCGGAGGCGGTCAGGGTCTGCACGGCGCCCTCGCCGTCGGTCACCACGTACCCCTCGCTGCACGTCAGATGGAGGTGCGGGGTGCCGCCGCCCGGCCTGCCGTCCACGGTCGGCCAGTCGTAGACGCTCAGCCGGGAGACCGCGACCGCCCCGGGGAACCCGTCGTAGCCCGCCGTCACCACGGGTGCCGCTCCAGATGGGCGGTGACCGCCGCACGGTCCCAGGCGCCGTCGGCGACATGGACGCGGTACGTACGGTCCAGGACCTCGCCGGGCGCCAGGACCAGCTCCTCGTGGAAGGCGAAGGACGGGGCGACCGCGGCGAACGGGTCGGTGCGCACGAACCAGTGCGCGGGGTGGGTGCCCTTCTCGCCCGCGTGGTCGTTGCCCGGCGCGTGCTCGAAGACGACGGTGGCGTGTCCGTCGCGTCCGTCGTGCTCGCCGCTGTAGGCGAGCCAGGGCGCCTGCTCACCCATGAGGTCGCGCTCGGCGCTGTCGCCGTCCGCGGTGAAGGCGTGCCCGTCGCGGAAGGCGCGCGGCCCGCGCCAGAACAGCCCGGTGTAACCGGCGTCGGGCCGCCCGGCGGTGGTGGGGCTGCCGAACCGCAACGGCTCGGCGCGCCGGTTGGTGACGGCCGAGGACCAGGTCAGGGTCCAACCGCCCTCCTCGGCGGTGACCTCGATCCTGCGGTCCTCCTCGGCCCAGAGCGAGCCGTCGTACGGGTGCCAGGTCAGGCGCTCGGCGATCACCACGCCGTCGGGACCCGCCGACACCTCGTCGAAGCCGACGTGCGCCATCGAGCCGATCCGCTCGGGCAGCGCCACGTACCCCTCGCCGTGCACATACGTGTTGCCGCCCCACAGATTCTGACCCGACAGGTGCGAGGCGGTGAGCTGGAGGCCCTTGTGCCAACGGTGGTCGTTCGGGCGGTAGTCGGTGACCAGACCACCGCCGAGGGTGCGGATCGGGTGGAGGTACGGCTTCGGCGCCTCCCAGGCGGCCTCCGGGCGGTACACGTAGGCGAACAGCTCGGTACCGGTGGCCCGGTGGGTCACGGTGATCCGGTCGTCGTGGACGTGGGTCAGCGACAGCGTCATGCGGCCTGCTCCTCCTCGCGGGCGCCGACCGGCAGCCGGTCGGGTTCACCGCCGTGCATGGCGGCGTAGAACGGGTCGTCGGGGCCGATCTCGCCCGCCCGGACGGTGGCGTCGGTGAAGGCGGACTTGTAGAGCGCGGCGGTGAACTCCACGATCCCGCGGCCGCCTTCGCCGCCGGTCGGGTGCGGGGTTCCGGCCCGGATGTCGGCGACGAGGGCGCGTAGTTGGGCCAGGTGGGAGCTGGGTTCGTCGGGGCCGAAGTCGTTCCAGGCCCGTGCCGTCCGCGCCGGGACGCCGGGGGCCGGGGTGATCCGCCAGTCGGCGTTGCGGTAGCCGTAGAGATGGGTGAGCTCGACGGTCGCCAGCTCGCAGTCGATCCGTATCCGGCTGACCTCGTCGGGGCTGAGCACGCTGTTGACGACGGTGGCGACCGCGCCGCTCGCGAACCGGACCTGGGCGGTGGAGACGTCCTCGGTCTGCACGTCGTGCACCAGCCGGGCGGCCATCGCGCGGATCTCCCGCCACGGGCCCAGCAGGTCGAGCAGCAGGTCGTTCTGGTGGATGCCGTGCCCCATGGCGGGACCGCCGCCCTCGGTGTCCCAACGGCCGCGCCACGGCACGGCGTAGTAGTCCGCGCCCCGGTACCAGGTGGTCTGGCAGTGCGCGACCAGCGGCCGTCCGAAGGCCCCCTCGCGCAGCAGTTCGCGGACGTGGCGGGCGCCGGAGCCGAACCGGTGCTGGAAGACGAAGGCCGCGGTCGGGGCGCCGGGGCCCCGCTCGGCGGCGGCCGTCACCGCGTCGTAGTCGGCGAGCGAGGGGCACGGCGGCTTCTCGCACCACACATGGGCGCCGGTCCGCAGCGCGGCGACGGCCTGCTCCCGGTGGAGCGAGGGCGGCGTGCAGAGGACGACCAGGTCGGGGCGTACCTCGCCGAGCATGGTGTCGAGGTCGGTGAAGGCACCCGGCACGGAGAACTCCTCGGCGGCGGCGCGGGCCGCCTCCTCGGCGACGTCGACCACGGCGACGATCTCCACCGAGCCCTCCGCCGCCACAGCGGCGAGCGCGGGCAGGTGACTTCCTCGGGCGATGGATCCGGTGCCCACCACGGCGGTGCGCAGCGGGAGATTCGGGCGGTGCGGGGACATGCGGGCCCTCTCGTGAGGCTGGCGGTACGTCACGGGCGGTGGCGCGGGAACGGGCTGTCCGGCCGCCGCTCGACCGCCGGGGGCGCGACGGCGGTCCGCCACGCGCCCACGGCGTCCGGGCGCACGGAGACCCCGGCAGGGTCGGCCAGTGGTTCCTTCGCCCGGCTGTTCCAACGTTGTAACCAGTGTGTGTCCTGGCGGTCAACCCTTTGGGCGCGGACGACTGCCGCCTGCACGCGTCTGCGGGACGCTCTGCGTTGAACTGCCCTACAATGAGGCGTCTCCGAGAAGGGCGGGTACGTGACAGCAGTGCGGCTCAAGGACGTCGCCGATCGCGCGGGCGTCTCAGTCAAGACTGTTTCCAACGTTGTACGCGGAATGTCGAGAGTGGCCCCCGCCACCCGAGAGCGCGTCATGGTCGCGGTGAGCGAACTGGGGTACCGTCCGAACCCGTCGGCGGTACGGCTGCGCACCGGCCGCAGCGGGCTGATCGCTCTGGCGGTGCCGTTCCTGGCCACGCCCTACTTCGCCGAACTCGCCCACCACGTCAGGACCGAGGCGTCCCGGATCGGTCTCACCGTCCTGATCGAGGAGACGCTGGGCGACCCCCGCGAGGAGCTGCGGCTGGCCACCGGGCTCGGCGCGGCCCTGCTCGACGGCGTGATCCTCTCCCCGCTCCGGGTGCCCTTCGACCAACTCGCCGCCACCACGGCCGGTTTCCCGCTGGTGCTGCTGGGCGAGCGCGAGGACGGCCGGGAGCAACTCCACGCCGACCACGTCCTGATCGACAATGTGGCCGCCGCCCGTGAGGCCGCCGCCCACCTGGTCTCGCTCGGCCGGACCCGGCTCGCCGTCGTCGGCGTGGACCGGCAGGGCTCGGCGACCAGCAGGCAGCGCCTGGAGGGCTTCCAACTCGCCCTGCACGCGGCGGGTCTGTCCTTCGACCCCCGACTCGCGCCGCAGGTCGAGGAGTTCGACCGGCGCAGCGGGCTGCGGGCGGGCCGCGCGCTGGCCGCCCTGCCCGCCGGGAGCCGCCCGGACGCGGTGTTCTGCTTCAACGACATGCTGGCCGTCGGCGCGATCCGCGCCTTCCACGAGGCCGGTCTCGCCGTGCCCGGGGACATCGCCGTCGCCGGCGTCGACGGCAGCGAGGAGGGCCGTTACGCCACTCCCTCGCTGACGACGGTGGTGCCCGACAAAGCGGCCATCGCCTCGCTGGCCGTCACGTCACTGGCCGGCCGGATCGGGGCGGCGACCCCGCCGGGGCACGCGGTGCACGTGGCCCCGTACCGGCTGGAGGTGGGGGAGTCCACGACGGGGGTGCGGCGTCCGGTGGCCGACTGACCGGCGGTGGCGCACGGGCCGGTCGTGTCCGGGGGCGCCGTGCGGTTTTCTCCGGGGCGCGCGTCGGCGTGCTCCGGGGCGCGGGCCCGTCTGCTCCGGGGCGCGGGCCGGTTTTCTCCGGGGCGCGGCTCCTCAGACCGCGGACGCGAGCGCGACGACGGTGCCGGTCGTCCTGGCCTCCTCCGCGGCCCACACCACGCGGTGGCTGGCCAGACTCGCCGCCGCGTCGGACTTCAGGACGCCGCCGTCTCCGGTGGCGACCGCCTCCAGGAAGGCGTCCATCAGCGCCTCGTCACCCCCGCCGTGACCGTCCGCGGCCGAGGCGCCCGCGGTGGTGCTGGTGTCCACGACGCCCTCCTCGCCGGTACGGAAGTCGACCGTCCTGATGGTGACGCCGTCGCCGTCGAGATAGCCGTGGGTGCCCAGCAGCCGGGTCCTGCGGTGCTCCTGCGGGGTGAAGGCGCTCATCGTGAACGAGCAGGTGGCGCCGTCGTCGAACTCCATCGAGACCACCTGGTGGTCGACGACGTCGTTGTCGCACGCGTAGACGCAGCGCCCGTAGGGACCGGTGCGCAGCGCCTGAAGGACACCGGCCTCGGTGTGGTCCTCGGTGACCGCGGACAGCGGCCAGTAGCGCCGCTCGGGGTCCTCCAGACAGTCCAGGTACAGGCGCTTGGCCGAGTACGGACAGGTGCTCTCGATCGGGCAGTCGGTGCAGCGCGCGGCGGCGCCCGCGGGGGCGGCCTCGGCCCGGAAGTGGGTGAGACTGCCGAAGGAGCTGACCCGGCGCGGCGAGCGGCCGAAGAGGTAGACCAGCCAGTCGATGTCGTGGCACGACTTGGTGAGCAGCATCGGCGCCGAGGTGTCCGAGCGCCGCCAGTTGCCCCGGACGAACGAGTGCGCCTGGTGCCACCAGCCGACCGGCTCCAGGTGCTGGACGCTGACCAGTCGGCCGATCGCGCCCTCGTCCAGCATCCGCTTGAGCGTCTGCGTGTACGGGGTGTACCGCAGGACATGGCAGACGGCGAGCATGATCTTGTTCCGCTCGGCCGCCTCGGCGATCTCCGCGGACTCGGCCTCGGTGGTGGCCATCGGCTTCTCCAGGAGCACGTGATAGCCGAGGTCCGCCAGCGCGACGGCCGGTTCGGTGTGCTGTCTGTCCTGGGTGGCCACGATCGCGGCGTCGGCAAGCCGTCCCGCCGCCGCCAGTTCCGACCAGTCGGCGTACACCCGGTCCTGCGGGACGGCGAACTCCTCGGCCGCGGCGGCGCGCCGCACCGGATCGGGTTCGGCCAGTGCCACCACCCGCCCTGTGCCGGTGACCTGCGCGTGGCGTGCGTAGGTCTGTCCGCGCAGCCCGGCGCCGACGAGAGCTAGAGTCACCCGAGACATAGGATCCTTTCCTATTTATCATGGACTCTCTCATTATTAAGCGCGCAGCAACCAAACTCAAGGGGACGTCGTGACCGAGACTCCGAGCGGCGGCGACCTCTCCCGGCTCCGGCAGCTCAACTCCCTCGCCGTGCTGGGGGAGCTGAGGTCCGCACCGGCGATGACCCTGACCGAGCTGTCCCGGCGGACCGGGCTGTCGCGCGCCTCCACGGAGGACGTGGTGCGCGAGTTGCTGGACAACGGCTGGCTGGCCGAGGTGCCCGCAGCGGCCGGGATGGTGGGCCGGCCCGCCCGGCGGTTCCGGTTCCGCGCCGACGCGGGCCGTGTGCTCGGGGTGGACATCGGCGGCCACAAGATCCTGGCGCTGGTGGCGGACCTGGACGGAACGGTGCTGCACAGCGCCCGGGTCGCGGTGGCGCCGGCCATGGGCCGCAAGGAGCGCCTGGCCGCGCTGGACGGCGCGGTGGCAGGAGCGCTCGCGGGCGGCGGCCTGACCACCGGCGACCTGTGGGCGACGGGCGTGGCCACCACCGGACTGGTGGACGGCGCGGGCAGGGTGATGCTCTCCGAGGCGCTGCCGGAGTGGACCGGCGTGGACGTCGGAGCGCATCTGCGCCGCCTGGTCGGCGGCCCGGCGCTGGTCGAGAACGACAGCAAGCTGGCCGCGCTGGCCGAGTCGTGGTGCGGGGCGGCGCGTTACGCCAAGGACGTGGTGGTGATCCTCGCCGGTCTGCGGACCGGCGCCGGGCTGATCATCGACGGCAAGCTGCACCGCGGCTTCGGCAACGCGGCCGGAGAGATCGGAGCACTGCCCGCCTCGGGCTGGATCAGGGCGCAGGAGCACCTGCGCGCGTGGCCGCCGCAGGCCGGTCCCGCGCCGGAGCGGACCGGGTCGTCGGGACAGGGGCAGGGACAGGGGCGGGGCGCGGGAGCGCACGCGGACACAGCGGTTGACCAGGAGGCCGCGGCCGAGGCGGTGTTCGAGGCGGCGCGGGCGGGCGACCGCAAGGCGGCGGCGGTGGTGCGGCGCTATGTGCGGGACGTGGCCGTCGGGACGGCGGCGCTGGTGCTGACCCTGGACCCCGAACTGGTCGTGATCGGCGGCGGTTTCTCCCGGTCGGCCGACCTGATCGCGGAGCCGCTGCGGCGCGAGCTGGACCGCTGGTGCATCCGCACGCCCGAGGTGCGGATCTCCGAGTTCGGCGACGAGGGGGTGGCGCTGGGCGCGCTGCGGCTGGCCCTCGACCACGTGGACCGGCAACTGCGCGAACGGCACGAACTGGGCGGCGTGGAGCACTTCTCCCGCCGCGTCTGACCGGGCGCGGAGACCGCTGAGAGGAATTCTTCATCTCACGGGTCTTGACTTAATTTCCATGGACTCCATGATTAATGCCACTCGACGACTCCGGCTGACGGTCCACCGCCGGGGCGTGTGGATCCTGGGAGGGCCCGGTATGCGGAAGTCGGTGCGATGGTGTGCGGTGGCGCTCGGGGTGGTGCTGGCCGCCTCGGCCTGTTCGTCGGGCGGGAGCGGCTCGGACGCGGGGGGTTCGGGCGCGGGCGGTTCGGGCGCGGGCGGTTCGGGCGGCAAGGTCACCTTGTCGTACGGGGTGTGGGACGCGACGCAGAAGACGGCCATGGAGCAGCTCGGCCGCGAGTTCACCCGCACCCACCCCGGCATCACGGTCAAGGTCCAGCTCACCCCGTGGGCCGACTACTGGACCAAGCTCAAGGCGGCTGCCACCGGCGGAGCCGCCCCTGACGTCTTCTGGATGAACGGCCCCAACTTCCAGCTCTACGCCTCCAACGGCGTGATCCGCCCGCTGGACGACGGCATCGCCAAGGACAGGACCGACCTGTCCGCCTACCCCAAGCAGTTGGTCGACCAGTACACGTATCAGGGCAAGCACTACGGACTGCCGAAGGACCTGGACACGGTCGGCGTCTGGTACAACAAGACGCTCTTCGACGCCGCCAAGGTCCCCTACCCGAAGGCCGGTTGGACCTGGGGCGACTTCCGGAAGGCGGCCGCGGAGCTGACGGACGCGAGCAAGGGCCAGTACGCCACCGGCGCGGAGCTGACCAGCTTCCAGGAGTACCAGTACAACACCATCGCCCAAGCCGGCGGCTATGTGATCTCACCGGACGGCAAGAAGTCCGGTTACGCCGATCCGAAGACGATCGAGGGCCTGCGCTTTTGGACCGACCTGATCCAGAAGAAGCAGTCGCCCGACCTGAAGACCATGACGGACACCGCGCCGCTCCAACTCTTCGAGGCGGGCAAGCTCGCGATGTACTGGGGCGGCTCCTGGGACTCCCTGGAATTCGGCGGCAACGCCTACACCAAGGACCGGGTCGACGTCGCCCCGCTGCCCACGGGCGAGAAGCGGGCCACGATCATCCACGGCCTCGCCAACGTGGTCTCGGCGCGGACCAAACACGCCGACCAGGCATGGCAGTTCGTGAACTTCCTCGGCTCCGAGCCGGCCGCCGAGATCCTGGCCAAGTCCGGCGCGATGCCGGCGTACAACGGCACGCAGGGCGCCTGGATCGCCGCCTACCCGCAGTTCCACCTCCAGACCTTCCTCGACGAGGTGCCGTACGGCGTCCCGTACCCGGTCTCGAAGAACACCGCCGCCTGGAACGAGGCCGAGTTGACGTATCTCACCAAGGCGTGGAACGGCCAGGAGCCGGTGGACCAGGCGGCGCGCGGGCTGGCCGCGGCGATGGACGACCTGCTCGCCAAGGAGTGACATGACCCTCACGTCCACCCCCGGCGCCGCCGCCGGGGACGTGCAGGCGGCCACCGGCGCCCGGCCGGGGACCGGGCGGCTGTCACGGCTGCCCGGCCGCTTCCGGCGACCGCGCCGCGACCGCGTCACCGAGGCGCTGTGGGGCTACGCCTTCATCGCGCCGACCGGCCTGGGCCTCGCGGTCTTCTACCTGTGGCCGGTCGTGCAGACCGCGTACTTCTCGTTCACCCGCTGGGGCGCCTTCGGCGGCCACACCTGGAGCGGGCTGGACAACTACCACCGGATGCTGCACGACGGCGAGTTCGGCCGGGCGCTGGTCAACACCCTCGCCTACACCGGGCTCGGACTGCTGTCGATCCCGCTGGCGATCGTCTTCGCGGCGCTGCTCAACCGCCGGGGGCTGCGCGGCGTCGGCGTCTACCGCACCTTGTTCTTCCTGCCGGTGGTCACCATGCCGGTGGCGATCGGCATGGTGTGGCGCTGGCTCTACAACGGCGACTACGGCCTGATCAACTACCTGCTGTCGCTGGTCGGCATCGACGGCCCGAACTGGGTGGCCGACCCTCGGGTGGCGCTGTACGCCCTGGTCGTGGTGGGCGTGTGGAGCAGCATCGGCTACAACCTGGTGATCTTCCTGGCCGGGATGCAGGCGATCCCGCGCGAGTACTACGAGGCCGCGGAGATCGACGGCGCGGGCCCGCTGCGGCAGTTCCGCTCGGTCACCCTGCCGCTGCTGTCGCCCACCGCGTTCTTCGTCTCGGTGATCTCGGTCATCGGCTCGCTCCAACTGTTCGACCTGGTCTACGTCATGGCTGGATCGGGCGCCGCGGCCCGCTCCAACCCGGCGTTCCCGCGCCTGGAGACGGTCGTGCAGCTCTTCTACGACCGCGCGTTCGTCACCAACGACCGCGGCTACGCGGCGGCGATCGTGATGGTCCTGCTGCTGATCATCGTCGCGCTGACGGCCCTTCAGTTCCGCATGCAGAAGAGGTGGGTGCACTATGGCTGAGGTCCACACGGCCGGCCGGGCCGCGGACCGGCCCGCCCGCCGCTCCCGGCGCGGACGTCATCCGCTGGTGCACACCGTGCTGATCGCGGCGTCGCTGGCGATGGTCGCGCCGTTCCTCTGGCAGATCGTCACCTCCCTGAAGTCGCTGAGCGACGCGACCCATGTGCCGCCGTCGCCGCTGCCCGGCGGCCACTGGGACAACTACGGCAAGGTCTTCGACCTGCTGCCGTTCGGCCGGCAGTTCCTCAACACGCTGCTGATGTCGCTCGGGCGCACGCTCGGCCAGGTCGTGCTGTGCCCGATGGCCGCCTACGCCTTCGCGCGGCTGCGCTTCCCCGGCCGCGGGATGCTCTTCGGACTGTTCCTGTCGGTGCTGATGGTGCCGCCGCAACTGTTCATCATCCCCCAGTACCAGATCATGTCCGACCTCGGCTGGCTCAACAGCCTCCAGGCGCTGATCCTGCCCGGCATGTTCAGCGCGTTCGGCGTCTTCCTGCTCCGGCAGTCGTTCCTGGCCCTGCCGAAGGAGCTGGAGGAGGCGGCGCGCATCGACGGCGCGGGGCCCTGGCGGATCTACTGGTCGGTGATGCTGCCGCTGGTCCGCCCCGGACTCGTCGCGCTGGCGGTCCTCGCGCTGCTGTGGTCCTGGAACGACCTGTTCTGGCCGCTGGTGGTCAACACCGACCCGGACAAGATGACCCTGTCCGCCGGACTGGCCTCGCTCCAGGGGCAGTTCCAGACCGACTACCCCGTGCTGATGGCCGGATCGCTGCTCGCCTCGCTCCCGGTCATCGCCGTCTTCGTGCTGCTGCAACGGCAGTTCGTGCAGGGAATCGCGCACACCGGGGTCAAGGGCTGACGCCTCCTGTCCCCCTGGTCCCACCCCCTGATCCCACCCCCTGTTCACGCAACCCCCCACCGTCGAAAGGGGATCACATGTCCCTCATCCGATCACTCGCACACACCCGGTCGCGGCATCGCCTCACCGCCGCGCACCGGACCAGGGCCGCCGTGAGCGCGGCGGTCGCCGCCGCGCTCGCGCTGACCATGTCCGGCACGCTGTCCGGCCGGGCGAGCGCGGCAGCCGGAGCGCAGCATCTGGCCGTACCCGCGTACTTCAACCCCTCGGACGCCGCCGGCCGCGCCTTCTGGACCCAGATCGACCAGGCGGGGTCCCGCGTCGGTATCGCCGTCGCGAACCCGTCCAACGGGCCCGGCACCGCGGTCGACAGCGGCTACGCCTCGGCCGTGAGCGCGGCGGCCGGAGCCGGGGCGAAGGTGCTCGGCTACGTCGACACCGGCTACTTCGGCACCACAGGGCGTACCACCCGCGGCGGACAGACCAGCGTCGCCGCGTGGACCGCGCAGATCAACGCCGACGTGGCCAACTGGTACTCCTGGTACGGCTCTTCGGGCCTCGCGGGCATCTTCTTCGACGACGCCCTGGGCGACTGCGGCTCGGGCAACGCGCACGTGAACCTCTACAGCGGCATCAACTCCACCACCAAACAGGCCCACCCGGGCGCCCTCACCGTCGACAACCCCGGTTCGCCCGCCGAGTCCTGCTACGCGTCGGCGGCCGACGTCCTGGTGATGTTCGAGAACACCTACAGCGTCTACGCCTCCTGGACCGCGCCCGACTGGGAGCTGAACTACGCCAACCCCGACAAGTTCTGGCACCTGGTCTACGACACCCCGGCGCAGGCCGACATGGAGAACGCGGTCGCACTGAGCAAGCAGCGCAACGCCGGTTATCTGTACGTCACCCCGGACAACCTGCCCAATCCGTGGGACACCCTGCCCACCGGCGCGTACTGGTCCGACGAACTGGCGAAGGCCGCTGCCGCCGGATCGGGCGGGTCCGGGGGCACCGGCGGCTCCGGCGGGGGCACCGGGTGCACCACCACCGCGGGCTCCGGCGCCATCACCTCGTACTCGGCGTGCGCCTCGGCGGGCACGGCCGTCTTCAAGGCGACCTTCAACAGCTCCGAGAGCTTCCACCACGTCTTCATCAACACCGACGGCAACACCGCGACCGGCTACCAGGCGCCCGCGCCGTCGTCCTCACCGCTCGGCGCGGACTACATGATCGAGAACGGCTCCCTCTACCGCAGCACCTCGACCGGCTGGGCGTGGGCCGCCGCCACACCGGCCCCGACCACCACGATCAGCGGCTCGACGTACACCTGGACGCTGCCGCTGACCGCCCTCGGCTCGCCCCGGGGCACCCAGCAGGTGGAGTTCAACGCCGGCACCGCCTACACGCCGGTGGTCTCCTTCAGCGCGGGCTAGAACCGCCCGCGCCAATGTCCGTGCCCGGCCCGCGACGAACCGCGGGCCGGGCACGGACGACCGGTCACCGGACGAGGCTGCCCGGCACGGAGGCCAGCAGTTCCCGTGTGTACGGGTGGGAGGGCGCGGCGAAGACCTCCTTCACCGTGCCGCTCTCGACGAGCCGTCCGGCCCGCATCACGCCGACCCGTGAGGCGATCTGGCGGACGACGGCCAGATCGTGCGAGATGAAGAGATAGCTGAGACCGAGCTGGTCCTGGAGACCGGCGAGCAGATCCAGGATCTGCGCCTGCGACGACACGTCGAGCGCGGAGACGGGCTCGTCGCAGACCACCAGGTCCGGGTCCAGCGCCAGCGCGCGGGCGATCGCGACCCGCTGGCGCTGGCCGCCGGACAGCTCGGAGGCGCGGCGGCCCAGGAACGCGGCGGGCAGCCGGACCAGGTCCAGCAGATCCGCCGCCCGCCGGGCGCGCTCGGCGCGGGAGCCGATACGGAAGGCCCGCAGCGGCTCGCAGACGATCTCCGCGACGGACATCCGGGGGGACAGCGAGGCGTACGGACTCTGCTGGACGATCTGCATACGGCGGCGCAGTCGGCGCAGCTCACCGCCGTCGAGGCCGGTGATGTCCCGCCCGTCGAAGGTGATCCGCCCGGAGGTCGGCTCGGTGAGCCGTACGAGCATCCGCGCCGTCGTCGACTTGCCCGAGCCCGACTCGCCGACGAGGGCGACGGTCTCGCCCCGGCCGACCCGCAGGCTGACCCCGTCGACGGCCCGTACGCCGAGGCGCCGGTCCCCTCGGCGGCCGGGGTACTCCTTGACCAGGTCCTCGGCCACGACCAGGTCGTCCGCCGCGCCCGGCTCCCCGGCCACGAGCGCCGCTTTCCCCGCGACCGGGCCCGCTCCGTACGCCCGCTCCCGAACGGACCGGAACGCGGCTCGTGACCGGGCCGGAGCCGGTACCGGCGACCGGGCCAGACTCGGGGCCGCCGCGAGCAGGCCGCGGGTGTAGGGGTGCTCCGGCTCTTCGAGCACCTGCCGTACCGGTCCGGTCTCGACGACCTCGCCGCGCGACATGACACTCACCCGGTGCGCCCGGTCCGCCGCGACCCCGAGGTCGTGGGTGATCAGCAAAACCGCGATGCCCCGGTCCCGGGTCAGCGTGTCGATGTGGTCGAGGATCGTCCGCTGGACGGTGACGTCCAGCGCGCTCGTGGGCTCGTCGGCGATGACCAGCCGGGGCCGCGCGGCCAGCGCGATGGCGATCAGCACCCGCTGGCGCATGCCGCCGGACAGCTCGTGCGGGTACTGGCGCGCGACCCGGACCGGGTCGGGCAGCCCCGCCTCGCCGAGCAGGTCGAGGGCCTGCCGGGCCGCCCCCGCCCGGTCGGCGAGCCGGTGGATGAGCAGCACCTCGGCCACCTGGGACCCGACCCGCCGCACGGGATTGAGCGACAGCATCGGGTCCTGCGGGATCAGGCCGATCTCCCGGCCCCTGAGCCCGCGCAGCCCCGTCTCCCCGGCGCGCGCCACGTCGGCGCCGTCGAAGAGGACGGACCCCGCGTCGAGCGAGCCGCCGCGCGGCAGCAGCCCCGTCACCGCGAGCGCCGCCGTGCTCTTGCCCGAGCCCGACTCGCCGACCAGGGCGACCACTTCGCCCGGCTGGACGGTCAGGTCGACGCCGCGGACGGCGGGCACGGTTCCGGTGCGGGTGCGGTAGGAGATCCGCAGACCCCGGATGTCGAGCAACGGACCTGCGGACGGCGGGGATGCGCCGTCCGTCGGTGTCGTGTGCGTCATCGGTCCTCCGTGTCTTCGCCGTCGAGGGAGCGGGCGATGCGATTGGCGGCGAGCACGGTGGCCGCGATCACGAGCCCCGGCAAGGTGGTGAGCCACCAGGCCGTGGCGAGGTAATTGCGGCCGTCCGAGACCAGCGAACCCCACTCCGGCGCCGGGGGCTGCGCGCCGTAGCCGAGGAACGACAGCGAGGACACCTGGAGGATGACCGCGCCGAAGTCGATGGCCGCGTAGACCAGTACGGGACCGGCCGCGTTCGGCAGCACGTGCCGCCACAGCACCGCGGGCCATCGGGTGCCCGAGGCCCGCGCCGCCTCCACATAGCCGGACCCCGCGACCTTCAGTACCTCGGCGCGCATGATCCTGGTGAAGGTCGACACGCTGGTCACCCCCACGGCGAGGGCCACCTTGACGGTGCCGAATCCCAGCGCCGTCACCAGCGCGAGCGAGAGCAGCAGGCCGGGGATGGACAGCAGGACGTCGGTGAGCCGCATCAGCGTGTCGTCCACGACCCCGCCGAGGTAGCCGGCGAGCAGCCCCGCCAGCGACCCGACGACGAGTCCGACCAGTACGGCAAGCCCGCTCGCCTGGAGGGTGAGCAGGGCGCCGTGCACGACGCGGGCGAAGACATCGCGGCCCAACTGGTCGGTGCCGAAGAGGTGTTCCGCGCTCGGCGCCGCGAGCTTGTCCCGCGGCGCCGCGGCCAGCGGATCGCGGGAGGTGAGCAGCCGGGGGAAGAACGCGGTCGGCAGCAGCACCGCGATCAGCAGCGCCGACAGCAGCAGCCCCGGCCGCGTCAGCCAGAACCGCGCGTACCGGCGGAGCCGGGACCGCGGGTGCGGCGACCGCGCGGGCTCGGCGCGGGTCAGGTCCGCGCCCGGCCCCGCGGTGTCCGCGTCCGGGAGGCTCAGTTCGGTCATGTCCGCACCGTCGGCTTCGTCGTCGCGGTGATCCGCGGGTCCAACAGGGGCAGGAGCAGGTCGACGGCGAGAGTCGTCAGGACGAACGTGACGGCGCCGAGGACGACGACGCCCTGGACGACCGGGATGTCCTGGGCCGTCACCGCCGCGGCCGTCTCACGCCCTATCCCGGCACGGGCGAAGACGGTCTCCACGACCACCGCCCCGGCCAGGAGATTGCCGATCATGATGCCGACCAGGGTCAGCGGGGCGATCGACGCGTTGCGCAGGGCATGTCCGAACAGCACCCGCCGCCGGTTCGCCCCCTTGGCCAGGGCCGTCTGGACGTACGGCTCCGCCAGTGCCGTGCGCAGACTCTTGGCGAGAACCTGCGCGATGAGCGCGGCACCGGGCAGCGCGAGCGTGACCGACGGGAGGACCAGGGAGTCGAAGCCCTCGTCGCCGAAGGCCGGGAAGACATGCCAGCGGAACGAGAACAACTGGACCAGCACCAGCCCCACCCAGAAGGTCGGCGCCGACACCCCCAACGCCGGTAAGGAGAGCAGGAGCTGGCGCAGCGGCCCGCTCCGCGTCCAACTGGCCAGCAGCGCCACGGCGCTGCCCAGCACCAGGGCCAGCAGCAGCGCGCTGGCGGCCAGTTGGACGGTGGTCGGGAGGTCGTGGGAGAGCAGCCGGGTCACCGGGACACCGTTCTGCACCGACCGCCCCAGATCACCGTGCAGGGCATGGAGCAGCCTGGTGCCGTACTGCTCGGCCAACGGCTGGTCCAGGCCGTACTGGTGGCGCAGTGCCTCGGTCTGCGCCGGGGTGACCGTACTGGCGTCACCGCCGCCCGCCGCCATGATCGTCGCCGGGTCGCTGGGCAGCAGGTACAGCACACCGAAGGACACCGTGTAGGCGGCCCACAGCACGAACACGGCCTGGAGCAGCCGCCGTAGGAGATAGGTCCTCATCGTCGCCTTCGTTCAGGAGAGCCAGGCGTCGTGGAACTGCGCCTGGGACGACGAGCCGAGGGTGATGTCGTGCACCTTGCCGCTGAGCGCGTACACGCTGGTCATCTCGAACACCGGTATCTGGTAAGCCTGTTCGAGCACGCGGCGCTGCGCCGAGGCGACGATGGCGGCGCGCTTGGCGGGGTCGGCCGCGGCGGCCTGGGTGTCGAGCAGGGTCTGCAACTCGGGGTCGTCGATGTGCGAGAGGTTGAGCAGCTTGCTGGAGAAGGCGGTGCGCAGGATGTCCGGGTCGGCCCTGGTGCCGTTGCCCCAGGACAGGTCGTAGTCGCCGCTCTTCTGGGCGACCTGGTAGTCGGCGATGCTCAGCACCTTGAGGGTGAGGCCGATGCCGGCCTTCTTCACCTGCTGCTGCACGAGTTCCAGGACGGACTGGTTGGGGCCGAAGTTGGGCGCGAGAATGACCTTGAGGTCGAGCTTCGCGCCGTTCTTCACGCGGATGCCGCCGGGCCCCGGCTTCCAGCCCGCCGCGTCCAGGATCCGCCCCGCGGCGGCCGGGTCGTGGACGAGGAGCTTGGAGTTGTCCTGGTAGCCGTCGGTGGTGCTGGACAGCGAGCTGGTGGCCGGGTGGTAACTGCCGCTGAGGACGGTGTCGACGACCTCCTTGCGGTCGATGGCGACCTCCAGCGCCCGGCGTACCGCGATGTCGCCCGCCTGGGGCCGCGAGGTGTTGACGCTCAGCGCGACCGGAACGCCGGGGTTGGAACGGGACAGCAGCTTCGCGCCCTGGCCGGTGACGCCCGCCTCGTCCTGCGGCGCGACCCCGGCGATGGCGTCGACCTGCCCGGATTCCAGGCTGCCGGTGCGCACGCCCGACTCCGGTACGACCTTGAAGGTGATCTTGTCCAGGTAGGCGGGGCCGCTGTGCTTCCACAGGGCCGAGCCCCCGGTATAGTCGGCGCGCCGGTTGAGCTCCACCGAGCGTCCCGGGGTGTAGCTCGCCAGGGTGAAGGGGCCCGAGCCGATCAGCGGCCCCGCGCACAGCTTCTCGGCGCTGCCCTTCAGGCTCGCGGGGGCCAGCAGGCCGAGCGTGGTGGTGGAAGTGGCCTGGAGGAACTGGGCGTTGGGGTGGTCGAAGGTGACCTTCGCGGTGTGCGCGTCGATGACCTCGGTACTCCGGTAGCCGCTGAGGTAGCCGGATCCGAAGATCGACTTCGCCCCGAGCTTCACCACGGCGTCGAAGTTGGCCTTCACGGCGTTCGCGTCCACCGGGCTGCCGTCACTGAAGGTCGCGCCGTCGCGCAGATGGAAGGTGAACGCCGAGGCGTCCGGGCTCACGTCCCAGGAGGTGGCGAGCCAGGGGGCGATCTTCCCGGTCGCCGCGTCCTGGTCGGTGAGCGAGTCCACCAGCCCGCGCGCGGCGTAGACCGCGTCGTTGGTGGCCGCCTGGTGCGGGTCGACGCAGATCGGGTCCGAGCCCAGCGCGAAGGTCAGATGACCGCCCGCGTGGGGCTTGGCCGTCTTCCCGTCGGTCGACGGGGACGTGGAGTCCGACGACGAGCAGGCCGCCAGCGTCAGGGACAGGACGACGGCCGTGGCGAGCAGGTGGGCTTGGTGGCGTGAGCCGGGCATGAGGCAGGGCCTTCCGGGCGAGATGTACCGGACACAAGTTCCGGGGTGCGAGATACCGGAACGGGTGTTCCGGCGGTGAAGTGAGGTGGGGGCGGCGGGAGTCGTTCAGCCGTGTCCCATCCGGAACCCGATCCCGCGGAGCGTGACGACCCAGCTCGGGTCGCCCAACTTCTTCCGCAGCGCGCTGACATGGGTGTCGATGGTGCGGCTCGCCCGCGCGCTCAGCGGGCGGCCGTCGTGCTGATAGCCCCACACGTCGGCCATCAACTGCGTACGGGTGAAGACCGTCTGCGGCTGTGACGCGAGTTGGAGGAGAAGGCAGAACTCGATCCGGGTGAGCCTGATGAGCCGGCCGTTCACCCGGACCTCCCGGGTGTCCGGGTCGACGCACAGCGAGCCGATCATGATCGGCTGCGACCGGACGGCGGCCGAGAGTTGCGGTCCTGAACGCCGCAGGACGGCCTCGATACGCGCGTGGAGTTCGCGGTATCCGAAAGGCTTGGCCATGCAGTCGTCGCAACCGGCCTGTAAGCACAGGATCCGGTCGAGTTCGGTGTCGGGGTCGGTGAAGGCGATGATCGGTATGTCGCTCGCCGACCGGAGCAATCGGCACACTTCGAGACCGTCCATGTCGGGCAGCGCCAGGTCGATGAGGAAGAAATCGAACTTGGAGTACTTCTCCAGCGCCTCCGCACCGGTGCCGCACTGCTCGATGTCGAATCCGTGCCGCTGCAACTCGGTACTCAGGCTGCCGACCCCAATCGTGTCGGAATCCGCTACCAGCACCCGCATGACTTTCCAACCTCGATGGGGATCGCTCAAATTTCTTTGGCAGATTAGCGGCCGCCGGGCCCGCTTTGAAGATCCGGCGGGACATTTCATACTCCTGCAAGGTTCCCGCAACTATCCGGCGCATACGCGCAGTTGGGGCGGAGCGGCCGGTCGTGCTCGGTCAAGAAACCTGTACATCCCTTGACGGTTTCTTATGAATCGCCGTCGAGCGGCGTGGCGCCTGACGTCGGCTTCATGGTCGGAGTGTCAGGAACCTGAAGACACGGTTTGACGTTCCTCTGACGGTCATTTTCAGATACCCTTTAGATTTTTGCTTGAATTCTGGGCAGGGCGTGACGGACGATATTTGCGTCCAACGGAAACCCGGCGGACGCGATTGCCCTTTCAGATGGGAGAGGTGTATGAGCGCTTCGGTCATCATTGCGGGAGCCGGACCGGCCGGGCTCGTACTCGCCGGGGAACTGCGGCTGGCCGGTATTGACGTCATTGTTTTGGAGCGCCTTTCCGGACCCACCGCGGAATCACGCGGAATAGGATTGGCGATTCGAACAGTCGAGACTTTCGCCCAGCGCGGACTGCTCCGCCGCTTCGGTGAGCTCACGACCAGCGAGCAGGGCCACTTCGGCGGGGTCCCGCTGGACCTCGGCGTGCTCGACGGCCCGTACCGCAGCGCCAAGACCGTGCCCCAGTCCGTCACCGAGACCGTTCTGCAGAACTGGGCGCTCGAACTCGGCGCCGAGATCCGCCGCGGTCACGAGGTCCGCTCCTACCAGGAGGAGGACGCGTCCGTCGCCGTACGCGTCGGAACCCCGGACGGGGAGCGGACACTGCGGGCGGACTACCTGATCGGCGCCGACGGCGGGCGCAGCACCGTCCGCAAGGCCGGCGGATTCGACTTCCCCGGCACCGCGGGCGCCACCGAACTGCTGCTCGCGGACATCCGCGGCATCGACGTGGCGCCCCGTATGACCGGCGAACTGTCGGCCGGCGGCATGGTGATGTCCGCCCCGCTGGCGGGCGGCGTGCACCGCGTCATCGTCGGCGAGCGCGGCACACCGCCGCGTAGGCGGAGCGGCCCGCCGCTCTTCCACGAGGTCGCCGACACCTGGAAGCGGCTCACCGGGGACGACATCTCCGGCGCGGAGCCGGTGTGGATCAGCGCCTTCACCGACGCCGCACGCCAGGTCTCCGACTACCGCAGGGGCCGGGTCCTGCTGACCGGCGACGCCGCCCACATCCACTTCCCCGCGGGCGGCCAGGGCATGAACACCAGCATCCAGGACTCGGTGAACCTCGGCTGGAAACTCGCGGCGGTCCTGCGCGGCACCGCGCCGCAATCCCTGCTCGACACGTACCACACCGAACGGCACGAGGTCGGCAGGCAGTTGCTCGCCAACACCGGCGCGCAGAGCCAGTTGATCCTCGGCGGCAAGGAGGCGCAGCCGCTGCGCGACGTGCTCGCCGAGCTGACCGCGTACCAGGACGTGACCCGCCATCTCGCGGCGCAGGTCAGCGGGTTGGCGATCCGGTACGACGTGGGACCCGGCCCCAATCCGCTCCTCGGGGCGCGGATGCCGCATGTGGAACTGAGCGTGCGGGGCCGGCCGACCAGCAGCACCGCGCTGCTGCACGCCGGCCGCGGCGTCCTGCTCGACCTGGCCGACAACCCGCACGTGCGCCGCCGCGCCGCCGACTGGCGCGAGCGGATCGACATCGTCACCGCCGTCCCGCGCGGCGACGGACCCGACCCGCTCGACGGTACCACCGCGGTGCTGATCCGCCCCGACGGCTATGTGGCGTGGGCCGGACCCGGCAGCCACTACGACCTTCCGGCGGCACTGGACCGCTGGTTCGGTCCCGCCCGACTCGATTCGCGAGAGAGGTAGAGATGCACAGCACACTGATCGTCGCCCGAATGAACCTGGGCTCGGCCGAGGAGGTCGCCCGGATATTCGGCGCCTTCGACGGGACCGACATGCCGCATCTGATGGGCACGCGCCGCCGTGAGCTGTTCTCGTACCGCGGTCTGTACTTCCACCTCCAGGATTTCGACGCCGAGAACGGTGGCGAGCGCATCGAGACCGCCAAGAACGACCCCCGGTTCATCCGGATCAGCGACGACCTCAAGCCGCACATCGAGGCGTACGACCCCGCCACCTGGCGCTCGCCGGCCGACGCGATGGCCCAGCGCTTCTACCACTGGAGCGCTTCGTGAGCAGGTCGACCGGCCGCCGCGTCGTGATCACCGGAGTCGGTGTCACGGCCCCCGGCGGCATCGGGGTCAAGGACTTCTGGCAACTGCTGGCCGACGGACGCACCGCGACCCGCCGGATCTCGTTCTTCGACCCGGCGCCGTTCCGCTCCCAGATCGCCGCCGAGGCGGACTTCGACGCCGAACTGTCCGGGCTCACCCCGCAGGAGATCCGCCGGATGGACCGCGCCGCGCAGTTCGCCGTGGTCACCGCCCGCGAGGCGGTCGCCGACAGCGGACTGGACTTCGACTCCGTCGACCCGCACCGCGTGGGCGTGACCATCGGCAGCGCCGTCGGCGCCACCACCGGCCTCGACCAGGAGTACCGCGCGGTCAGCGACGGCGGACGGCTGGACCTCGTCGACCACGAGTACGCGGTCCCGCACCTCTACAACTTCCTGGTGCCCAGTTCCTTCGCGACCGAGGTCGCCTGGGCCGTGGGCGCGGAGGGGCCCGGCACGGTGGTCTCCACCGGCTGCACCTCCGGCCTCGACGCCGTCGGCTACGCGACCGACCTGATCCGCGACGGGGCGGCCGACGTGGTCGTGGCCGGGGCGAGCGACGCCCCGATCTCGCCCATCACCGTCGCCTGCTTCGACGCGATCAAGGCCACCACGGCGCGCAACGACGACCCGGAGCACGCCTCCCGGCCGTTCGACGCCAGCCGCACCGGCTTCGTACTCGGCGAAGGGGCGGCCGTGTTCGTCCTGGAGGAGTTGGAGAGCGCCCGCCGCAGGGGCGCCCACATCTACGCCGAGGTCGCCGGTTACGCGACCCGGTCCAACGCCTTCCACATGACCGGACTGCGCCCGGACGGCGCGGAGATGGCCGAGGCGATCCGGGTGGCGCTCGACGAGGCCAGGATCGATCCGCAGGACATCGACTACATCAACGCGCACGGCTCCGGCACCAAGCAGAACGACCGCCACGAGACCGCCGCCTTCAAGCGCAGCCTCGGCGACCACGCCTACCGGACGCCGGTCAGCTCCATCAAGTCGATGGTGGGCCACTCACTCGGCGCCATCGGCTCGATCGAGATCGCGGCCTCCGTGCTGGCGATGGAGCACAGCGTCGTACCGCCCACCGCCAATCTGCACCACCCGGACCCGGAGTGCGACCTCGACTACGTGCCGCTGACCGCGCGCGACTGGCGTACGGACACGGTGCTGTCGGTCGGCAGCGGCTTCGGCGGCTTCCAGAGCGCAGTAGTGCTCGCCCGACCGGATCGGAGCGCTCGATGAACGCCCACCCCGTGGTGACCGGACTCGGTGTCGTCGCGCCCAACGGGCTCGGCGTCGAGGAGTACTGGGCCGCCACCCTCGAAGGACGCAGCGGC
The DNA here is from genome assembly GCF_040610915.1 of Streptomyces sp. NPDC003300. Taxonomy (NCBI): domain Bacteria; kingdom Bacillati; phylum Actinomycetota; class Actinomycetes; order Kitasatosporales; family Streptomycetaceae; genus Streptomyces; species Streptomyces sp. NPDC003300. The sequence goes on along the minus strand of NZ_JBEXNE010000003.1, from coordinate 353,287 downwards.
ATCGGACGGATCACCCGTTTCGACCCCTCGGACTACCCGTCGCGGCTCGCCGGTGAGATCGGCGGCTTCGACGCCCGCGAGCACCTGCCCAGCAGGCTGCTGCCGCAGACCGACCGGATGACCCAGTTGGCCCTGGTGGGCGCGGACTGGTCGCTGAAGGACGCCGGGATCGACGCCGACGACCTGCCCGCCTACGCGGCCGGGGTGATCACCGCCAGCCACTCCGGCGGCTTCGAGTTCGGCCAGAACGAACTCAAGGCCCTGTGGAGCAAGGGCGGCCGGTACGTCTCCGCCTACCAGTCCTTCGCCTGGTTCTACGCCGTCAACAGCGGGCAGATCTCCATCCGGCACGGACTGCGCGGCCCCAGCAGCGTGGTCGTCAGCGACCAGGCGGGCGGCCTCGACGCGCTCGCCCAGGCCAGGCGCCAGATCCGCAAGGGGACGTCGGTCGTGGTGGCCGGCGCCGTCGACGCGTCGATCTGCTCCTGGGGGTGGGTGGCCCAACTGGCCGGCGGACGGCTGGCCACCGGGGACGACGCCGAGCGCGCCTACCTGCCCTTCGACGCGTCCGCCCGCGGCCATGTGCCCGGCGAGGGCGGCGCGTTGCTGGTCGTCGAGGACGCCGAGCACGCGCGGGCCCGAGGCGCCGGGAACATCTACGGCGAACTCGTCGGCCACGCCGCCACCATGGATCCCCGGCCGGGCAGCGGCCGGGCGCCCGGCATCGAACGGGCCATCGAGGAAGCGCTGTTGGACGCGGGCACCGGCCCCGACGAGGTGGACGTGGTCTTCGCGGACGCCGCCGCGATCCCCGAACTCGACCGTATCGAGGCCGAGGCCATCACCAAGACCTTCGGCCCGCACGGGGTCCCGGTGACCGCGCCCAAGACCATGACCGGCCGCCTCTACTCCGGCGCCGCGCCGCTGGACGTCGCCGCCGCGCTGCTGAGCATCCGCGACGGCGTGATCCCGCCGACCATCGGCACGGCCCTGGCCGACCGGTACGACATCGACCTGGTGGTCGGCGCCCCCCGCCCCGCGCCCGTACGCACCGCCCTGGTGCTCGCCCGCGGCCAGGGCGGATTCAACTCGGCCCTCGTCGTACGCGCCGCCGACCGCTGAACCCACCCGGCGCCGACGGTTGTTGTCGCCCGCCCACGACGGCTGAAGCCACCTGCCGCCGACCGCTGTAGTCACCCGCCGCCGACCGCTGAGGCCGCCCGCCGCCGGGACCACCGGCCACCGCGGGCTCCGGCCTTCGCGCCCCGGCCACCATCCCCACCACGAAAGGCACCGGACATGTCCACCACCAGCCCGTTCACCCTCGACGACCTCCGCCGCATCCTGCTGGAGGCCGCGGGCGAAGAGGAGGGCGTCGACCTGAGCGGCGACATCATCGACACCGAGTTCCAGGCGCTCGGCTACGAGTCGCTCGCCCTGCTGGAGACCGGCAGCCGGATCGAGCGCGAGTACGACATCTCGCTCGACGACTCCGCCCTGACCGACGCGGTCACACCGCGCGGCCTCATCGACGCCGTCAACTCGCAGCTCTCCGCTGCCCCGAGCGTCTGAGGAGACGGCACATGTCGCAGAACACGGAGCGGGTCGCCCTGGTGACGGGCGCGACCAGCGGTATCGGCCTGGCGGTCGCCCGCCTGCTGGCCGGCCAGCGGCACCGGGTCTTCATCGGCGCCCGCAACGCCGACAACGTCGCGGCCACCGTCAAGGAACTGCGCGCCGAGGGGCTGGAGGTCGACGGCGCGGTCGTCGACATCCGCAGCGACGAGGAGGTCAGGTCGTTCGTCCAGGCGGCCGTCGACCGCTTCGGCACCATCGACGTGCTCGTCAACAACGCGGGCCGCAGCGGCGGCGGAGTGACCGCCGACATCACCGACGAGCTGTGGTACGACGTGATCGAGACCAACCTGAACAGCGTCTTCCGGGTCACCCGTGAGGTGCTGAACACGGGCGGTCTGCGCGACAAGAGCCGCGGCCGGATCATCAACATCGCCTCCACCGCCGGGAAGCAGGGTGTGGTGCTCGGCGCCCCGTACTCCGCCTCCAAGCACGGCGTCGTCGGTTTCACCAAGGCCCTGGGCAACGAGCTGGCGCCGACCGGGATCACGGTCAACGCGGTCTGCCCCGGCTACGTCGAGACGCCGATGGCCGCGCGGGTCCGGCAGGGATACGCGGCGGCCTACGACACGAGCGAGGACGCGATCCTCCAGAAGTTCCAGTCCAAGATCCCGCTCGGCCGCTACTCCTCGCCCGAGGAAGTGGCGGGACTGGTCGGCTACCTCGCCTCCGACACCGCCGCCTCCATCACCTCGCAGGCGCTCAACGTGTGCGGCGGCCTCGGCAACTTCTGAGCCCTCGCCGATCTCCGGCCGATCCCGTTTGCCCTTTGCCCGACCCCTGACCGACCGCTGCCCGACCCCTGACCGGCCCCTGACCGACCGCGGACGACCGCCCGGTCCCGCGGTCCTTTCCACCACCGATCGGAGCTGTGACATGACGACCCGTGAGGTCGAACACGAGATCACCGTGCGGGCACCTGCCGCCGACGTCTACCGGCTGCTCGCCGAGGTCGAGAACTGGCCCCGGCTGTTCCCGCCGTCCGTCTACGTCGACTACCTCGAACGCGACGGGAACGAGGAGCGCATCCGGATCTGGGCCACCGCCAACGGCGAGGCCAAGAACTGGAGTTCGCGGCGGACGCTGGACCCGGAGGCCCTGCGTATCCGCTTCTGGCAGGAGGTCTCGGCGCCCCCGGTGGCCGAGATGACCGGCACCTGGATCATCGAGCGGCTGGGGGAGCGGGAGTCGCGGGTACGGCTGCTGCACAGCTACCGCGCGATCGACGACGACCCCGAGGGTCTGCGATGGATCGACGAGGCGGTCGACCGCAACAGCCGGGCCGAACTGCCGGGCCTGAAGACCAACTTGGAGCTGTCGGCGCAGGACGCCGGGCTGAGCCTGTCCTTCGAGGACAGCGTGCGGGTCGAGGGCGCGGCCAAGGACGTCTTCGACTTCGTGAACGAGGCCCACCTGTGGACCGAGCGGCTGCCGCACGTCGCCAAGGTCGAACTCACCGAGGACACCCCGGGCCTCCAGACCCTGCGGATGGACACGCTCACCAAGGACGGCTCGACCCACACCACAGAGTCGGTCCGGGTCTGCTTCCCCCACCACAAGATCGCCTACAAGCAGACCACGCTGCCCGCGCTGCTCGACCTGCACACCGGCTACTGGACCTTCGAGGAGGGCGAGGACGGGGTCACCACCGCCACCTCACAGCACACCGTCGTGCTCAACGCCGAGAACATCGGCAAGGTGCTCGGCCCCGAGGCGGGGGTGGAGGAGGCGCGCCGGTTCATCCGTGAGGCGCTCGGCAACAACAGCCGGGCCACGCTGAACCACGCCAAGGAGCACGCGGAAGCGCGGCGCTGAGCATGGCGGGCCCACTGGACACCGATGTCGTCGTGGTCGGAGCAGGACCCGTCGGGCTGCTGCTCGCCGGTGAACTGCGCCTCGGCGGAGCGCGGGTGACCGTGCTGGAGCAGCTCACCGAACCGACCACCGAGTCCCGGGCGTCCACGCTGCACACCCGCACGATGGAGATCCTGGACGAACGCGGGCTGCTGTCACGGCTGGGCACGCTGCCCAGCGGCGGCCCCGGGCACTTCGGCGGCCTGCGCCTCGACCTGACCGCGGCGGCTCCCGGCCACCGCTGGGCCGGGCAGTGGAAGTGCGCCCAGGCGCGTCTGGAGGCCGTGCTGTACGCCTGGGCCACGGAGTTGGGCGCGCGGGTGCTGCGCGGGCACGCGGTGACGGGCCTGCGTTCGCGGACCGACCGGGTGGAGGCCGGGTTCATCGAACTGGGCTCCCAACCGGGCGTCCTGACCGCCTCCTACGTGGTCGGCTGCGACGGCGAGCGCAGCACCGTACGGCAGTTGGCCGGATTCGAGGTGGACGGCGGGGACGGCACGCTGGAGATGCTCCGGGCCGACCTCGCGGGCATCGACATCCCCAACCGGCGCTTCGAGCGGCATCCGAACGGGCTCGCCACCGCCTTCCGCTGGCCCGACGGCAGCACGCGGGTGATGGTCCATGTGCACGGCGAAGGCAGCGGTCCGTCCGCCGAAGCCGAAGCCGAAGCCAGCACCGGCCCCAGCACCGGCACCGGCACCGGTCCCAGCACCGGCACCGGAACTGGCACCGGCCCCGGACGGCGGACCGGCGCCCCGAGCCTGGACGAGGTCGTCCGGGCCTGGGCCCTGGTGACCGGCGAGGACATCGGCGCCGGCACCCCGGTCTGGCTCAACGCCTTCGACAACACCACGATCCAGGCCACCCGCTATGTGAAGGGCCGGGTGCTCCTCGCGGGCGACGCGGCCCATGTGCAGATGCCCGTCGGGGGCCAGGCGCTCAACCTCGGCCTCCAGGACGCCGCCGACCTCGGCCGCAAGCTCGCGGAACAGATCGCCAAGGGCGACGGGGGCAGCGAGGACAGCGGCTCGGCCCTGCTGGAGAGCTACCACGACACCCGGCACCGGATCGGCGCCGCGACGCTCACCAACATCCAGGCCCAGGCCCGGCTGCTGCTCGGCGGTCCCGAAGTGGACGGCCTGCGGTCGGTCTTCGGCCAACTGCTGGAGATCGACTCGGCCCGGCGCCATCTGGCCCGCGCGATCAGCGGCCTCGGCGGCGCCCCCGACCCCGCCGAACCCGGTCCGGCCGACCCCGACCCCGTCGACCCCGACCCCGACCCGTCCGGCCCCGCGGCACCACACCAGACCACCACAGATGACGTCACCCCAGGAGAGGCATCATGAGCAGGCTCATCGGCAAGACGGCGCTCGTCACCGGCTCCAGCCGCGGCATCGGCCGCGCCATCGCCGTACGGCTGGCCAGGGAGGGCGCACTGGTCGCCGTGCACTACGCCGCCAACGAGGCGGCGGCCCAGGAGACCGTCGAACTCATCGAAAAGGACGGCGGCCAGGCGTTCACCGTCCGCGCGGAGTTGGGCGCGCCCGGCGATGTGCACGAACTCTTCCTCGGCCTGGAGAAGGGCCTCAAGGAGCGGTCCGGCGGCACCACCCTCGACATCCTGGTGAACAACGCCGGTGCGACCAGCGCGAGCGGCATCGCACCCGAGGACGTGACCCCGGAGCAACTCGACCTGTTCTTCGCGGTGAACGCCAAGGCCCCGTACCTCATCGTGCAGCGCGCCCTGGCGCAGATCCCCGAGGGCGGTCGCATCATCAACATCTCGTCCGGCCTGACCCGGGTCGCCAACCCCGACCAGGTCGCGTACGCGATGACCAAGGGCGCGATCGAGCAGCTCACCCTGCACCTCGCCCGCCACCTGGCGCCGCGCGGCATCACCATCAACAGCGTCGCGCCCGGGATCACCGACAACGGCAGCGCCGTCTTCGACATCCCCGAGGCGGTCGAGCAGATGGCTCAGCTCTCGGCCTTCAAGCGGGTCGGCAAGGCCGGTGACGTCGCGGACGTGGTCACCTTCCTCGCCACCGACGAGGCCCGGTGGATCACCGGTGCCTTCATCGACGCCACCGGCGGCACGCTGCTGGGCTGACCGCCCAAGGGGAGCAGGAACCGACCGAATCGAACGGGAGAGGAGGTGGCCCGGCATGCCGACAGACGTCCCGGGAAGCATCGCGGACCGCACGTCCGAACTCGGCGCCCTGAAGGATCGGGTCCGGCAGGGACCCGATCCGCGGGCGACCGAACGACAGCACGCACGCGGCAAGCTCACCGCGCGGGAGCGGATCGAACTGCTCCTGGACAAGGGCAGTTTCACCGAGGTCGAAGGGCTGCGGCGGCACCGCGCCAGCGGCTTCGGCCTGGAGGCGAAGAAGCCGCACACCGACGGTGTGGTCACCGGCTGGGGCACGGTCGAGGGCCGGACGGTCTTCGTGTACGCCCATGACTTCCGGATCTTCGGCGGCGCGCTGGGAGAGGCGCACGCCGAGAAGATCCACAAGATCATGGACCTGGCCATCGCGGCCGGCGCCCCGCTGGTCTCGCTCAACGACGGGGCGGGCGCCCGTATCCAGGAGGGCGTCTCGGCGCTCGCCGGTTACGGCGGGATCTTCCGGCGCAACACCAGCGCCTCCGGGGTGATCCCGCAGATCAGCGTGATGCTCGGCCCGTGCGCGGGCGGAGCCGCCTACAGCCCGGCCCTCACCGACCTGGTGTTCATGGTCCGGGAGACCTCGCAGATGTTCATCACCGGCCCGGACGTGGTCCAGGCGGTGACCGGCGAGGAGATCACCCAGAACGGCCTCGGCGGCGCGGACGTGCACGCCGCGACCTCGGGGGTCGCCCACTTCGTCTACGACGACGAGGAGACCTGCCTGGCCGAAGTCCGCTATCTGCTCTCGCTGTTGCCCGCCAACAACCGCGAACTGCCGCCGCGCGCCATCACCGCGGATCCGCCCGACCGCGAGTCCGAGGCACTGCTCGACCTGGTGCCCGCCGACGGCAACCGGTCCTACGACGTCCGGCGGGTGATCGAGGAGATCGTCGACGACGGCGAATTCCTCGAAGTGCACGCCGCGTTCGCGCCCAACCTGGTCTGCGCGCTCGCCCGGCTGGAGGGCCGGGTGGTGGGCCTGGTCGCCAACCAGCCCGCGGCGATGGCGGGCGTACTGGACATCGACTCCAGCGAGAAGGGCGCCCGGTTCGTCCAGTTCTGCGACTCGTTCAACATCCCGCTGGTCACCCTCGTCGACGTCCCCGGCTTCCTGCCCGGCGTCGACCAGGAGCACAACGGCATCATCCGGCGCGGCGCCAAACTGCTCTACGCGTACTGCAACGCCACCGTGCCGCGGGTCTCACTGATCCTGCGCAAGGCGTACGGCGGCGCGTACATCGTCATGGACTCCCGCTCCATCGGCGCCGACCTGGCCTTCGCCTGGCCCACCAACGAGATCGCGGTCATGGGCGCCGAGGGCGCCGCCAACGTGGTCTTCCGGCGCGAGATCGCCGCCGCCGAGGACCCGGCCGCCATGCGCGCCCAGAAGATCGCCGAGTACCGCGACGAGCTGGTCCATCCGTACTACGCGGCCGAACGCGGCCTCGTCGACGACGTGATCGACCCGCGCCTGACCCGGCCGGTGCTCTGCCGCGCCCTGAACATGCTCAGCGCCAAGGGCGCCGACCTGCCGCACCGCAAGCACGGCAACCCACCCCAGTGAAAAGGATCGTGGCATGGACGTCGGACTCCTCTTCGACCTGCGCAACCCCGAGCAGTGGCACCGGCCGTGGGCCGACCACTACGCGCATACTCTGGAACTCTGCGAAGAGGCCGACCAACGCGGTGTCGGCGGCCTGTGGTTCACCGAGCACCACCGCTTCGAGGACGGCTATCTGCCGCAGCCGCTGACCGTCGCGGCGGCCGTCGCCGCGCGCACCCGGCGGGCCCGGATCGGCACCTCGGTGGTGCTGCCCGCGCTGCACCACCCCGTCGACCTCGCCGAACAGGCCGCGCTCGTCGACCTGATCAGCGGCGGCCGGCTCGAACTCGGCCTGGGCGCCGGGTACCGGGTGCCCGAATACGAGCTGTTCGGCGCGGACTTCGGCCGCCGGTTCGCGGGCACCGGCCGCAACATCCGCGAGATCCTGCGCCTGTGGCAGGAGCGGGTGATCTCGCCGCTGCCGATCCAGGACCCGCCGCCGCTGTGGGGCGGCTTCTACGGTCCGCGCGGCGCGAAGCTCGCGGGCGAGCTGGGCATCGGGCTGCTGCACATCTCGCGCCCCATGTTCAAGCACTACCGCAAGGGCCTGGTCGAGGCGGGCCACGACCCGCAGGCGGCCCGGGTCAGCGACCTGATGCCCCTCATCCTCGCCGAGGACCCGGAGAAGGCGTGGCACCAGGTCGCGCCGCACCTGGCCCACCAGGTCAACTCCTACCGGCAGTTGTCGGTGGAGGGCCGGGAGAAGTCCGAACCGCTGCTCACCGCCGAGGATCTCCGCGACCCGAACGCCGAGGACACCCGCGGCCTGCTCGACATCCTCACCCCCGAGGACGCGGCCGTCCGGATCAAGGAACTGACCGGTGACCTGCCGGTCAAGCACCTCATCTTCTGGGCGAGCATCGCCGGGATGCCGGACGAGCTGGTCGCCGAGAACATCCGGCTCGTCACCGAGAAGCTGCCCGCGCTGCTGCCGTGAGCCGGACCCGACGCCGAAGCCGACACCGCGACCCCATCCGACACAGACACGGCGGCCCCTCATGACAGCTCCCTCGTGGACCGACTCTCCCGATGCCGATGCCGATGCCGATGCCGATGCCGATGCCGATGCCGATGCCGAACCCGAGGCCACGGGAACGGGCACGGGAACGGGCATAGGACCGGCGGCGGAATCGTCGCGCTGGGACGCCCGGCTCTGGACCGTCCTCCTGATCCTGTCGGCCAACATGATCCTCGACGCGATTGAGGTCTCCCTGGTGCTCGTCGCGCTGCCCTCCATCGGCGCCGCGCTCGGCCTTGACCTGTGGACGGCGCAGTGGCTGATGAGCGGCTTCGCCGTCGGATTCGCCACGCTGCTCGTCCTGGGCCCCCGGCTCAACGCCCGACTGGGCCGCAGGTGGGTCTACCTCGCCGCGATGCTGCTCTTCGCCGCCGCCTCGGTGGTCGGCGGACTCACCGACAGCGCGGCCCTGCTGATCGCCACCCGGGTGGTCAAGGGGCTCAGCGCGGCGCTCACCGCACCGACCGGTCTCGCCATCATCGGCACCACCTTCCCCAGCGGACCGCAGCAGCGGCGGGCGGTGTCCGTCTACGCCCTGTTCGGCGCGGCCGGTTTCACGGTCGGACTGCTGCTGTCGGGCGCGCTGCTGACCGAGAGCTGGCGCTGGACCTTTCTCTTCCCGGCGCCGGTGGCCCTGATCCTGCTGGTCTTCGCCCTGCGGATCATCCCGCGCGACCGGGGCGCCGTCCCGGCCCCGCGCGTCACCCCCGCGCTGCTGCGCAACCGCCAACTGCTGCGCTCCGCCGTCGGCGCGGCCTGTCTCAACGGCACGTACCAGAGCCTGTTGCTGCTGCTCGTCTTCCAGACCCAGCGCCAACTGGGCTGGTCTCCCTGGCAGTCGGCGGTCGCCCTGCTGCCCGCATGCGTGCCGTTGGCCGTGACCGTGCCCTTCGCCGGAGCCATGACGGCGCGGTGGGGCACGGGGCGGCTGATCGCCCTCGGCGCGACCGCGCCGCTGCTGGGCTACGCCCTCTACCTGTGGCGGCCCGACAGCGGTTCCTACCTCACGGGAATGCTGCCGACGCTCCTTCTGGTCGGCGCCGGGTTCGTGCTCTCCTTCGCGGCCCTCAATCTCCAGGCGACCGGGGCTCTGCCGCCCGCCGAACGGGCCGCGGCCGTCCCGCTGTTCCAGACCGCCGTGCAGGTCGGCGCCGTCGTGATGCTCCCGGCCACCGCGGCGCTGCTCGGCTCCCACCACGGTCACCGCCCGGCGCTGACCCTGATCACCGCCGTCTCCGGGATCGGCCTGCTGGCCGCACTGACCGGACTCCGTACCCCTCACAGACAGGTCGCACCATGACGGATGACCAGCTCTCCCTCGCCATCATCACCGCCAGCGTCCGCGACGGGCGGCTCGGTCCCGCCGTGGCCGACTGGTTCCTGTCCCAGGTCAAGGAACGCCCCGAATTCACCGTGCAGAGCGTCGATCTGATCGACCATCCGCTGCCGCTGGTCCTGCCGGGGCCCGGCAAGGACGTGTCGCTGGAGACGGCCAGGACCCGCGAAGCGCTGCGTTCCGTGCTCGTGGCGGCCGACGCCTTCGTCGTAGTCACGCCCGAGTACAACCACAGCTTCCCGGCCGCGCTGAAGAACACCGTCGACTGGTTCTACGAGGAGTGGACCGCCAAGCCGGTCGGCTTCGTCTCGTACGGCGGCCTCAGCGGCGGCATCCGCGCCGTCGAGCAGCTCCGGCAGGTCTTCGCCGAGGTGCACACCCTGACCGTACGGGAGAACGTCGCCTTTCCCCTGGCGGGAAACCGTTTCGACGAGGCGGGCCGGCTGATCGACCCGGAGCCGAGCGTCCTGTCGGCCGGACTGCTCCTGGACCAACTGCACTGGTGGGGCAACGCGTTGCGGGCGGCCCGCGCCGAGCGCGCGTACCCGCGCTGAACCGGTGCCCAATTCGTACCCGCGCTGAGCCCGCGCCCAATTCGTATCCGCGCTGAGCCCGCGCCCAATTCGTACCCGCGCTGAGCCCGCGCCCGATCCGTACCCGCGCTGAGCGCGCACCCGGCCGGTGACTCCCCACGCACCGCCCGCTTCCCGCCCCGAACCCCCGGACCCCGGTCCTCTGGAAGGACGACGGCAATGACCCAGCAGATCTCCTCCGCACCGCCGGACATCCGGCGCGCCGACAGCACGGCCGCGCACGTCGCGCAGTGGCACGTCCCCGACCGCGAGTCCGGGGTCGAGGCCGTGGCCGAGACCGTCGAGCAGTGGCGCGCCGCCGACTGGCCGACCGGGCTCCTGTCGGCCTCCGCGTATCTCAGCACCGAGGACGACACGGTGCTGACCTACCTCCAGACCTCGCGAGCCTCGGCCCACCGCGACTTCACCTCGGGGCTGACGGGACTGGCGGGCGCCGCGACGGTCGCGTACACGCTGCGCCGCGCGATCGTGCTGCACAAGGGGCCGCTGGTGCCGTCCAGCTTCGTGGTCGCGACCTTCGACGTGGACGGGCCCGCCCCGCAGGAGCACATCGTCGAGTCGATCGCGGGCGCCCTCGAAAGCGCCCCCGGCGCGCAGCACCCCGGCCTGCTCTCGGCCAACTTCCACCTCAGCACCGACGGCACCCGCGTCCTGAACTACGCCGAGTGGACCAGCGACGAGGCGCACATCTCGTTCCTTGAGGGCGCCACGCGGGCGGCCACCCTGCGCGCCACCCACGACACTCCCGGCGTCCGGCCGATCGGCTTCAAGCGCTACCACCTCCTGCACAGCCTTACCGCCTGACACCACGTCACATCCGCGCGCCCACCGGCCCATCAGCCCACCGACCTACCGAACGGAGTCCACCGTGCAGGGCGGAAGGAACGAATCCGCGCCGCTGCGTCTCGCCGAGGCACCCTCGGCGGTCGCACGGTGGCGTCACGAGGAATACGCGGCGGCGCACCCGCCCGCACCGGGCATCCGCCGCGCCGACGACGGCGAGCGCGCGCGTCCCGACGAGACCGAGGTGCCCGCGGCCCCCCGCGTCCTCGAACTGGCCCACCGCGGGGTGAACCGTTCCACGGCGATGCGCCAGGCCGAGCGCCTGCTCGCCGCGGACGAGCGGCGAGCCGACGCCGACAGCGTGTGGCAGGCCGTTCTGACCCTGCTGTACGCGGGGGACACCTCGTCCGCGAGCGCGCACTGCGCCCGGCTGGCCCGCGAACCGCTCTGGTCGGGCTCGGTCCGCCACCGCCAGACGCTGGCCCTGCTGCGCGCACGGATCAAGCTGCTCGGAGGGGATACGAGCGGGGCCGTACGCATTCTGCGCGCGGTCCTCGCCCGGGGCCGGTCCGGTACCCGCGTCCCCCTCGCCGCGGTCTGGCTGACCGAGGCGCTGGTCGGGACCGGCGACCTCGACGGCGCGTGGACGGTGCTCCAGGAGAACGGTATGGTCGGCGCGCTCGACCTCGAAGGCCACGACCGGGCCCACGTCCTGGCGGCCCGCGGCGCGCTGCACCTGGCCGCGGGCCAGTTCCGGCAGGGGATCGACGACTGCCTGAGCAGCGGCCGGCTGCTTGCCTCGCACGGCATCGACAATCCCGCGGTGGTCGCCTGGCGTTCGGCGGGCGCGCTCGGGGCCGCGGTCGCGGGCCGCCGTGACCTCGCCGTCGCCCTGGCCGAGGACGAACTCGTCGCCGCGCGGAAGTGGGGGTCGGCGCGCGTCCTGGGGACGGCCCTGCGCGCCGTCGCCGTGGCACGCCGCGACAAGACCTCCCTCGTACTGCTGGAGGAGGCCGTCGATCTGCTCCGCCTGGCGGACGCCCAGGGCGAGGTGGCTCAGGCCCTCTACGACCTCGGCGCGCTGCGGGCCGAACGCAAGGACGCGGCCGGGGCGCGGAGCCGGTTCACGGCCGCCGCCGCGGTCGCGCGCACTTGCGGCAACACCTTCTGGGCGCACCGCGCCGAGTCCGCGCTGCGCCGGCTGGGCGGACCGGGCGCCCCGCGCGGACTCACCCCGCAGGAGGCCAGAATCGCGCAGCTGGCCCGCGCCGGATACAGCAACCGGCGCATTGCGGAAGCCCTTTTCCTCAACGTCAGAACCGTCGAATTCCATCTGTCGGGCGTCTACCGCAAACTCGCCATCTCCGGCAGAGGCGAACTCGTCATGGTGCTGAGCGCGGTCGGGGAATCCCCGGCAGTGCGACACAAACCTGCGGGCGAACCGTAGGTTTCCCCGGCTCCTTCGCCGCCGCTTCGCCGAGGGTGCGAGGATCGGGAAAACGGTCGGTCGGTGATCAGAGCACCGAACGCATTCCGTTCTCAACTCCCCTTTCCCGCCGGCGATGTCAGCGCGCGGACCGTCCGGAATACCGGTGCCCGGCAGCGGGCGCGTCAAGTGCAACCCACATCGGGAGGAACCCATCATGACCACCACCGCGCCGTCCCGGGACGATCTCGTCGAGGCCGCGGGGAAACTCGTGCCCCTGCTGCGCTCCCGGGCGCTGTGGATCGACGAGAACCGCAGGCTCCCGCAGGACGTCATCGAGGCGATCGAGGCGTCGGGTCTGCTCAAGATGCAGGTGCCCACGCAGTACGGCGGATACGAGTCGGACGCGCGCGCCTTCGTCGACGTGCTGGCCGAGGTCGCGAAGGGCAACAGCTCGGCCGCCTTCGTCCTGTCCATCTACGCCTCGCTGACCTGGATGGTCGGCCTGTGGCCCGACGAGGCGCTGGACGAGGTGTTCGCCGAGCCCCATGTCCGCGTGACGGGTACGACGGCCGCGTCCGGCAAGGCGACCCGGGTCGACGGCGGCTATCTGTTCAACGGTAGCTGGGGCTACAACAGCGGCGTGCTGCACGCCCACTGGAAGATCACCGCGGCGATGCCCGAGGGGCCCGCGGGGGAGACCCTGCCGGTCTTCGCCCTCATCCCGATCTCCGAACTGGAGATCGTCGACGACTGGAACACCATCGGCCTGGCGGGCTCCGGCAGTGTGACCACTGTGGCGAAGGACGTCTTCGTCCCCGACCACCGGGTGATCTCCGGCGCCGACTTCTACCAGAACGTCTCGAAGTCGCAGGCCAACGCGGCCAAGGGCGCCTACCGGGTGCCGATGCTGGTCAGCGCCACGGTGATACAGACGGGCCAGCTCGTCGGCGCCGCCAAGTACGCCCTGTCCAGCTTCCTGGAGCGGCTCCCCGGCCGGCCGCTGACGTACACCAGCTACCCCAGCCAGTTGGAGGCGCCGATCACGCATCTCCAGGTCGGCGAGGCGGCCCTGCTGATCGAGGACGCCGAGGCCCGCGCCCACCGGTTCGCCGATCTGCTGGCCGACAAGATCCGGCGGGACGAGCCGTGGTCCCAGGACGACCGGGTCTTCTCCCGGGTGCAGATCGGCTGGATCGCCAAGCAGACCAAGCAGGCCGTGGAGATCCTCGCCGCCGCCAGCGGCGGCTCCTCGATCTTCCGGGACGTGCCGATCACCCGCATCCAGCGGGACGTGCACGCGACGTCCCTGCACGCCCTGATCACGCCGAGCACCAACATCGAGCTGTACGGCAGGTCCCTGACCGGCCTTGAGCCCAACTCGCTGTACCTGTGAGCGACATGCCGCGCTGAGCGGAGCGTGACGCGGGCGCGCGTACGGCGGGGCCCCCGCCGTACGCGCGCTTCCGCTTCCTTTTCCCGTGCCGTGCGGGCGGGCCCGGGGGCCGGATCAGCCGAGGCCGACCCGGAATCCGACCCCGCGGACGGTGACGATCCAACTGCTCCGGCCCAACTTGTTGCGCAGCGAGTTGACATGGGTGTCCACCGTGCGGCTGGCCTGGTAGCCGACCGCGAGCACCGTCGGGATCTCCCATATCTCGGCGAGCAGCCGCTGCCGGGTCACGACCATCTCGGGGTGCCGCGCGAGGTAGTACAGCAGGTCGAACTCCTTGCGGGTCAGCTTCACCGGCTTCTCGTGCACCTGCACCTTGCGCGAGGCCGCGTCGATCCGCAGACCGCCGATCGACACCGTCGTCTTGGGGGTGACCACCGGTCGGCGCGGCTCCCGCCGCCGCATGACGGCCTCCATGCGGGCCGCCAACTCGCGGATCTCGTACGGCTTGTCGATGCAGTCGTCGGCGCCCGCCCGCAGTCCCAGGACCCGGTCCAGTTCGGTGCCGCCGCTGGCGAACGCGATGACGGGGATGTCACCCGTCTCCCGCATGCTGCGGCAGACGGCCAGGCCGTCGATGTCCGGGAGATCGAGGTCGAGCAGGACGAAGTTCGCCTGCCGGAAGGTCTCCAGAGCCGCGGTTCCGGAATCCACGGTCGTCACCTCATGGCCGTACCGCTCCAGATTGCGGGCCAGGGCCGCGGCTTCGTGCTCCTGCGCCTCCACAACGAGTATGCGCACGGTATCTCCCTTGGAGTTGTACGGACCGAAGGTGGATTCACGGCCGCAAGCTCCATTGCCTGCATAGCTGTTAGGTGGACACATCCATCTAGTGCTGATCCGCGGCGCGGATTCTCAAACCGTTCTCATCGATTCGAGCCAGGGAGTTCATGCGAGGACACACGGACTTCGCGGATCCGCTTCGGAGATATCCGTTCGCGGGAAGGCGCGGTAAACCGTGTCGAATCGTCAGAGGTCAGGGAGCGGTCACCGGCAGGGAGCGGTTCTGCTGGACATCTCGGAACGCGCGCAGGAATGTGTCGACCGCGGCGTCGGCCACGGTGTGGAGTTCGGTGTCCGGTACGGGTCGGGTGCCGAGTTGGGACCGCGCCTCCATGGGGCCCGTGAGCAGAGCGAGGAACTGCTCCGCGGCCTCGACGGGGTCGCAGGGGCGCAGCAGACCGGCCAGGGAGAGCCGGGCCATCCGGTCGGCGAGGGTCTGCCGGAGCCGGTCGGCGCCGCGCCCCCAGACGACTTCGAGCAGTCCGGGGAAGCGGGTGATCTCCGCGTGCAGCAGTCGGCGCAGCGCCCAGGAGCGGGGGTCGCAACACTGGAGCAGCATGCGGTATCCGACCTCCTCCAAGCGGGACCTGACCGGGTCGGAGCCCTCGCCGTCCCCGCTCTCCTCGTCGGCCTCGCCGTTTCGGCCGTTCGCGCCGCCCTCGACCGTCAACTGCTCGGCCAGGGCGAGGTTTCCGTCCATCACCGCGTTCCCCGTCGCCTCCATCGCGGCGTGGAAGAGGTTCTCCTTGTCGCCGAGGTGGTTGTAGACGGTGTGCTTGGCGACGCCCGCCACTTCGGCGATCTCCTCCATGCACGCACCGGCGTACCCCCGCTTGGCGAACACGGCGAAGGCCGCGTCGAGGATCGCCTGACGCTTGTCGATGCGGCCTCGCGAGGCCGTTCGGTTGCCTGATGCCGATGTCGCAGTTCCGCCCACCCTCGCAGCGTACCCGATACGGGCGTTGAGTTACACCGGCCGGTGCAGTTTGTTGCCCACCGACGTTGTCAGCGTCCTGAGTGGTGCCCTAATCTGCACTGGCGAGTGCAATTTGGCTCGCTGTCATCTGACGTGCCGCCATCTGACGCGCGGCCACCTCACGCCACCTCATGCCACTTCACGCCACCGGAGAGACTCATGGCGCATCCGTCGAACGAGGGCCTTGACCCCGCGCTGCGGCGACTGATCGGAGTGATCCTGTTAGGCGGGATCATGGGGATCCTCGACGGCTCGATGATCGCCGTCGCAGCGGACACCCTGGTCAAGGACTTCGACACCTCACTCAGCGCGGTCAGTTGGGTGTCCACGAGCTATCTGCTCGCCCTGACCGTGAGCATCCCGGTCACCACCTGGGCCGTCGACAGGTTCGGCGGCCGGCGGCTGTGGCTGCTCGGCCTGGTGATCTTCCTCGCCGGTTCCATCAGTTCCGGACTCGCGTGGAACATCGGCAGCCTGATCGCCTTCCGCGTGCTCCAGGGACTCGGCGCGGGTCTGCTCGACCCGCTGATGCTGACCCTGCTGGCCCGTTCGGCCGGACCCAGCCGGATCGGACGGGTCATGGGCCTCATGGGCGTCGTCGGCTCCAGCGGCCCGGTGTTCGGCCCGGTGATCGGCGGATTCATCCTGCAAGGCGTGTCCTGGCGCTGGATGTTCCTGGTCAACGTCCCGATCGGCCTGCTCGCGCTGGTGCTCGCCCTGCGAGTGATTCCGGACGACAAGCCGACCGGCGAGCAGCCGGTGGGCAAACTCGACACCGTCGGCGTCGCGCTGATCGGCCCGGGCGTCGCCGCCGCCGTGCTGACCTTGTCGCAGTACGCCGAGCGGACCGAGTTCTCCGCCTGGCAGGTGCTCGTCCCGCTGGTCGCCGCGGTCGTGCTGCTCGGCGCCTACGCCGTCCACGCGCTGCGCGAGCGCACCACGCAACCGCTCATCGACCTGCGGCTGTTCGCCTCGCGCAGCTTCTCCGCCAGCGTCACCGTCGGCGCCCTGGTCGGTCTGGCCACCTTCGCCAGCCTGTTCGCGCTGCCGCTGTATTACCAGCAGGTACGCGGCCACGACACCTTCGCGTCCGCGCTGCTGCTCGCTCCGCTCGGTGTGGGGTCGGCCCTGTCGATGCCGCTGACCGGACGGCTGTCCGACAAGGTCGGCTCACGGACCCTGGTGATGTGCGGCGGCGCGGTCGCCACGCTGAGCGCGCTGGCCTTCACCCAGCTCAGCGCGGACACGTCCCAAGTCTGGACGGCCGTGGTGGCGTTCACGATCGGCCTCGGCCTCGGCAGCGTGGGCGCGCCCACCATCGCCTCCCTCTACCGCACGCTCCCGCCGCATCTGGTGCCTCAGGGCAGCACCGTGCTGTACATGCTCAACCAGCTCGGCGCCGCGATCGGCATCGCGCTGGTCGCGCTGCTCGTCCAGAGCGCGGGCAGCGGCGACGCCCTCGGCGGCTTCCGGCACGCATACTGGGGCGTGACCGGCGCGCTCGTCCTCGCCCTGATCGCCGCGACCCAACTGCCGGGCCGTCCCAAGCCGCAGGAATCCGACGGCGGTACGCCGCAGGAACAGCACCCCGACGTGAACTCCGACGTCACCGCCGACGTCCACTCCCATGCCGACTCCGCGGTCGGCTCCGACATCCGCTCCGCGGAGGCTCCCGCCTCCCTGGCCGCCCAAGGGGACACCCTGTGAAGACCATTGTGATCGCCGGTGGCACCGACGGCATCGGAAAGGCGCTGGCGGCCACCCGGCTCGGCAACGGCGACACCGTCGTCGTCATCGGCCGCAGCGAGGTGAAGGGGAAGGCGTTCCTGGAGACCGCCGCGACCGTCGGCGCCCAGGACCGGGCCTTCTTCATCCCGGCCGACCTCAGCCTGCTGGGCGAGAACGAACGGGTCCTCAAGAAGCTGCGCGCGCGGTTCCCGACGATCGACGCCCTGGTCCTGTGCGCCCGCCACTACCGCACCGAGCGCGCCCTCACGGCCGACGGCATCGAGGAGAACTTCGCGCTGTTCTACCTCAGCCGCTACCTGCTCGGACACGGCCTGGTCGACACGCTGTCCGCCGCCGAACAGCCCGTGGTGGTCAACGTGGCCGGTCCCGGCGCGAGTCTGAGCGTGGTCCGCTGGGACGACCTGGAGCTGCGCCACGGTTACCACGGCGGCGCCGCGCTCGGCCAGGGCGGAAAGCTCAACGACCTGCTCGGCGTCACCTTCGCCGAGCGGTACGGGGACAGCGGCATCCGCTACGTCCTGATCCACCCGGGCGTCACCGCGACGAGCTTCTCCGGCGAGTACGACGATGTGACGCTGCGTCAGATTCTGTCGATGCAGTCGTTCGCCAAGCCGGTGGAGGCCGCCCTCCCGCCGATCGTCGACGCCATCGACGCCCCTCCCGCCGAGCCGTTGAGCGCCTTCGTCGAGGGGCTTCGGATCGGGGTGAAGGACCGGTCCTTCGCGCCGGACGCGGCCGAACGCCTCGACGCGGCCACCGAGCGGATCCTGGAGGAGCACCGGGGGCGGACCGGCGGTCCCGGCGGGAATTGACGGTCTCCAGAAGGTGTCACAAGCGGAATTGATGTTCTTTTCACAATCCTGAGCCGGGATTCCTGGGCGCGGGTCACCGCTGGTCGGAGAATGTTCCGTACCACGCCGTGGCCCGCGCCTTTCGTGGAGCCACCTCATTCCCGAGGAGCCGAAGAATGTCCCACGCGTCCACCTCGCGGCCCGTCATCGAGAATCCCCAGAGCGACATCGTGCTCGTCGGCACGGTCCCGACGGAGAGCGGAAAGGCGGCGCAGACCGCGGAAGCCGTCGTCGCCCACTGGCGGTCCGGCGAGTGGCCGCCGGAGCTGCTGTCGCTCACGGTCTACACGAGCAGCGAAGGCGACTCGGTGCTGACCTACGCGCAGTGGTCCGCGGAGGAGCCGCTGCGGCAGTCCCTGAAGGAGGAGGGCAGCCTCTCCGACACGGCGTCCGCCGTCCCCGGCGCCCCGGCGCCCGTGCCCTACCGCCTGTACCGCGCGGTCCGCGGCTCCGGCATCGCCGACCCCGCCCCCGTCGCCGAGTCCTTCCCCGTGGCCTTCTTCGGCGCGGAGAACGACCAGGCCGCCCGCGCCTTCGTGGACGCCCTGTTCGCCGGCGAGGAGGCCACCGAGGGCCAGGACCGCGACTACCCCGGCGGGATATCGGCGAACATGCACATCAGCGTGGACGGCACGAGCGTCCTCAGCTTCTCCGAATGGGTGACGGAGGCCAACGCCGTCGCCCACATCGAAGCCGTCTGGGAGCCGGTCCTGAAGGACCTCGGCGGCACCGGTCTGCTCTACCGGCACTTCAGCACCCTGCTCCCGACCGCCTGAACACCCCACCGGCCGGCCCCCGCCCTCGGGGCGGGAGCCGGCCGGTTCCTCATGGCTCAGGACCTCAGCGGCTCATCCGCAGGACCTCGGCGGCTCATCCGGCCGCGCGCGCGTACGCGTGCCAGACGCGAGGCGCGTCGAACAGGTGCACCCGCTCCGACCGCCGCCACCGCGCGGCGGGCACCGACACCACGTCCCCCGGCACCGGCAGATCGGGACCCGCCGCCGTACGGGCGAAGAGCACGGCGACAAGCGCGGCCAGTTCCTCAGGAGTCGCACAACCGCGCACCACGCGCAGCTGACGAGAATCGATCGAGTCGGTCATCACACATCCTTCTTCGCGCGGTCGGAAAAGTCGAGGCCACACCGGCAGCGGAAATGCGCCGCACCTCAACCTCAAGGTTCCAGGGAAACCGGCCCCCGCTCAAGACACCCCGATTCAGGACTCCGTCAGATTCCACAAGTCCTCGCCAGCCGAATTCAGCGACCGCCAGCCGAATGTCAGATCCCCTTGACCCGGCCCGCCTTCCGCGCCGCGGGGGCGGAGCGTCAGGCGAAGGACGGCCAGCGATGGGCGGCCCAGTGGCGCCAGTCCGTCCAGCCGGGCGGTGGGCCGGTCGGCCGGTCGGCCGGATAAAGCGGTGGCCGCCCGACCGCCCTCACCGCCCCGGCCGCTCCGACCGCCCCGACCGCCCGGGCGGTCCCCGTCGAACCGGCGCACCCGCTCCCGGACCTGGAATGATCGGGCCATGCGCGCCGCCCGGCTCCTCTCGCTCATCCTCCTGTTGCAGAACCGGGGGAGGCTGACGGCCGGTGAGCTGGCGCAGGAGCTGGACGTCTCGGTGCGGACCGTCTACCGGGACATCGACTCGCTGAGCGCCGCGGGCATTCCGGTGTACGGGGACGCGGGGCACGGCGGGGGATACCAGCTGCTCGGCGGCTACCGGACCCGGCTGACCGGGCTGCATGTCGACGAGGCGGAGTCGCTGTTCCTGGCCGGACTGCCGGGCGCGGCCGACGACTTGGGCCTGGGGGAGGTCCTGGCGGCGGCGGAGCTGAAGCTGACCGCGGCCCTGCCGCCACCGCTGCGGGACCGGGCCGGGCGGATCCGTGAGCGGTTCCACCTCGACGCGCTCGGCTGGTACCGGGAACAGGACTCCCCGTCCGCTCTCGTACCGCTCGCCGACGCGGTGTGGAATCAGCGGCGGATCCGGGTGCGCTACCGCCGCTGGGCCGCGCCGCAAGAGGTCGAGCGCGACCTCGACCCGTACGGCCTGGTCCTCAAGGCGGGGGTCTGGTACCTCGTCGCCGCGGTGGACGGCGCGGTGCGCACGTACCGGGTGTCCTCGATCCTCCGCCTGGACGTCGGGACGACCGGCTTCGAGCGGCCGGACGGGTTCGACCTGGCCGCTCACTGGCAGCAGTACCTCGCCGTCTACGACGCCCGAAGGCTGCGGCTTCAGGGCTCCGTACGGATCGCTCCCGCGCTGCTGTCCGCGCTGCCGGACCGCCTGGACGCGGCTCTGGTCCGCGCGGTGGAGACCTCGGCGGGGCCGCCGGACGCGGACGGCTGGGTGACGGCGACGGTGCCGCTGGAATCGGTCGAGCTGGCGGTGCCCGTGCTGCTGTCACTGGGCCCGGACATCGAAGTGCTCGGCCCCGAGGAGCTGCGCCGCGCGATCGCGGAGCGGGCGGCGGCCGTGCTCGACCGGTACCGGCCGGCGGACTCGCCCGGCCGGGCGGGGGCCGACGAGCGCAGCAGCACTCCGGCGGACAGGGTGGCCAGCAGGGCGAGAGCGGCGAGGACCCCGAAGCCGTAGCGCGTGTCGGTGCTGTCGGTGACCTTCCCGACCAGGAACATCACCGCGACCGTGGCCGCCAGCCCGCCGCCGTTCGCCAGCCCGAAGACCCTGCCCACCGAGGCGTCGTCGGCCGAGGTCATCAGCATGGTCCGCGAGGCGATCCGGGCCTGCCCGAAGAAGAACGCGCCCACCGGCACTCCGACGAGATAGCCGGCGATCCCGAACTGGCTCTGGAGTACCAGGCCCACGGCGCAGAGCAGGAAGCCCACGACGGCGATGCGGAGGTCGGGACTGCGTCTGCTGACGATCCGGTACGCGCCGGCCGCCGCCAGGAAGCCGAGGCAGCCCAAAGCGTCCACCGCGCCGAACGTCCCCGCCCCCAGGCGGAGTTCACCGATGACCGCGGTGGGCAGCAGGGCGTTGAAGACCGTGACGACCACGCTTCCCTGGGCGTAGAGCAGGATGAAGTGCCGCATCCGCATCGGTGTCCGCGTCGGCGTACGCGCCGCCACCGGCGCCGACTCCCCGGCGGCGGTGGCCGTCGGCGCCCGTTCCGGGCGACGCCCCACCGCGGCCACGCACAGCGCCGAGACGGCGAAGGTCCCGGCGTTGAACACCAGCAGCGGCACGGCGCCGAACGCCTGGACGGACAGCCCGCCGACCGTCGCCGACAGCAGCATCCCCGCCTGGGTCCCCATCTCGTAGCGGGCGTTGAACCGCCGCAGCCGGTCCGCCGGGACCCGTTCCTTGATCAGCGCGGAGCTGGCGGGGAAGAACAGCGCGCCGACCACGGCGAGCGCCAGGTTGGCGCCGTAGATCCCGGCTCCCGGAGAGCCGCCGCAGACCAGCCAGAGCGGCAGGGCCAGGGCCAGCGCCGCACTGGAGAGATCGCAGCCGATCCACAGGGCCCGCCGGTCGAAGCGGTCCGCCAGCCGCCCGAAGAAGGGTGACAGCAACGCCTGCGGCCCGGCGACGGCGATGAAGAGCCAGCCGACGGCCATCATGGTGCGCTGTTCCCTGATCATGAGCAGCGCACCGACGATGAGCTGGACGTTGTTGCCGAGAGCGGTGGCGAAGGCAGCGGGTACGAGCAGCCGCTCGGCCCGCCGGGAGTGCCGACTGAGGATCATGGCACCACTGTCCGGCGCTTCACTGACATCCTGTGTCAGTGAAGTCTCCGCACCCGGTGACGTCTTCGCACCGCCCCCGAGCGGCCGGGCCGCCCGCTACCGCCGCTTGACGGTGTAGGTCAGGTGGGTCACCCGGGACGACGCGTCCGTGCGGGTCTGGTCGAGGGCGAGACGGTCGGGGTCCACGCGCTCGAACAGGCGGATGCCGGTGCCGAACAGCACGGGCGCGAGGGTGATCGAGAACTCGTCGACCAGGCCGGCGTCCAGGTACTGCTGGATCGTCTCGGCGCCGCCGGAGATACGGATGTCGCGGTCGCCCGCGGCCTCGCGGGCCCGGTCGAGCGCGCTGGAGATTCCGTCGTTGACGAAGTGGAAGGTCGTGCCGCCCGGCCGCTCCCACGAGTCACGCTCGACGTGGGTCACGACGAACACCGGGGTGTGGAACGGCGCCTCCTGGGGCCATGCCAGCTCTCCGGCGTCGAACATCCGCTTGCCCATGACGCTCACGCCGGTGCGCTCGTACGTCGCCCGGGCGATGTCGTTGTCGATCCCCTCCTCGCCGCCCTCGCCGAGCTTGAGATTCTCGCGGAACCACCGCTGCGGGAAGATCCACGCCTGGAGCTCCGACCACTTCGCCATCCAGCGCCGGACGCCGGGGTCGCTCTGGCCTTCGGGCGAGAAGACGTCCTCGACGGGCACGGCGTCCGGCGCCATGAAGCCGTCGAGCGACATCGTCACACTGAAGAACACCTTGCCTGCCATCAGTCGTCCGCTCCCTTCGACGCGGTCCCGTTCCCGGTGAGTTCGGCGACGTAGACCGCCAGATTGCGCAGCGTCTGCTCGCCGCCCTCGACCGCGTGGTACTTCTCCGCCGCCTCGTCGCGCAGCTCCCTGGTGGGGAACACCGTGCGCATCACGAGCCGGGTCTCCTCGTCCGCCGGTTCGAAGGTCAGGACCGACTCGAAGGTGTGGGGGTCGTCGCGGGACTCGCCGTGCAGCAGCGCGATCCGCCGCGACGGGACGATCTCGGTATAGGTGATCCACTCCTGGTAGTCGGTCCCGTCCGGCCCGTGCATCACGAAGTCCCAGACCCCGCCGACGCGGAAGTCGAAGGACCGCGTCGTGGTCGTGAACCCTTCGGGGCCCCACCACCGCGAAAGGTGCCGGACCCGTGTGAACGCCTCGAACACCAGCTCCCGTGGGGCGCCGATGGTCCGGGAGACCACGATCTCGCGGTCCGCCGCCGCCTCGCCGCCGCTATTGGTCGTCGTCATCCGGTGGTTCCTCCTGCCTTGCCTGTTTCAGATCTCGTACGTACGTGTCCAGCCGGTCGAAGGTCCCGTTCCAGAACTCCTCGAAGCCGCCCGTCCACTCATGGATCGGCCGCAGCCCGCGGGCGTCCAGTCCGTAGAGCCGCTGCTTGCCCGCGCCGCGGACCCGCACCAGCCCGACCTCGCGGAGCACCCGCAGGTGCTTGGACGCCTGCGGCTGGGTCATCCCCAGCTCCCGCGCCAGCTCGGTCACGGGCCGCTCGCCGCCCCGCAGCAGCGCCAGGATCTCCCGCCGCTGCGGCTCGGCGATCGCGTTGAACGCGTCCGAGGTCGTCGCCGCTCGTGCCATGACTCCATCGTATGCCTATATCGGCATGCGTCAACCGCGGCATGCCGCTCCTGAGGTTCCGCGCCCTCGGTGCGGGCCGCTCGTCCCGGCCGCCGCGCCCGCCGGGCGGCTCGGTACCCTCGGCGGAGGGAGACGGCCCCTGGAGGCGCTGGTGGGACTGCGGGAACGGATCGCGAGGGAACTCACCGCGACCATGCACGGCGGGGACCTCGAACTGGGACGGTACGCGGCGCCGCCCGGTGATCCCGGACTGTTCGGGATCGCGCCGGGGGACCCGGTGTGGCGGGTGCACGGGCACGCCACCGGGATGCTCACCGGCGGATTCGCCGCGCTCATGCTCCAGTCGCTGCATCCGCTGGCCATGGCGGGGGTCGACGACCACTCCGACTTCCGCGCCGATCCGGTCGGACGGCTGAACGGCACCGTACGGTTCATCACCACGACCACTTTCGGCTCCTCGGCCGCCGCCCGCGAGGTGATCGACCTCGTCCGGCGGATCCACACCCGCGTGCACGGCACCGCCCCCGACGGCCGCCCGTACCGCGCGGACGACCCCGATCTGCTCACCTGGGTGCACACCGCCGAGGTGCGCAGCTTCCTCGCCGGCCACCAGACCTACGCGCCCCGGCCGCTGCGGCTGACTCCCGCCGAGTGCGACGCCTACTACCGCCAAGCCGCCCCCGTGGCCGAGGCGTTGGGCGCGCGGAACATACCGCGCACATCCCTCGACGCCGAGCGCTACCTGGCCCGCCAGCGCCCCCAACTCCACGCCACCGCAGCCGCGTTGGACTCGGTACGGTTCCTGCGCCGCTTCGGACGCACACGACGGGAGCGGCTGGTCGTCGGCCGGCTCATGAACGCCTCGGTCGGACTCCTCCCCGGCTGGGCCCGTACCGAATTGGGCGTTCACCGCCCGGCCGCCGTCCGCACCGGCTGGGACCGGCCCCTCGCGACGGCCGTGGGCCGCACCATCGAATGGGGGCTCGGGCCCTCCCAGATCCAGGCCGCCGCGCGAGGGCGGCTGGCGCAGGCGCCACAGGGATGACGGGGGCGCGGACCGGACCGCGGCCGACGTACGGGCCTCACGATCCGGGGGCGCGCCACCCGCGTGGGATCATCGGTCCATGAGCAGCGACCTGGAAGTGAGCGCTCTGGCGATCAACGTGACGATCCCGCGGGAGCTCCGCTGGACGGACACCCGACGCGGCGAGGAGTTCACGCTGACCACACTCAACGTCCGGCTGCTCCCGGACGGTCGACTCGCCGCCAAGGCATACGGCCGGCCGGTCGGCGGCGGCAGGGGCGCCTACGTCTCCTTCCCCGTCCCCGACAGACCCGAACTCGCCGCCCTGGTCGACGCCGCCGCCGGCCGGGCCGGGGCGCTGTGGGCCGCCCATCGCGGTCTTGGCTGAACCCGTTTCGCCGCGAGGGGGAGAGGGCTCGCAGGGGAGCGCGGCCCGAGACGCCGATCGATGCCAGGTCTGCTCCGTGACGAGGCCGTTCTGGGGTAGCAGACGGCTATGACGACAGGCGTGACCATTGGGGTCGAAGAGGAATTCCTGCTGCTCGACCGCAGGACCGCACTGCCGGCGCCACGCGTCGGCCAGCTCCGGATCGCGGCGGAGCGCGAGCCCGACCTGGGGAGCGAGGAGGTCGACACCGAGCTTCTGCAGTCCCAGGTGGAGGTCGCGACCCCGGTCTGCTCCGA
Organism: Streptomyces sp. NPDC003300; assembly: GCF_040610915.1. NCBI lineage: Bacteria > Bacillati > Actinomycetota > Actinomycetes > Kitasatosporales > Streptomycetaceae > Streptomyces > Streptomyces sp. NPDC003300. The sequence continues at coordinate 328,021 of NZ_JBEXNE010000003.1, read as the reverse complement.
CCTGGACGAGGTCGCCGCGCATCTCACACGGTTCCGGAAGTCGCTGAGCGCCGCGGCGCGCAGCGTGGACTGCCGCCTGGCGGCGACGGGCGGCGCACCCCTCATGGCCGAGGCGTCGGTGCCGGTGACCGGTGAGCAGCGGTACCGGGACATGCGGGTGGACGCGGCGCGACTGGTCGACGAGCAGTTGATCTGCGGTATGCACATCCATGTCGCCGTGCCCGACCGCCAGGCCGGGGCCGCCGCGCTGGGCCGGATCCGTCCCTGGCTGCCGCTTCTGGTCGCGCTGGGAGCCAACTCCCCGTTCTGGGACGGGCGGGACACCGGCTTCGCCAGCTGGCGCACCGTGATCTTCGGCCGCTGGCCGGTCAGCGGATCGCCGCCGTTCTTCTCCGGCGCCTCCCATTACGAGGAGCGGGTCGACGCCCTGCTGGGCACCGGGGTGGTCGCCGACCGGCACCAGCTCTACTGGCACGCCCGGCTCTCCGACGAGTACCCGACGCTGGAGGTCCGCGCCCCCGACGTCCAGCTCGACGTCGACAGCGCGATCACCCTCGCCGGGCTCGCCCGCGGCCTGGTGGTCACCGCACTGCGCGAGGGCAGCGTCGGCGGCCGTCCCCTCGACCCGCCGGCCAGCGTCCTCCAGGCCGCGGGCTGGCACTCCGCCCGCCACGGCCTGACCGCCAACCTGGTCGACCCCCGCACCAATGAGCCGTCCCAGGCCGCCGACGTGCTCGGCGCCCTCCTGGACTGCGTCACCCCAGCCCTGAAGGAACTCGACGACCTCGACCGGGTGACCTCCGGCGTGCGACGACTCCTCGACAAGGGCACCGGCGCCGCACGCCAGCGCGCCGCCCTCGCGCACGGCGGCACCGAGGAACTCCTCGACCTGATAGCACCCGAGCCCGTCGATCCGGCGGACGGTGACGACGCCCGGCAGCCGGAAGCGCCCGTCATCGCCCGGGCGGGACGCCCGTAGGGCATGGAATCGGCGCCGGCTCCCGGCGACGAGCGGCAGCCGCGCGCCGATTCCCCGCTACGCCCCGGACGACCCGCTGAAGCGGCTCGCGAGCAGGAGCGTCGCGGCCACGGACTTCACGGGGATGTCGCCGAGCTTCTGGCAGAGGGTCATCGCCTGTCGCAGCGCGAGGTCGGCTTCCGCGGGGTGTCCGGAGGCCAGGAGGTGTGAGCCGAGGTTGGTCAGGACGATCGCCTCGCGCTCGCTGTCGCCGCGTTCACGGAAGACGGCGAGCGCCCGGCGAAAGGCCGCTGTGGCGTCCGCCTCCTGACCGGTCTTGGACAGGGCCAGGCCCAGGCGGTTCTGCGATTCCGCTTCGCCCGCGCGCGCACCGGCTTTCCGGCTGAGCGCGATGGCCTGCCGGAGGTGGTCGGCCGCCTCTTCGTAGCGCCGCGCCGCGAGCAGTGTCGCGCCGAGGCTGTCCAGGAGGACGGCCTGATTCGGTTCGTCGTCCTCTTCGCGCCGTACGGCGAGCGCCCGGCGGAGGGTCTTCTCGGCTTCGTCGTACCGGCCGAGCCAGTGGAGGGCCGCGCCGTGCGCGGCGAGCCGTCGGCGTTGGTTCGAGGCGCTGCCGCTCTCCTCGGCGCAGGCGGCGGCTTCCTCCAGCGCCCGTAGGGCCTGCGCGAACCGGCCCACGCGCACCAGGGCCTCGCCGATGTCCCCCTGGATCTCGCCTTCGACGCGGCGGTCGCCGATGTCGCGGAAGATCGAGACCGCCTGCTCCAGGGCCTCGATGCCCTGCTCCTCCTGTCCGTTCCGGCCGTGGACGAGACCGAGGAAGCCCAGCAGCCTCCCCTCCCCGAAGCGGTCGCCGCTCTCCCGGCAGACGAGCAGGCCCTTGCGGAGGGCCGCGACGGCCTCGTCGTCCTGTCCCGTCCGGCTCAGACGCGCGCTGTCAACGACGATAGCTCTGCCCTCGGCGGCGCGGTCGCCGGTCCTCCGGTGGATGGCCAGCGCCCGCTGGTTCGCCTCCTCCGCTTCCGCCGCGCGCCCCGTATGGGCCAGGGCGAGCGCCAGATACGTCAGCGCCGACGCCTCGTCGTCATCGGCGCCGGCCTCCCGGAAGAGCGAGGCGGCCGTCCGGAACGGTTCGACGGCCTCCTGCTCCCGCCCCGGCAGCAGCACGGACAGCCCCAGAAGATGCTGTGCCCAGCCCTCCGCCGCCCGGTCACCGGTCCATCGGCAGACCGGCAGGGCGACGGCCGCCAGAAGGGTCATCTCCTCGAAGTGGAGGCGCAGGGAGCAGAATTCGGCGAGGCAGTACGAGAGGGCGACGGGCACGGCGGGGTGGCCGAGTCCCGTGGCGAAGGCGGCGGCACAGATCAGGTTGGCGAATTCGTCCTCCAGCCAGGACAGTGCCTGCGCGCGATCCCGGGCCAGGGGCGCGGGCGACGGTACGGGGCCCTTGAGGTGTGCGTCGGCCGCGACCGCGGTCCGTACGTAGTAGTCCATCAGCCGGGCCAGCGCCGCCTGCGCCTGATCCGCGTCGGCGCGCGCCGCGCCGCGTTCGTCCGCGTAGAGGCGTACGAGACCGTGCATGCGCCAGCGGCCCCAGGTGCGCGCGGGTTCGATGAGGTGGGCGCGGGCGAGGTCGCGCAGCATGACCTCCGCGGTCGTCTCGTCGGCGCCGCACAGGTGGGCCGCCGCGCTGGTGCCGATGTCGGGGCCGCTGTTGAGGGGGAGCAGCCGGAAGAGCCTGGCGCACGCGGGGGAGACCTGTTCGAGGTGCTGGTGGGAGAGGTCGAACGCGGCCCGTACCGCCCGGTCCTCGCGGGTGAGGTGGTCCAGGCGGCGCTGGGCGTCGGCCAGTGCCTGGGCGAGGGACGCGAGCGGGCGGCCGGGGGTGTCGGCGAGGAGCGCCGAGCAGATCCGCAGGGCGAGAGGTAATCGCCCGCAGTATTCGGCGATGCGCAGGGCGTCGTCGGGTTCGTCGGCGACGCGGGTGTCGTGCGGGCCGCGGGCCTGCCGCAGGACACTGCGGATCAGGTCCACCGAGGCGTCGGCGGCGAGAACGTCGAGTTCGCACAGGCGGGCGCCGACGTCGAGGGTGTGGCGTGAGGTGACCAGGGCCGCGTTGCGGCCGTCGCCGGGAAGCAACGGGAGCACCTCGTCGGCGCTCGAGGCGTTGTCGATGACGACCAGGACCCGGCGGCCGTGTTCCGCGCAGGCGGCCAGCACCGACCGGTACAGCGCGACGCGGGCCCGCGGATCGGCGGGAATGTCCGCGTCGGCGATGCCGAGAGCGCTCAGCCATGGGCCGAGGACCCGTTCGGGGAGCAGACGCAGGTCCCGGTCGTAGCCGAGGAGATCGGCGAAGAGGACACCGCCGGGGAACCAGCCGGGTTCTGCGGTCGCCCGCGCGGCGGCCTGGAGGACGAGCTCCGTCTTGCCAACGCCCGCCAGCCCGGTCACCACGGCGGCGACGGGTCCGTCGTGCCGCTCGGTCCGTGGCCGCAACAGGTCCAGCAGCTCGGCGAGTTGCTTGTCCCGGCCGGTGAAGTTCGAGGCGCGGACCGGCAGTCCTGACCCGGCCAGGGGAGTCTCGCGCGGCACCTGCACGGTGATGTCCCGGCCCTGGAACACGGCGCTGAAGAACGTACCGCCGTGCACGTGGTTGGCGACGTCGCTCGCCGAACCGGCTGCGGAGGCGGGGTCATTGGGCTCGTCCCGGCTCCCGCGCCGCCAATCGTCCAGCCCCGCGCGGAAGTCCGGATCGACGGCGGCGCGCTCCGCGAGTGCGACGCTGAGCGCCTGCGCGCGTCGCAGGTCACCCGGCGCCCGCTCCAGCGCCCGCAGCTCCGCCGACGCCGAGCTGACCGGGAGCGGTGAAGCCGGTCGCTCCGGGACGGGGCTGCTGACGAGTTCGCCCAGCTCCCGCCAGGCAGCCCGCGCCTCGTCCCGCCTGGCCGACAACTCCGCCAGCCGTCGCGCCGAGATCACCTCCACACGCGCCCCGCCCCGGTCACCGCGTCCGCCGTGGCTACGCGTCGGAGGGCCGGCGGAGTGTGTACCAGGCCGCTCCCGCCAGGGCGGCGGCGGTCACGGCGAGGGCCGCGTGCGGCAGGAACCGTCCCGGCCGGCTGGCCTTACGGTAGGCCAGCACGGCGCCGTTGGACTGCCAGCTCAGCGCGGAGCGATTCGACTGGCCCGACAGCAGCGAGCCGGCCGACTGGAACGAGCCGATGGACGTCGCGGACATCACCGATCCGAGCGACCCGATGGACAGGACCGACGCCACCGAACCGATCGACAGGACCGACCCGGCCGAGGCGATGGACAGCACCGAATCCGTGCACCCGATGGACAGCAGTGAGTTGTGTGACCCTGTCGGCCAGCGTGAGGACATAGGGACACTGTCTCACCCCGCACCCCATCGCACCCCCCATTCCCGGCCGCGAGACAGCGCCCGGCAGCTTCGGCGCCGCACCGCTCGCAGAGCCGTGACGACGCCCTCGCCCGGCCCCGCGCCGGATCGATCGGCCCGGTCACCGGCCATGTGCGAGCGTGCTAACCCACCGCGTAGGCGCGGTAGTTCGCGGAGCCGGGGCCCGCGGCGCGGTTCTTCAAGGTGGCGGACCGCTGATAGGTCGCGGACGAGTGGGGGGCCGAGACGGGCGGCCGGTCGGGGGTGAGCTGCTCCGCGGCCTCGAGCGCCGTGATGATCGTGGAGACGAACACCGGCAGGTCGTCCGGCAGCGGTGACGTGATGAGATTCCCGTCGACCACGATCGGCTCGACGACGTAGTCGGCCCCGGCGTGGATCAGGTCGTCACGGATCGGCGCGACCGAGGTGACGCGGCGGCCCGAGACGATTTCGGCGGAGGCGAGCAGCCATCCCGCGTGGCAGATCGCCGCGACGATCCTTCCCTGCCGGTCCACTTCACGGACGAGCGCGACGATGTTCTTGTCGCGTCGCAGGTATTCGGGCGAGAAGCCGCCGGGGACGACGAGCGCGTCGATGTCCTCGGCCACCAGGTCCGCGACGTTGACCTCGGCTCGGGCCGGATAGCCGATCTTGCTCGCGTAGACCGCGTCCGTGGCCGGTCCCGCGATGACGACCTGGGCACCCGCCTCGCGGAGCCGGAGCACCGGGTACCACAACTCGAGTTCCTGGTAGAGGTTCTCGACAAGGACGACGACTCGGGCGTCTTGAATTCTCATGTGCTTCCCTCTTGGGCGACGGATCGATTGCGGGGCGGCTCAGACGTCGATCGCGAAGATCCGCCGCGGGTTGTGAATCATGAGCGCGTCGAGCTGCTCGTCGGTGACGCCCTTGGACTTCAGGCGCGGGACGAAGCTGGTGAACATGTAGCCGAGGTCGACCTTCTCGTTGAGCAACTGGGGGTCGGACTCGGTCACCCCGGCGCGCGGATTGAAGAACCAGCGGTCGAACGAGATGACCACGTTGTCCAGGTATCCCTCGTCGATGAGCGTCACCAGGGCGTTCGCCATGGCTTCGTCCAGTTCCTCGGCGCTGCCGACGCGCCAGGGGATGCCGACGTGGTCGAGCTGGACGTTGGCGCCCATGGCGAGGATCTCGCGCATCATCTCGACCTGCGGGGGGACGAAGGCGTGGCCGATGATGACCTTCGCCAGGTCCATGCCCTCCTCCGCGAGGATCTCCAGTTGCTCGCGGCCGGGGTTGGTCACCTCGAAGTCCATGGGGTCGATGTGGGTGTTGATGGCGCAGCCCACCTGCGTCGCCGCCCGGGCCGCGGCGCGGATCACCCGGTCCTCCACCTCGTGGATGTGCCGGCCGTTCGGGCCGAGCGGGCTCGGCTTCGGCGTGACGCTCTCCTGGCCGGTCGCGATCTTGATGGCACCGGCCCGGTAGGGGGTCTGCTGCCAGGCGAAGACCATTCCCTCGGTGAGGTCCTTGACGAAGAACTCGGTCAGCTCCTCGACGGTCTGGCGCCGCCAGTAGTACGGCACCCCCATCCGCTCGGGGAAGAAACCCGTGATGGCGACGACGTTCATGCCCGTCTGCTTGGCCACGTCGACCATGAACTGCGGGTGGCGGCCGACCTCGGGCGGGGTCATGTCGACGATGGTCCCGTAGCCGTACCCGTCCATCCCGCGCTGGACCTGGCCCGCGACGAAGTCGACCGCGGCGCTGTAGTCCAGCACGGTGCGGTGGTCCAGCTCCGCTCCGGGGTAGCCGTAGAGCAGGTGCTCGTGGCTGAGGATCTTGCCCGAGTTCTCCGCGGGCACGTCACCGAGGACTGTTCGTAGAATCTTCAACGTTTCTGCCTCCTGCTCTCGAATGCGGTCGTCGTCACTTCTGGGACCAGCGGCTGAACAGCTCCCGGTACAGCTCGGGCATGCCGTCGGCGTCCGGCGCGGTCAGCCAGTTCGGGCTGGTGAAGCCGGGGCCCAGCAGCGAACGCACGAGGTCGGTGCCGGTTCCGCTGGAGACCAGGTGGCCGTGCCGGACGGAGAAGTCGCCGATCAGGGCGCGCTGACCGGCCGAGGCGACCGGTGCCGCGCCCACGCCGCCCGGCACCACCAGGGCGTCGATGGTCAGCCCCGCCAGGTGTTCGACGGTCGAGGTCGGGACGACGGGGTAGCCGAGGTGGCTCTCGCAACCCTCCGGGTCCGACGTGACCAGGTGCAGGTCGGCGCCGGCCTCCCGCGCGCGGAACACCGGGTACCAGAACTCGACCTCCTGGTACCCGGGGAACGACAAGACGACGACTGTCCGGGACTGGGGCATACGACTTTCCTTCGGGTTGCACACGGCAAATGAACCTGGCTGGTTGTCTTACAGGTTGAGTATGCGGGATATGTTCAAGGTTCCGCAAGGTTTGTGACCCGAGGTGGGGGAGTGTCCGCGGGGTATCCGGCGGGCTGGTGATTGCGCTCGACCCCCTGACTGGCGCAGACTAGGGTCCGTGGAAGAGCAGCCAGACAGTCTGTCAATACCGGTCCGGGAGCGGCAGTCGCGCAAGCTCGTGGCGATGAAGCGGGTGGCACGGCACAGCGCTGTCGATGTCGTACGCAATCAGCTCGTCGAGCTCATCGAGCGCGGCGAGATTCCCGTGGGGGACTGGCTGCCCTCAGAGGCGGAGATGTCGCGCGCGTTCGGGGTCAGCCGGCCCGCCCTGCGCGAAGCCCTGGGCAGCCTGCGGGCGTTCGGCTACATCGAGTCCCAGACCGGCCGGGGTTCGATGGTGGTCTCCAACCGGGCTTCCAGCTCACTGACGTTGAGCCAGTACTCCTCGACCGATCTCAACGAGGTGCGCCGCCACCTGGAGGTGCCGACGGCCAAGCTGGCCGCGACCCGCCGGTCCGAGGAAGAACTCGCGGTCATCGTGGAGGCCTGCGAGGCGTACGCGGTGGAGGCGGACCCGGAGATCAGGGTCCGGCTGGACAGTGAACTGCACATCGGGATCGCGTCCGCGACGGGCAACCCCCTCTTCCCTCGGCTGATCAAGGACATCCGGTCGATCCTCGAGGAGCAGTCCCTGGCGCTCTCCGTGTCCGCCGAGCGCTGGCGGCACTCCACGGAGGAGCACTTCGCCATCTGCCGGGCGATCCGCGACCGCGACCCGGACCGCGCCTCCGAGGCGATGGTCGCCCACCTGCGCGCCGTCGAGGACGCGGTCAGCATGCTGCAACGACCGGAAACTCCGCTGTCGTCGACCTGAGGTGACCGCGGCGCCACGAAAGTGGCGTCGTCGCGGTCGTGAGGGCTGGAACGCCCCGAAGGGGCGTACGACCCGGCTCGCACTCCACGTCCTAGCTGTCTGACAGGTCAGCCCGGACGTCGTCACGGGACCCGGCCCGCCGTCTGTCGCGGAGCCGAGCCGTGCCGAGCCGCGCCGAGCCGCGCGTTGGTGCGCGCCGCCGCGCCGCCCTCCGGCATGCGTCCCATGCCCCATGCCCCATGTCCCGTGTGCCCGTTACCCCGTGTCCGGGTACGCGTCGGCGCGCGCACCGCCGCGACCTGTGACGCGCCTGCTCCCCGCCGCGTCGCCGTGCTACATTTCAACCTGTCAGACTGCCTGACCTTTGGGGGAAATGTGGGTGACTCGGAAGTGATCGGGATCATCGCGGACGACATCACCGGCGGGTCGGACGTGGCCGCGGCGCTCAGCGCGGCGGGCAGACGGACGGTCCAGGTGGTGGGCGTGCCCGGCCCCGACCTCGAACTGCCGCCGCATGACGCCGTCGTCGTCTCGCTCAAAACGCGCAGCGTGCCGCCGGAAGAAGCGGTGGCCGAATCGCTGGCGGCACTGCGCCGGCTGCGGGACCTCGGGGCGCGCCGGATCGGCTTCAAGATCTGCTCGACGTTCGACTCCACGCCTCGCGGCAACATCGGACCCGTCGGACTCGCCCTCGCGGACGCGCTGGACAGCGGGATCACGCTGGTCTGCCCGGCCGCACCGGCCAACGGCAGGACCGTCTACCAGGGAAACCTGTTCGTCCACGACCTGCCGCTGGCGGAGTCCTCGCTGGCCCGGCACCCCCTCAATCCGATGACCGACTCCAACCTCGTACGGCTGCTGACCGCCCAGACCACCGCCGAGGTCGGTCTCGTGGATCACTCCCTCGTACGGTCCGGGGCCCCGGCCGTACGCGCCCGGCTGGCGGACCTGCGCGCGGCCGGTGTGCGTTTCGCGGTCGCGGACGCGATCTGCCGTGACGACCTGCTCGTCCTCGCGGACGCCATCGGTGACGCGGCCTTCTGGATCGGGGCGAACGGTCTGCACGCGGCGGCCGGGGCGGCGGCTCAGGACAGCGCGACCTCGCACGGCACGGTCCCGGCCGACGCGGTCGGGCCCGGCCCCGGCGACTTCGCGGACACCATCGCGGGACCCACCTTCATCGTCGCGGGCAGCTGCTCGGACGCCACTCGCGGCCAGATCGCCGCTTTCCGCGAGAGCGGCCCGGCCATCGCCCTCGACCTCGCGCGGGTACGGGACGACGCGGGGTACGCGGCCGAAGTCGTCGCGCGTGCGCTGACCTTGCTGTCGGACTCGCCTGCGGTGCTGGTCCACAGCGCGGCGGACGCCCGCCAGCCGACCGAAGAAGCCGAGGCCGAAGCCGGGGCCGGAACCGGGGCCGGCTCGACCGACCTGGGCTCCGCCATCGAGACCTTCCTCGCCGAACTGGCCGCCGGAGCGGTCGACGGCGGGATACGGCGTCTGGTCGTCGCCGGAGGCGAGACCTCCGGCGCGGTGCTGCAACGGCTCGGCGTACGGGCCCTCCAACTGGGCGGCCCCATCGATCCGGGCGTGCCCTGGATGCGTTCGCTCGGCCCGACCGAGCTGGCACTCGCGTTGAAGTCCGGCAACTTCGGCGGACCGGACTTCTTCCTCAAGGCCGTGGCCCGATGACGCCGACAGCCGCGGGCGACCTGGTCGCGTACGCCAAGCTCCTGTCCGACCGCGGGCTCGCGCACGGCCGTACCGGAAACCTGAGCGTGCGCACGACGGACGGCGTGCTGGTCACCCCGACCGGCTCGGCACTCGGCTCACTGACCGAGGACGGCCTCGCGCACGTCGACGAGCGGGGCGCCCGGTTGTCCGGCCCGCCGCCGACCAAGGAACTCCTGCTGCACCTGGCGGTGTACCGCGCCCGCCCCGAACTGCGCGCCGTCGTCCACCTCCATTCCCCCTGCGCCGTCGCGGTCTCGCTGCTGCGGGACACCGATCCGTCCGACGCGATCCCCCCGCTCACCCCCTATTACGTGATGCGGGTCGGCTCCCTCCCGGTCGTGCCGTACTTCCGGCCCGGGGACCCGGCCATGGCCGAGGCGGTCCGCCCGCTGCTCACGCGGTCCCACTGCCTGCTGCTGGCCCACCACGGCACGCTCGCCGGAGGCGGCACGCTCGCCGACGCGGCGGAGGCGGCCGAGGAGATCGAGGCGACCGCCAGATTGTGGCTGGCCGTCCGGTCCCATGACATATCCACTCTGACCAGCGACCAGATCGGTGCCCTGCGTCCGGCCGACCCGAACAGGTGACCCATGTCCGACCGTCCTGTCATCACCATGATCCACACCGTGACCACACTGCCCCCGGTCTTCACCGCCCTGGCCGCCGAGTCGCTCCCTCACGAGATCGAGCTGCGCCACATCGTGGACGACAGCCTCCTCTCGGTGACCCGCGCGGAGGGAGGAGTACGCGCCGGAACCGCCCGGCGCCTGCTCGGGCATGTCTGGTCGGCGGCCGACGCGGGCGCCGACTTCGTACTGGTCACCTGCTCGTCGCTCGGCGAGGCGGTGGAGCTGACCAGGCCCTTCAGCACGGTCCCGGTGCTGCGGATCGACGAGCGGATGGCCGAGGAAGCCGTACGGAGCGGTCCGCGGATCGGGGTGATCGCGACCCTCGGCACGACGCTGGCCCCGACCGCGAATCTGATCCGCCGGGCGGCCGAACAGGCCGAGGCGCCGATCGAACTGGTCGAGACGCTGTGCGTGGGCGCCTTCGAGGCACAGGCGGCAGGCGACCCCGCCGCCCACGACGGGCTGGTCCGTGACGCGCTGGGCGAGCTGATTCCCCGGTGCGACGTCATCGTGCTCGCTCAGGCGTCGATGAGCCGCATCGTCGCGGAACTCGACGAAGCCCCGCGGATTCCCGTACTGGCCAGTCCCCGGTCGGCGCTTGAAGCGCTCGCCGACCGGCTGCGCCAGTCGTGACGGGTACGGCCGAGGACCGGGAGGCGAGCCCGGCCACGCGTATCCGGGCGCGGTGGCTGTACGGGGGAGCGGGCGTCGCGCGACGGGGGGCGGCGATCCTGGTCCGCGGCGACAGGATCGCCGCGGTCGGTCCCGACGCCGATGTTCCGCACACCGGCGGTCCCGAGCTGACGTTCGAGGCGGCGACGGTACTTCCCGGCCTGATCGACGCGCACACCCACCTCCTTCTGCCGTACGGCCGGGATCTGACGCGGGTGGACAGCGGTTCCGCCGCCGCGACGGCCACCGCGCGCGCCGTCGCCGCCCGTCTGCTGGGCAGGGGCGTCACCACCGTCCGCGATCTCGGCTCACCCGGGACCGACGGCCAGGCCCTGCGGGACGCGATCGGCGCGCGGCCCGCGGACGGTCCCACCGTCGTGGCCGCGGGCCGCCCGATCACCTCACCCGACGGCCACTTCCGCTCGTTCGGCATCACCGTCGAGGGGGCCGCCGAGGCGGCCGGGGCGGTGCGGCTGCTGCACGACGAGGGAGCCGACCTCGTCAAGATCGCGGTGACCGGCGGTTCGCTGACCCCTGGCACCGATATGAGCAGGGCGTATCTGGGGCGGTCCGAGATGGCCGCGATCGTGGCCGCCGCGCACGCCCGCGGCATGCGGGTCGCCGCCCACGCGCACGGCACCGAGGGGATCGAGATCGCGCTCGCCGCCGGGGTCGACACGATCGAGCACTGCACCTGGCTCGATGCCCGCGGCCGGATTCAGGCGCCGCCACCCGAGCTGCTGCGCGCCCTGTGCGACCGGAAGCAGTCGGTCGTTCTCGCCGGTCCGATCGAGCCGGCGATCGCCGATCTGCTGGACACGCCAGTGCCGTCCGGCGCGGATTCACCGATGGCGCCCGGCCTGGAGCGGCGGCTGCGGATCTGGCGGAACGGACGGACGCTCGCCCGTGCGGGCGTGCCGGTGGCCCTGGGATCGGACTCGATCTACGGGCAGTTCCCCGACTGCCGCGACCTGACGGTCAGGGCGCGCGCGATGGTCGCGTTCGCCGGATGGCGACCGGCGGAGGCGCTCGCGGCGCTGACCTCCGGAGGCGCCCATGCCCTCGGCCGCGCCGGCGAGGTGGGCACGATCGCGCCCGGCGCGTACGCCGACCTCCTGGTCGTCGCGGGAAACCCCACCGAGTCGATCGGCGACCTCGACCGGGTCGTCGCGGTGTTCAAGCGAGGCCGCCGGGTGGCGCGGGACGCACCCGTGAACGGCTGACGTTTCTCTCCGCCCAAGAACACGGACGGCGACCGCCGCCTACCCGAGGGTAGTCGGCGGTCGCTCATGTCCTGCCGCTGCGCCGGCGGTCGGCCTGGGGTCAGCCGGTGGCCGGCAGGTAGTCCGGGGCGACGCAGAACACCGCGCGGGCCCCCTTGGCCGCCACGTTGTAGAACGAGTGCGGCGTACCTTCCGGGATCTGGCACGAGTCGCGCGGGCCGAGCTCGAAGAAGACCCGCGTCTCCGGGAACTCGACATGGACGGTGCCTTCTTCGACGAAGAACAGCTTGTCGCCCTGGTGGGTGAACACGTCGCTGCGCTGGCCCGGCAGGAAGCGCTGCTTCCCGATGGTCACGTGCTCCGTGCTCAGCATGATGCCGGTGAGCAGCTCCCGGCCGCGCTTGTGCCCCTCCAGGCGCCACAGGATGTCCTCGTCCCTGGCCGCCCACATGGTCTTCGCGGCGTCGGCCTCGGCACGCGCCATCGGCCAGCGGCCGATGTACTCGTCCTGCTTGTGCTTGTACGTGGTGATGTTCTCGTGGGTCTGCGCGTACGGCTGGCCCGTGCCGGTCTTGGGCGAGGGGTGGAAGAACTCCACGAACCGCAGCTCGGTGTCGCTGTAGTTCCACTGGTGGTGCCAGGTGTCCTTGCGGAACCAGGCCGCGTCGCCCGCCTCGATGACGAGGACTTCACCGGTGGTCGGGTTCGACTGGACCATCGTCCCGTCGAGAACGTAGAAGAACTCGTCGGATCCGAAGATCGACCGGTTCTCGTCCGAGTGGATGACGGCACCGCCGACCGGGATGGCCACGATGTTGACGCTCATCTTCTCGTCGCTCGCCAGGAACCAGTCCGGCAGCTTCCCTGACTCGTCGTCGCCCCACACCAGTCGCAGTGCGTCCCGGTAGGGCACGAGGCGAGGCTGTTTGCCTTGGTCGGTCTCTGTCATGTCACTTCTTTCTGCTTGCGGCGGTTCCGTGCGAACTGCCGGCGAACCCAGAACACGTCGTGCGCGGAGGCACCGCGTGACCGCGCCTCGCGTCCTGCCTGGCTGTCAGACAGCAGTGTCATAGTGCCATGGGCTGAGCTTGGCTTGCAATCACCTTGCGGTCACGGTTCGTCCGATTGAGCCCCGGTGGAAGTCCAGGTGAAACAAGTGCGACCTGGCTCTTGACAGGCCCGGCGGACGGACTCATCGTTACCTGCCAGGCAGCCAGACGACTTTTGAAATGTCAGAGAGACGTGGACTCGGTGAACTACGAACCCGGACATATTGCCGCATTTCGCACGATCTGTGTGGAGGGCGACCCGCGGAGACGCGGGGAGTCATACGGCCGCGCCGCCGCACCGGAGATCAAAGAGTCAATCCACCGCTACACCAGGGTCTTCCGGCACATGGTCGGCTGGGACTGGCAGCAGGTGCGGAAGTTCGCCCTGCGGTACGAACGGCCGATCGGCGACTTCTCTCCCGCCATCGGTGAGGAGATCGCGGGCATCGCCGCAGGCGCGGGGGTCGAGTTGAGCGACATCCTCGCGCTCAACGCGCGGAGCGAGATCATGTTCGCCGCCGCCCCGGCCCGCGCCCGGTCGATGCCGGCGGAGTGCACGTCCTTCGCGCTCATGCCGGAACGCACGGGCCAGGGCATCGTCACCGGGCAGAACTGGGACTGGCTGACCCACGCGCGACGGACCACGGTCGTCCTCGACGTCCGGCGGACCGACGCGCCCAACTTCGTGACCGTCGTCGAGGCCGGGCAGTTGGCCAAGGTCGGACTGAACTCGGCCGGCGTCGCCCTGTGCACCAACACCCTGATCGGCGACGTCCGCACCGACGGAGCCGGCGTCCCGTACCACATCCTGCTGCGGTCGGTCCTCGACGCCGGATCGGGGGCGGAGAGCGCGGAGCGGATAGCGACCGCCGACCGGGCGATGTCCGCGAACTACCTGATCAGCGACGGCACCGGCTTCTGCCAGAACCTGGAGACGCCCGCCAGCGACGGGGCGCCGGAGCGGATCACCCCGCGCGACGGGGTGTTGACGCACACCAACCACTTCCTGTCCGCCGGGCTCACCACGACGGACGACTACGCCAGGCGGAAGCCGCACACGCTCGACCGGCACCGCAACATCGAACTGCGCCTGCGCGACCCTCGCGTACGCACGATCCACGAGGTCAAGGAGGCCCTGTCCGACCACCACGACTGGCCCGGCAGCATCTGCCAGCACCCCGATCCCTCGATCGCGATCGAGGAACGGACCTGCACCATCGCCGGATTCATCATCGAACCCGACCGTGGCGTCATTCAGTACGGCGCCGGCAACCCCTGCTCGACCCATTGGCGGCAGCGCACCGTCTCAGGTGCATAACGTCCGTCGCCGCACTGGTGCGATGTAAGGCTGTCAGACATAGCGTAGAGGCGGAGAAGGTTGGACGTAACCGCCCTAAACGACCTATAGGCACGGCCGTCGAGTATTCCGGCCACCACATCAACGACCGAAGTACCGACCCAGGAGGTCACGTTGAGACGTTCTTCCCGGTGGCGAGTCGCCCTCGCCGGACTCACCGTCATCAGTGTCATCGGCGTCGCGGGATGCGGCAGCCCAGGTTCCAAGAGTGTCGAAGAGACCCCGGCCGCCGCGGACGGCAAGTTCCCCGCGGCCCCCAAGAAGCCCGTCACGCTCACGATCATGGACTCGGCCGGCGGACTGTCCGTCGCCAAGCCGCTGATCGAGGAGTTCGGGAAGAAGCACCCCGAACTGGTCAGCAAGATCAACTACACCACGACGACCTCGCCGGAGATGCCCGGCAAGCTCAAGGCCCAGCAGAACGCCGGCCGGGTAGGTGTGGACATCGTCCTGCTGGGGCCGGACAGCCTCGCCGCGGGCGTGAGTCAGAACCTGTTCACCAAGATCTGGCCCGAGTACAAGGACGGCCTGCCCGATCTGGAGAACACCTACCTCGACAACGCGAAGAAGCTCTGGAAGAACGCGCACGGCCAGGCGCTGATCTACGACACCGGCACGTTCGGCCCGCTGCTCGAGTACCTGCCGGACAAGCTGTCCGACCCGCCGAAGACCGCGCAGGAACTGCTGGAGTGGGCGAAGCGGAATCCCGGCAAGTTCCAGTACGCGTCCGTCGCGAACTCCGGACCGGGCTCGGCGTTCCTCCAGGGCCTGCCGTACCAGCTCGGCGACTCCGACCCGAGAGACCCGGAGAAGGGCTGGGACAAGACCTGGGCCTACCTCAAGGAGCTCGGCAAGTACATCGACAACTACCCGGCCAAAACCAGCGAAACCTACGCCAACCTCACTAATGGAACAGTGAAGCTGGTACCGTCCACCTTCGGATGGCACGTCCAGCCCCGTGCGGACAACCTGATTCCCGAGTCCGCCACCTTCACGGTCCTGGAGAACACGAAGTTCATCCTGTCCGGCGGATCGGTGGCCATCCCGAAGGGCGTCTCGGCCGACCACCTCGCGGTGTCGCTGCGGCTGCTCGGATTCATGCTCCAGCCCGAGCAGCAGGCCATGACCTTCGACCACGGTTACGTCTATCCGGGCCCGGCGATCAAGGACGTCACGGTCGACATGGCACCGCCGGAGATGGCCGAACTCAACAAGAAGTACGGCGTCGCCGACTACGACGACTACATCGCCAAGTATCCGGGCGCGGACCCGCTGCCCGCGGACGTCCTCGTCGCCGCGTACGACAAATGGAACCGAATCATTGGTGGTAAGTGACGTGAGAGCAACCCAGCGACGCGGTGAGTTCAGCGAGCTTCGGCTCGAAGGTCTGACCTGTGTCTACAACGGGAGCGTGGTCGCACTGGACTCCATGACTGCGACGATCAAGGCCGGAGAGTTCACCGCGCTGCTGGGTCCTTCTGGCTGTGGAAAATCCACCCTCCTCGGCTGTCTGGCCGGACATGTCACGGCCACCGAGGGCCGGCTCTGGGTGGACGACGAGCGGATCGACCAGCGGCCCGCGGAGAAGCGCGGCTTCGGCATGGTGTTCCAGAACTACGCGCTCTTTCCGCACCTGTCCGTCGCCAAGAACGTCGCGTTCGGACTCGAAGTACGCCGCATGCCCAAGCCGGAGGTGCGCGAGCGGGTGAAGTGGGCGCTGGACCTGGTCCAACTCCCCGACTACGCCGACAATCTGCCCGGCCGCCTCTCCGGCGGCCAGCAGCAGCGGGTCGCCATCGCGCGGGCCCTCGCACCGCGCCCGTCGATCATGCTGATGGACGAGCCGCTGTCCAACCTCGACGCCAAGCTCCGCTTCGAGATGCGCTCCGAGATCCGGCAACTCCACGACGAGCTGGGGCTGACCACCGTCTACGTCACGCACGACCAGGAGGAAGCCCTCTCGATCGCCGACCGGATCATCGTCCTGCGCAAGGGAAAGACCGTGCAGGACGGTACGCCCCAGCAGATCTACAGCGAACCGGAGGCGGATTACGTCGCCGACTTCGTCGGCTACCGCAACCGGCTCCAGGCGCACGTGGTCGGGGGGACCGGCCGCGAACCCGTCGTCGAGGGGCACGGCATCACGCTGCGCGCCACGTCGAGCACCGACCTGCGGTCCGGACAGTCCGTGACCGTGCGGATCCGGCCGGAGGAGGTGAGCGTCACGGACTCCGCCTCCGCGGTGAACACGTTCGAGGCGGTGGCGCGCTCCACGCAGTACCACGGCCGCGACTTCACCGTGCAGGCCGAACTGCCGGACGGCGCGACCCTGTCCGTACGGACACCGGTGCGGCCGGAAACGGGCACGGTGCTGAAGCTGTCGATCCCGGTGGCGAGCGTCCGGGCCTTCGCCGCGGGAGAGCCTTCCACCGCCCCGGCGGAGGGCTCCGACGACGGCGAGTCCACGGCTCTCGAACCGAGCGCGCTGTCATGACGGCGACCGTGGACACCACACCGGCCCGCGCCGACCGGGCGCCGGGAGGCCCGCCCGACTCGGGCGACCGCCGACGGGCGTGGCTGCGACGTCACGGACTCCACTGGGGGCTGCTGGCCATGCTGCCCGCGGTGGCGCTGATCGGGGTGCTGTTCCTCTACCCGATCGCCTACGGCATCGGCCTGTCGGTGACCCCCGACAAGGGCGGGACCTTCAGCAGCTACCAGCGGTTCTTCGAGGATCCGTATCTCCGCGAGACGATCTGGAAGACCCTGCGGATCGCGGTGGTCGTCGCCGTGATCAACACGGTGGCGGCGATGATCTTCGCCTACCCGCTGCGCGGCGCCGGACGGCGGAAGAAGTACCTCTCGACGGCCTTCCTGATCCCGATGACCCTCGGCAACGTGCTCGTCTCCAACGGGATGATCGCCTACATGTCCCCGCGGGGCTGGCTCAACCGGACCCTGATGAAGATCGGGGTGATCGACGAGCCCCTGATGCTGCTGCACAACTACACCGCCGTCGTGATCTCGATGGTCATCACGGGTCTGCCGCTGGCGTTCCTGCTGACCATGAGCCATCTCGCGTCCATCGACACCCTCTACGAGCGGGCCGCCGCGTCACTCGGCGCGGACCGGTGGACCCGGTTCCGGCGGATCCTGCTCCCTTTGTGGGCGCCGGGTGTGACCGTGGTCCTCTGTCTGACCTTCGTCCTGGGGTTCTCCGTGTTCGCCAGCGCGACCCTCGTGGGTGATCCCGCCGGCTCCACCCACGTCATCTCGGTCGAGGCCTACTTCCAGGCGTACCGGACCCTGGACTACTCGATGTCCATGGCGATGGTGGTCATCTCCGCCCTGGTCCAGATCCTCATCGTGGGCGCGATCCTGCTCCTGCGTTCCCGCCTGTACACGGGCCCGAGTTCCGGTCAGAAAGGGTGATCGAGGTGTCCGAGTCGTCTCCTACCGCACTGCGGAGCCGGATGCGTCGCACCTGGGCCGGTGTCCTTCCCCGGTGGTTCTACCGCCTGCTGGTCGCCGTCTTCCTCGTCAACATCGCCGGGCTCGTCGCCTCCGTGACGGTCAGCTCCTTCGGCCGCCAGTGGTTCACCGGGTGGCTCCCGAAGGGGTACACGACGGACTACTACCGGTCGTCGTGGAACGAGTACGACCTCTCCCACGTCATGGTGATCACGGTCACCGTCGCGGTGGTCGTGGCCGCGCTCGCCGTGATCATCGGCGCTCCGGCGGCGTATGTGCTGGCAAGGGGGAACTTCCCGGGCAAGAAGCTGCTGATCCTGGCCTTCCTGCTGCCGCTGATGCTGCCGCCGGTCACCTACGGTCTGCCGCTGGCGACGCTGCTCTACCGGCTCGGCCTCGGCGGCCATCTGTCCGGGGTGATCGTGGCCAACCTGGTGCCGTCGGTGCCCCTGGTGGTCCTGCTGATGATCCCGTACATCCAGCAGCTCGACACCAACCTGGAACGGGCCGCGCGCTCCTGCGGGGCGAACGGTCTTCAAACGGTCCGGCGGGTGCTCGCGCCGCTGCTGCTGCCCGGAATCCTGGCGTCGGGCCTGCTCACGCTGATCCACACCGCGGGCAGTTTCGAGCTGACCTTCTTCAACTCGGGGCCGGGCAGCGAGACGCTCGTCGTCGCCCTGTACTCGGCCCTGTGGACGCCGGGCTTCCGCCCGCAGCAGTCGATCGACGCGATGTCGGTCATCTACATGCTCACCTGCCTCGTCCTGCTGTTCGTCGCACTGCGTTTCGTCAGCCCCGGCCAGATAGTGACGCACTCGCGCGAAGACGACTGACGCGCGCGCGAGGAAGACCAGCCACAGCCCCTGGTGCCGCGAGCGGCCATGTCTGCCCCGCTCGCGGCACCAGGCCCATCAGCCCGAGCCCGTTCCACCGAGGAGATCACCATGCCCGCCGTCATTGTCGCCGGAGGCGCCACGGGAATCGGACGCGCCTGCGTACGCCGCCTGCGTAACCGTGGTGTCGACGTGTACCTCGCGGACATCAACATGGCGGCCGCCGGTGAACTGGCCGCCGAGGAAGCACCCGGCCGCCTCGTCATCGGCGAGCACGACCTGTACGACGTGGACGCCGCCCGGGCCATGGTCGACGCGGCCTGCGCGCGGTTCGGCGGCCTGGACGGACTCCTCATCACCACCGCGCTGCTGCGCGAGGCGCCCGTCGCCCGGTACCCCCTGGAGGACTGGACCGCGACGATGGACCTGAACGTCCGCGCCGCGTTCCTGCTGGCCCAGGCCGCGATCGGGCCGCTGAGCCGGTCCGCCGCGCCGCGGATCGTCTTCACCGGCTCGACCTCCGCGTTCCGGGGCGGCTTCGGGTCCTTCGCGTATGCCGCGTCCAAGGGGGCCCTCGTCAGCATGACGCGGGCGATGGCGGTCGAGTGGGGCGCGCTGAAGGTCTGCGTCAACTGCGTGTGCCCCGGCTGGATCGACACGCCGTTCAACGACGAGCACTGGAAGCACTCCTCCGACCGCGACGCGGCGGTCGGCGAGCTGGAGGCGAAGATCCCGCTCGGCCGCCAGGGCGAGCCCGACGAGGTGGCCGCGATGATCGACTTCCTGCTCTCCCCGGCGGCCGGTTACGTGACCGGTCAGGCGATCGTGGTGGACGGCGGACTGCTGTCGTGGTGAGAGGAACCGCGACCGTGCCGAACGCGGCGGCGCCGCTCCACGGAGAGGCGCTGCCGTGCGGATAGGAACATGCGTGATCGACGGACGGCCCGAGCCGGTCGTGTTCGATCCGGCCGGCCGGGCGGTCCCGGTCGGCGACCTCGTCGGCGGCCCCGGCCTCTACGGCGTGCTGACGCTCATCGAACGCTGGGACGACCTGCGCCCGCGCCTGGCCCGCGCGCTCGGGACGGACCGGTCCCCGGCCGCCACCAGCGTGGCCGAGATCGACCGGCTCGGCGCCTGGCTGCCGCCGGTCCCGCGGCCGGGGAAGATCCTGGGCGTCGGCTTCAACAGCCCGGTATTCGCCGCGTTCGCGTCGAGCGTCCCCGACCATCCGCCGTTCTTCTCCTCACCCGGTTCCGCGCTGGTCGGACACCGGCAGCCGATCCGGCTGCGACCGTCGTTCGGACTCGTCCATCCCGAGCCGGAGCTGGCCGTGGTGATCGGACGGCAGGGCACGCGGATCGACCCGGCCGAGGCACTGGACCACGTCTTCGGGTACACCCTGATCGACGACGTGTCCGCGCCCGGGCTGCGGGCCGGTGACACGGTGGTGGTACCCGGCTCCATGGCGGGGGAGCTGGACCGGCGGCACAGCGGCCGGCCCCGGGCCGCGTCCGGCTTCGAGCACGGGGACATGAGGGTCACCTACCACCTGCGGGCCAAGGGCACCGACAGCTTCAAGCCGTGCGGACCGTGGATCGTGACCAGGGACGAGATCCCCGACCCCGACCGGCTCGGCATCACCCTGGCGACCGGCGACGACGTACGGATCGAATGCCGGACCGAGCGCCTGATCTATTCGGTGGCGGAAGTCATCGCGCACGCCAGCGACCACCACACCCTGTTCCCCGGCGACATCATCCACGTGGGCACCGACATCACGGGGACGCACACGCTGCGGGAGATCGACTACCAACACCGGATCGGCGCGACGCGAACGATCGAGTGCGAGGCGATCGGCACGCTCGTGAACGAGATCCGCACGGTCTGACCCGGCACCACCGGCCGACCCCGCACCACCCGGCACCCGTACGTCCCCGGTCGGACCACGGGCAGCCCGGTTCTGTCTGACGGAACGACGCGGCACCGCATCGGGATCGGAGAGCGGACACTCTCCGAAGGCGGTGCGGCCGCGCCTTTTCGGATGACACGCGCCGCGAGAAATGTGCGGTGCGATCGGAGACTCGTTGAACGACGTCGGCTCTCAAAAGGTGAAGGTCTTCGATCGACGCATGACTCTGGTCGCGACGGTCACGATTCTCGGCTCCCTGATATCCATCTTCGACACGACGATCGTCCAGGTGGCCGTGCCGTCGTTGGTGAGGAGTTTCGACACCTCGCTCGCCACCGTCCAGTGGGTCAGCACGGTCTACCTTCTCGCCCTCGCCACGGTGGTGCCGCTCACCGGCTGGGCCAACGACCGATTCGGCTCCAGACGGGTGTGGATCGCGTCCATGGCCATGTTCCTGTTCGGCTCGCTGCTGTGCGGACTCGCCAACTCGATGGCGCTGCTCATCGTCGCGCGCGCGGTTCAAGGGATCGGCGGCGGGATGCTGCTGCCCACCGGGCAGACGATCCTCGCCAGGGAGGCGGGCCCCGGCCGCCTCGGACGCGTCATGGCCGTGGTGGGGATTCCGTCCATGCTGGGGCCCCTGTTGGGGCCGATCCTCGGCGGACTGATCCTCTCCAGCCTGTCCTGGCGGTGGATCTTCTTCGTCAATCTGCCGCTGGGCGCTTTCGGGATCGGCTTGGCCTGGGTCGTCCTCCACCGCGGCGAACCCGGCGTGCCCCGGAAGCTCGACCTCATCGGACTGGCCCTGCTGCCGCCGGGACTCGCGCTGCTTGTCTACGGCATCTCCGATTTCGGCGATGCCGGGCGCGTGTCCCCGTCCGTCGCGCTCACCGGAGGTCTGGGAATCGCCCTGACCGCCGCGTTCGTCGTGCACGCGCTGCGGGCCGCTCATCCGCTGCTCGACCTGCGGCTGTGGAAGCACGCGGCCCTCAGATCGGCCCAGACCGCGATGTTCCTCTACCTCGCCGGTACCAACGCGGTGCTGTTCCTGGTGCAGCTCTACTACCAGTTCGCGCGGGGGGACAGCGCCATCGAGGCGGGCCTGCTGGTGGCGCCGTCGGCCTTCGGCGCGATGCTGGTGCTGACGACGGCCGGGCGGGTGATGGACAAGCGCGGTCCCCGGGCGGTGATCGTCTTCGGCCTGCTCATGGTGACCGCCGGAGTGCTTCCGCTCACCATGATCGGGCCCGACACCAGCGACGTATGGCTGTCGGTGTGCTGGTTCGTCCGCGGCGTCGGGGTCGGCGCCACGGCCACGCCGCTGACCGCCGCCGGATACGCCGGTTTGCGCGGCCACGAGATCCCCGGCGCGTCGACGCTGATGAGCATCGTGCAGTACGTCGCCGGGGCCATGGGCACCGCTGTGGCGGCGGTTCTGCTCCAACGTCGGCTCAGCGGCTTCACCGACGGCGGCGGGGTCCAGTCCCTTGCCGCGCTGAGCGACACCGCGCGACAGCGCCTGGCACCCGAACTGGCCGACGCCTTCGGCGGGTTGTTCTGGCTGGCCGTCGCCCTGTCGGTGCTCGCGATCGTCCCGGCCGTGATGCTGCGCACGCGGGCGCCGACCGATGTGGAACGGGACGGGACGGGAGCGTCGAAGACCGCCGACACGCTGACGGGCTGACGCCTGCGGCACGTCGTCGGCCCGGTGCGCGCCGCCGCGGGCCCCCGGCCGTGAAGGCGGCGGTCACGGCCGCGGCGTGAGACCTTCGAGCAGCAGATTCAGTGCGTGGTGCGCGTCCAGGGCCCGGGCAGCGGACGCGGACGCGGAGCCGCCGAGCGTGTGGACGGCCAGGGTGATGCCAGTGAGCAGCGCCACGAGCTGGTCGGCGGTGAGGTCGTCGCGGATCGCGCCGAGGTCCTGGGCGGGCCTCAGCAGCAGATCCGCCGCCGACACCAGCAGCGACTGACCCCACTCGGTGTTGGCGACGGGGTCGGTCTCACGGAGCCCCTGCGCGAGCAGTCCGGCGAGGACTCCCTGCGCCTCGACTCCCAGATCGACGAACTGGCGCAGCCAGTTCAGGAGTGCCGCCGTCGGCTCGTCGCGCTGCGCCAACTCCGTTGCCATGGAGGCCAGTCGCGCGACGCGACCGCGGTAGACGCCCTCGAACAGATGCATTCTGCTCGGGAAGTGCCGGTAGAGGGTGGCGGGCGCGACCCCGGCCTCCTTGGCGATCTCGTCGAGGGTGACGTCGGGCCCCTCGCGTTCGATCAGGGTCTGGGCCGCCGCCAGGATGCGATCGACGTTCCGCCGGGAGTCGGCGCGAGGTGCGCGCTTGCGTACCGGTACCGGTGCTGCGGACTCGTCCGGCAATCTCCGCTCCCCACTCTTGCGATGCGACTGCGGGCAGCCTACTGTGACGGCTAAGTGAGAGTTTACTCCCATTTAATGGCTGGTGACCTCGTACCTTGAGGAGGAACCCGATGCCTGCTCCGGAAAGCCCGCGGCGGGTGCACGACGCCGCCGCGGCGGCCGGCGAAGTGCGCGACACATCCGTCGGCAAGGCGCTCGCCGTGCTCGACACCCTGTCCGGTTCGCGGAAGTCGCTGGGCGTCTCGGAGATCGCCGCCCGCACCGGGATGGCCAAGTCGACCGTCCACCGGCTGCTGAGCGCGATGATCGAGCACGGTTATGTGGCCAAGGAAGGCGAGCGGTATCTGCTCGCCGAGCGCGTCTTCGAGCTGGGCAGCCGGGTGCAGGTCGGCGCCGCGAAGGACCTGCGCGAACTGGCCTCTCCCTATCTGGCGGAATTGTTCGCCCTCACCCGGCAGACCATTCATCTCGCCATTCTCAGCGGTGCGGACATCCTGTACATCGACAAAGTCTCCGGGCTGGGCGCGCCGAGAATGGACACGCGTATCGGCGGACGCAGGCCCGCTTATGCCACAGGGCTCGGGAAGGCGCTGCTCGCGTTCGCTCCCTCCCTGCATCTGAGGACCGTTCTCGACGGATCCTTCAAGCGGTTCACCGCGTACACCATTCCCGACGCCCAGCGGATGAAGCTCTCACTGCTCCGGGTGCGCGAGACCGGTATCGCGACGGATCACGAGGAGTCGTTCCTCGGCGTGGCCTGCCTGGCGGCGCCGGTCTGGGCCGCTGATCACAGCCGCGCGGTCGCCGCGGTCTCGCTTTCCTGCCCGGTGCTCGGCCGCACCCCCGCCCGCTACAAGTCGGTGCTCGTCGACACCGCGCAGCAGCTCTCGTCCGCGCTGCGTCGCAAGTGACCCGGGGGAGCACGCCGGAACAACTGCTTTCCGTCTGACGGAACAGAATCCTGGCTTCTTTTCGTGCGCTCAATACAGTTATGCGCAGGCCCTTCCCTTGTGTGTTTTCCGAGGGCTTCCGCGTCATTCATTGGGAATCGGAGGAATCGCGCGTGAGTTATGTCAAAGCGCTCGGTTACATCGGCATAGGTGCGCAGGACCTCGACGCGTGGGAGGACTTCGCGGGCGACATTCTGGGCCTGCACGTCACCCGCGGACGGGACGCCGACGACGTCGAAACGCTGTTTCTGCGGATGGACGCCAGGCACCACCGCATCGCGGTACGCGCCGGGGACGACACGCTGTCCTATGTCGGATGGGAGGTGGCGACCGAGGAAGACCTCGACGCCCAGGTGCGGGACCTGGAGAGCGCCGGGGTCGCCGTCACGGAGGATCCGCACCTCGCCGACCTGCGCGGAGTCCGCCGACTGGTGCGGTTCGCCGATCCGGCCGGTTTCCGGTTGGAGCTGTTCTACGGCGCCGTCACCGTGTCCTCCGCGTTCGTCTCGCCGACCGGCGTCCGGTTCGTGACGCGCGACGACAAGGGCAACGACCTCGGGGTCGGCCACATCGTGCTCGTCTCGTCCGTCGTGGACGAGATGGTCGCCTTCTACCGCCACGTCCTCGGTTTCAAGGTGAGCGACTACATCACCTTCAAGCCCCTGGTCCTGACGTTCACCCACGTCAATCCCCGGCACCACTCACTCGCGTTCGGCCCCGCGCCGGACGGCAGGAAGCCCTTCATCGACCACTTCATGCTCGAGGTCGACAGCGTCGACGGCGTCGGCCGCGCACTGGACCGGGTGCGCGCGAGGGAGATCTCCCTCACCGCGACGCTCGGCCGTCACACGAACGACGAAATGCTCTCGTTCTACATGAAGTCGCCGTCCGGGATCGGCGTGGAGTACGGAACGGCCGGCAAATTGATCGACGACGAGACCTGGACGATCACGAATTGGGACGCCGCCCAGTTCTGGGGCCACGACCGCAATCACACCCACTGACGGTGACGTGTACGCCAAGGAGAACACCATGAACGACTCCCCACGCGCGGTGGACCAGCTCGATGACCTGGTCTCGCTCGAAAGAGGCGAGATCGACCGGCGCATCTTCAGCGACCAGGAGATCTTCGATCTGGAGATGACACGGATATTCGGCCGGGCCTGGCTCTTCCTGTGCCACGAGACGCAGATCCCCAAGCGCGGCGACTTCTTCGAGGCCCCGATGGGATCGGACAACGTCCTCGTGGTCCGGCAGCGGGACGGCTCGATCCGCGCCTTCCTCAACACCTGTTCGCACCGCGGCAACGCGGTGTGCCGGGCAGAGGAGGGAAACGTCCGCAATTTCATGTGCACGTACCACGGGTGGACCTTCGGACTGGACGGCGAACTCATCGGCGTGCCCGGCAAGTCCCTCTTCTACAAGGACAAGCTGGACCTGTCCAAGCACCCGCTGCGCAAGGTGGCCCAACTCGACTCCTACCGCGGCTTCGTGTTCGCCACCATGGACGCGGACGCGCCGCCCCTGGAGGAGTACCTCGGCGCGACGGGCCGGCTCGGACTGGACCTGCTCGCCGAGCGCGGCGACATGGAGGCCGTTCCCGGCGTCCAGAAGTTCACCGTCAGGACCAACTGGAAGTTCACCGTCGACAACGTCTTCGACTACTACCACCCGCAGATCACGCACATGTCAGCCTTCGCCGTCGGTCTCATCCCGGCCCCGCCGGACGAGTTCGTCGACGGCGGGGCCAGGACCGAATCCGGCGCCGACCTCGAAGTCCCCTTCCTGCCCAGCGACTTGCACAACGTCGTGATGGTGGGCGAGTACGGGCACGCGATCTCGGGTCCCGACCAGGAGTCGCTGGAGGTGACAGCCGGGGGCCGGGAGCTGTTCGAGTGGCGCTACACACCGCAGACCCAGGCCAAGCTCGGACGGCACGGAAGCCGGGTGGGCGGCCACCCGCACATCTTCCCGACCGCCTGGGTCACGGCGAACGCGCAGCTCAGCCTGCGGGTGCCGCGCAGCCCCGACGTCACCGAGATCTGGTGGTACTCCTTCCGCGACAAGAACGCCTCGCCGCAGGAGCAGGCCGCCGCGCTGCACGCGCAGATCCACTTCTTCGGGCCCGCAGGAATGCTCGAACAGGAGGACGGCGAGAACTGGGCGCAGTCCACCCTCCAGACCAAGGGCACCAAGAGCCGCGAGATCCCCCAGCTTCTGAAGATGGGTCTCGGCACGTCCGAGGTCGTCAAGGACGACGGCCTCGCCGTCATCGACGCGCCCATCAACGAGCACGCCCAGTTGTGGACCTACCACTCCTGGCGCGAGTGGCTCCGCAACCCCACGTGGGAGGGGCTGCGCAAGAGCACGGCTCCCCACGACCGCTACTAGGCCCAGGAGCCCGCGATGACGACCCACGCCGTACCCGCAGCGCGTGCCGTACCCGCCGCGCACGCCGTCGACCTCGACACGCTGCTGCGGCAGCACGAGGTGGAGCAGTTCTACTCCTACGAGTCGGCGCTGCTCGACGCCCACCAGTACGAGGAGTGGGTCGGCCTCTTCACCGAGGACACCCACTACTTCATGCCGCTGCGGCGGACGATGACCAGGCGGCAGTTGCACCTGGAGTTCACCAAGCCCGGCGAGATGGCCTACTTCGACGAGGACAAGCAGTTCCTCCGGACGCGGGCCAAGAAGTTCGCCACCGGGACCTCGTGGGCCGAGGACCCGCCGTCCCGTACCCGGCACCTCATCACCAACGTCCGGGTGACCGGGGACAGCGGCGACGAACTCGTGGTGCAGAGCAATTTCCTGCTCTACCGCACCCGGCTCAAGAGCGACACCGACCAGTGGGTCGGCCGCCGCGAGGACACGCTGCGGCGTACGGAGAACGGGCTCGCGATCGCCAAGCGGTTCGTCTACCTCGACCAGACGGTGCTCCAGTCCGGCAACCTCAGCAACTTCTTCTGACCCCGACCCGCCCCCGCGCGCCGCCCCGCGCCTACCGAAAGGTGCAGCAATGCCGTGGATCCGTGCCTGTTCCGTCGACGAACTCGACGACGGTGACGCACTCCAGATGCCGACGGTGCCGCCCGTCGCCGTGTTCAGGGCGGACGGCGAATTCTTCGCCCTGAACGACACCTGTACGCACGGCCAGTCCTCGCTGGCCGACGGATACGTGGACGGCGACCAGGTCGAATGCGCCTGGCACTTCGCGAAGTTCGACCTCAGGACCGGTTCCGTGCTGTCGCCGCCCGCGTCCCTCCCGCTGTGCACCTACCAGGTGAAGCTGGACGGCGACGACGTCATGGTCGAGATACCGGAGCGGAGTTGAGCACGTCGGCCGTCCCCGGCCAGAGCTGCGTCATCGTCGGGGCCAGCGCCGCCGGAGTCTGCGCGGCCGTGGCCCTGCGCGGCCACGGCTACCGGGGCACCGTCACGCTGGTCGACGCGGACCCCAACCTCCCCTACGAACGGCCGCCGTTGTCGAAAGGACTGCTCGACGGGGAGTCGGCCGGTCTCGTGCCCATCCAGCCCCCGTCGGTCTACCAGGACCTCGACATCGCGCTGCGGCTCGGCGAACGCGTCGTCGGCATCGATCCGGCCGCGCTCACCGTACGGCTGAGCGGCGGCGACGTCCTCGCCTGCGGGCGACTGGTGCTGGCGACCGGTGTCGCGGCGCGCCGCCTCACCACGCCCGGCGCCGACGCCGACAACGTCCTGTCGCTCCGGGACGCCGCCGACGCGGTACGGCTCCACGCGCGGCTGGCCCGCGGCGGCCCGCTGGTCATCATCGGCGCGGGCTTCATCGGCCTCGAACTCGCCGCCGTCGCCCGTCGGCGCGGCATCGAGGTGACCGTGGTCGAAGCGCAGCCGTATCCGCTGGCCTCCGTGCTCGGACCGGCCGTGGCGGACCTGATGACGCGGCTGCACCGCGACCACGGGGTGCGGCTGCTGACCGGCGTCACGGTCACGGAATTCCTCGGCTCCCCGGCGGGCGTGGAGGCGGTGCGTCTGTCGGACGGCCAGCGCGTACCGGCCGCCACGGTCGTCGTCGGGATCGGCGTACGCCCGCGGACGGAACTGGCCCGTACGGCGCGTATCGACGTCGACGACTGGGGCATCCCCGTCAACGAGTTCGGCCAGACCAGCCGGGCGTGGATCTACGCGACCGGCGATGTCGCGAGCCAGCCGCACCCGCACCTGACCGCCCGCGGCCGGCTCGAGCACTGGGAGGCGGCGCAGCGGCACGGTACGGCGGTGGGCAGCACGATCGCCGGCAGCCCGGTGCGGTACACCGCACCGCCCTACGCGTGGTCGGACCAGTACGACACCACGTTGCAGATCATCGGACGGCCCCGGCGCAGCGACGACTTCGTCCTCCGGGAGGGCGCAGTACCCGACCGGTTCCTCGCCTTCTGGCTGCGCCACGGCCGGATCGCGGCGGCAGCGGGCATGGGCGCCGCCCGCGAGGTCGGCGTGGTGAAGCGGCTCATCGCGGGAAACGTGCCGGTCGACAGCCGACTGCTGTCCGACCCCGGCCTCGACCTGCGCGGAACACTCAAACAGCACCTCGTGAGAAAGAGCGCGCAATGACGACCGTCACCTCAGAGATCACCCACGACTCCACCTACCGGCTGGTCGACACCGCCGACTACCAGATCCAGATCAACGAAGCCGGTGACGGCGATCCCGTGTTCCTGATCCACGGCACCGGGCCCGGCGCCACCGGCTGGTCGAACTTCGAGGCCAACATCCGCGCGCTCGCCGCCGACTTCCGGTGCGTCGCCGTCACGATGCCGGGCTGGGGCGACTCCAACCCGCAGAGCGTGGCGACCGGACGCGACCAGGGCGCGGCCGTCACGCAGTTGATGGACGCCATGGGCATCGACCGCGCCGCCTTCGTCGGGAACTCCATGGGCGGCGCGATCGGGATGGTCATGGCCACCGAGCACCCCGAGCGGGTCTCGCACCTGGTGACCATGGGCTCGGGCATCTGGGGCGTCAACGTGATGGCGCCGAACGGCATGTCCGAAGGCATCCGGATCATCTTCGACACCTACGAGGACCCCTCACCGGAGAACTTCCAGAAGCTGGTCGAGGTGATGTGCTTCGATCCGGCCCACGCCACCCGCGAGTTGGCCGAGGAACGCTCGCGCACCGCCGTGAGCAGGCCGGAGCACCTGCGCAACTGGCTGGAGGTGATGCGCGCGGGCGTCGGCGCGACCGGCTTCGCGCAGGCGGGGGAGAAGATGGCGCGGTCCGACGTGCCGACGCTGATCATCCACGGCCGGGACGACCGTACGGTGCACTACGAGACCAGCCTGCGCGCGCACGCGGTCATCCCGGACTCCCGGCTGCTGATGTTCGGCCGCTGCGGTCACTGGGCGCAGCTCGAACACGCCACCGAGTTCAACGCCACGGTCAAGCACTTCCTGGAACACCACTGATGGCCGCCGGACAGGGGCGTCTCGCCGGGCTGTCGGTGCTGGTGACCGGCGGCGGCTCGGGACTCGGCCGGGCCGTCGTCGACCGCTTCGTCGCCGAGGGCGCGACGGCCACGGTGCTCGAACGGTCGCCGGAGAAACTGGACAACCTGTGGGAGGCGCACGGCGACCGCGTACGCGGCGTACGCGGTGACGTCACCTCGGGAGAGGACAACACCGCCGCCGTCGAGGCGGCCGTGTCGGCCTTCGGAGGACTCGACACGTTCGTCGGCAACGCGGGCCTGTGGGACTTCGGCCGGGCGGCGCTCGACATGTCGATGGCCGAACTGGAGAGCGGCTACGAGGAATTGTTCGGCGTGAACGTCAAGGGCTACCTGCTCGGCGCCCGGGCGGCGGCCCAGGCGCTCGCCGAGCGGCGGGGATCGATGATCTTCACCCTGTCCAACGCCGCCCTGTACCCACGCGGCGGCGGCGTGCTCTACACCGCGTCCAAACACGCCGGAGTCGGACTGGTCGCGCAGTTGGCGTACGAACTCGCGCCGCGCGTGCGAGTGAACGCCGTCGCGCCGGGCGGGATGGCGACCGATCTGCGCGGGCCGCGCGCCATGGCGCTGGGCGACACCTCCATCAGCGACATGCTGCCGACCGGCGACCGGCTCCGTCGGTACTCCGCCCTCGACCTGGCCCCCAGCGCCGAGGACTACGTCGCCCCGTACGTCCTGCTCGCCTCGCGCGAGGAGTCCGCGACCGTGACCGGCGCGGTCCTCGACGTGAGCGCCGTGGGCACCCCGCGCCGCCCCGACCCCGCGCCGTAACGCTGTCCCGCGCGCCGTCCCACCGCTCCCGGCGGTGACGTGTTTCGGCCGCGTTCCCCCAGGCAGAACGTATTGCTGGCCGCTCACCTGGCCGAATCACATACTCCGGTCACCGGTCGCTCGCCGAGCGGCCCGCCCTCCGCTCGCAGGTGCCGACACCGCGGCGGGGATGGCCCCAGGGGCGTTCATGACATGAGGAGAGGCAGTGCGATGACGCACAGCGAAACACACCACCAGGAAAGACCGCGCGTCGAGAGACCCGTCCGTACCCGCGGGAGGAATCCCCTGATCGCCGTGGCCGCGCTGCTCGGCTTCACCTCGTCCGCGGTGACCTTCATGCTGACCCCGCTGCTTCCCGTGGTGCAGCGCGAGTTCCACCTGACGGTCGGCGACGTCGCGTGGGTGCTCACCTTGCTGCTGATAGGCGGCGGCGTCAGCACGATCCTGCTGCCGCGGCTGGCGGACGTGCTCGGCGACCGCGGAGCCGCGACACTGGGCGCCGCGCTCCTCGCGACCGGCATGCTCGTGCCGGGCATCTCGCACACCTTCCCCGCGATGCTGATCGGCGCGGCGGTCATGGGACTCGGCTCCGCGGCCGGTCAGCTCGGCGTCGGCGTCCTGCGCCGCCACCTGGCGGGCTCCTCGGTGCACACCGCGGTGATCGTCAGCCAGGTCGCACAGGCCGTCGGGGCCGGAGTCGGGCTCGTCGCCGGGGGGCTGGCGCTGAGCCGGGTCTCGATGCAGGACTTCTTCCTGGGCGCGACCGTCGTGTACGTCGTGGTGGGGATCTGCGTCTGGGCCGTCATCCCGTCGAGTTCCCGCGACGCCACGGCCGCGTTCGGCATCGGGAATGTCATCGGCCTGGTCGCCTGGATCGTCCTGCTGCTCTACGGCATCAAGACGGCCGGATCCGACGGCATCTCGTCGGCGAAGGCGATCGGCTTCGCCGCTGCCGGTCTCGCGGGCGGGGCCGTGTGGGTGACGCTGGAGAAGCGGTCGAAGACCCCGGTGTTCCATCTGGCGCTCCTGAGGTCCGGGACCGTCGCGCGGACGGTCGTGGCGGGCTTCACGATCGGCATGGCGATCCAGTCGGTCACCTTCCTCATCCCGTTCTACGTCCAGACGCCCTCCGCCGCGGGATACGGCCTCGGGTACGACGCCCTGGACACCGGGCTGTTGCTGCTGCCCTACTCGCTGCTCGGCGCGCTCGCCGGTATCGGCGCGGGCGTCCTCGGCGCTCGTACCAGGCCGCTGCTGGTGGCGGGAGTCGGCGCGACCTGTCACTGCGCCGCCGCGCTGACCTTGATCCTGGCCATGTCCGGGGGCGCCTCCGTGGCGTCGTTCCTGGTCGCCGCGTGCGTCTACGGCGTCGGCAGCGGCCTGGTGGGCGTCGGACTGTTCAGCTCCATCCAGAGCAGCGTCCGCGCGGAACTCACCGGAATGGGGATCGGCATGATCGGCATCATCATGACGATCTCCGGGGCGCTCGGCCCGGCGATCTATTCGAGCATCCTCCAGTCGAAGAGTGTCGCCGCCGTCCCCGGGGTGCCGGCCGAGGACCGGTTCCGGATCTGTCTGCTCGTCGCGGGCTGCTGCGACGTCCTGGTCGCCTTCATCTGCTACTCCGCCCGCCGCGGACGGGTGCCCGCGTCCGCGCAGCCGTCCGTCGGCGCACCGGCCGACCAACTGACCAACTGACCAACTGACCTCGTGACCTCGTGACCTCCTGAGGAGGGGCCGGGCCGGGCGACGCTGCCGCCCGGCCCGGCCGGTCACCACCGCGTCGGATGCGCGGCGAAAAGGCACCGACGACAACCTCTGCCAATCATTCGGCCGTCGCCACCGGATCTCCGGTGGCCCCTGTTCTGTTGGGTGGCACACCACCATGGTTTCTTCCCGATCATCCACACGCCCGCACGGGACCGGCGCACCCCGCCGGCCGGCCGCGGCCGACGAGGCCGCCGTCGCCGCCGCGGCGGCCCGGCTCATCGACGCCGCGGCGCGCGGCGTGCCCTGCGCACCGGTCCGCGACCTGATCGGCGCGGACGACCTGCCGAGCGCCTACGCCGTACAGGCCGCCGTCGCCGCGCACCGCCTGCGGGCCGGCGCCCGCGTCGTGGGGCGCAAGATCGGCCTCACCTCACCGGCGGTCCAGGAGCAACTCGGCGTCGACCAGCCGGACTTCGGCGTCCTCTTCGACGACATGGCGTTCCTCGGCGGTGACACGGTCCCGATCGACCGCGTGACGCAGCCGCGGGTCGAGGCCGAGATCGCGTTCATGCTCGGCGACGACCTGACCGAAGGTCCGCTCGACCACGCTCAGGTCCGGGGCGCGATCGCCTGGGGTTCGGCGGCCCTCGAAGTGTGCGGGAGCCGGATCGCCGACTGGGACATCAGCTTCGCGGACACCGTCGCCGACAACGCCTCGGCCGGGGCGTACGTCATCGGCCCGCGGCGGCTCTCGCTCGACGCGTTCAGCCCGGTGGAGCAGCGGATGTCGATGTCGATCGGCGGCGACGAGGTCTCCACCGGCACCGGCGCCGCGTGCCTGGGCGATCCCGTCGCGGCGGTCGTCTGGCTCGCCCGGACCGCGCGGGAACTCGGCGATCCGCTGCGCGCGGGGCAGCTCGTGCTGTCCGGCGCGCTCGGTCCGATGCGTCCCGTCGTCGAAGGCGATGTCGTCGTCGCCCGGCTGTCCGGGCTCGGCGCGGTGCAAGTGCGGTTCGGCAAGGGAGAGCGGGCATGACGAAGACAACGGGCACGCCGCGTACGGCGGACGCGACGAAGACAGCGGGCGCGACGCGTACGGCGGACGCGACGAAGACAGCGGGCACGACACGTACGACGGACGCGACGACGGCAACGGGCGCGACGCGTATGGCGGGTGCGGCCAGGACGAAAGTCGCCGTCATCGGATCGGGCAACATCGGCACCGACCTCATGATCAAGGTGCTGCGCAACGCTCGGCACCTGGAGATGGCGGCCATGGTCGGCATCGACCCCGCCTCCGACGGGCTGGCGCGTGCGGCCCGCCTCGGGGTCGCGACCACCCACGAAGGCGTCGACGGTCTGCTGCGGCTGCCCGGCGTCGAGGACATCGCCATCGTCTTCGACGCCACGTCGGCCAAGGCCCACGAAGCGAACTCCGCCAAGCTGGCACCGCTGGGCAAGCGGCTCATCGACCTCACGCCCGCGGCGATCGGGCCGTACGTCGTCCCGGCGGTCAACCTCGACGAGCATCTCGCGGCGCCCAACGTGAACATGGTGACCTGCGGCGGCCAGGCCACCATCCCGGTCGTGGCCGCCATCAGCAGGGTGGTGCCGGTGCCGTACGCGGAGATCGTCGCCTCGATCTCCTCGAAGTCCGCGGGGCCCGGCACCCGGGCGAACATCGACGAGTTCACCGAGACCACGGCCGCCGCCATCGAGCGGGTCGGCGGGGCGCGGCGCGGCAAGGCGATCATCATCCTGAATCCCGCGGAACCGCCGCTCATGATGCGCGACACCGTCTTCGCCCTCGTCCGGGCGCCCGACGCCGAGGACCGGGAACGGATCAGCGCGTCGGTGGAGCGGATGGTCGCCGACGTCGCCGCCTACGTGCCCGGCTACCGCTTGAAGCAGCGGGTGCAGATCGACCGCATTCCGGCCGGGCAGCCCGTGCACAGCCTGCTGGACGCCGCGGCCGACAGACCCACCCACCAGGTGTCGGTCTTCCTGGAGGTCGAGGGAGCGGCGCACTATCTCCCGGCCTACGCCGGGAATCTCGACATCATGACCTCGGCGGCCCTGCGGGTCGCCGAGCGGATCGCCGCGGCGAAGGCAGGAGTCTGAGATGTCGGCTGCGATATTCGTACAGGACGTGACACTGCGGGACGGCATGCACGCCGTACGCCACCGCATCACCCCCGAGGACGTGCGACGCGTCGTCACCGCCCTCGACGCCGCCGGAGTCGACGCGATCGAGGTGGCGCACGGCGACGGACTCGCCGGGGGATCGGTGAACTACGGTCCCGGATCCCACACCGACTGGGAGTGGATCGAGGCCGCCGCGGACGTCCTGCGGCACGCCCGCCTGACCACCTTGCTGCTCCCGGGCGTCGGAACGATCCACGAGCTGAAGCGGGCGTACGAACTCGGCGTGCGGTCCGTGCGCATCGCGACGCACTGCACCGAGGCGGACATCTCCGCGCAGCACATCGCCGCTGCGCGCGAACTCGGCATGGACGTCTCGGGCTTCCTGATGCTCTCGCACCTGGCCCCGCCCGAACAGCTCGCGCGGCAGGCCAAGTTGATGGAGTCCTACGGTGCGCAGTGCGTCTACGTCACCGACTCCGGCGGGCGGCTCACGATGGCCGACGTCGCCGCCCGCGTACGGGCCTACCGGGACGTCCTCGACGACGGCACCGAGATCGGCATCCACGCACACGAGAATCTGTCGCTGTCGGTCGCCAATTCCGTCGTCGCGGTGGAGAACGGCGTCCGGCGCGTGGACGCCTCGCTTGCGGGCCACGGCGCGGGAGCGGGCAACTGCCCGCTCGAAGCCTTCATCGCCGTCGCCAACATCTCCGGATACCAGCACCGCTGCGACCTGTTCCGGCTCCAGGACGCCGCCGACGACATCGTCAGGCCCTTGCAGGACCGCCCGGTGCGCGTGGACCGGGAGACCCTGACCCTCGGATACGCCGGTGTGTACTCCTCGTTCCTCCGGCACGCCGAGGCCGCCGCCGCCCGCTACGACGTGGACGTCCGGACCATCCTCATGGAGTGCGGCAGCCGACGCCTGGTCGGAGGGCAGGAGGACATGATCGTGGACATCGCGCTCGACCTGGTGGCGGCCCAGAGCCCGTCCGTCTGAGACGGCCGCGACCGGCGCGGGCCCGCAGCTGCCCTGCGCGGTGGGGGAAGCCGGATCGTCGCGGCGGCTGCCCACCGCGCGGGACACCGCTGTCCGGGCGGCGTGCGGCGCGGGCCCACGCCGGAGACGGGCCCCGGTTGGCCCCCCGAGAACGCGCACAGCGGGCGCGGACGTCAACGACGGGAGGCGGCGGGCATGGTGCGCGCGACCCCCAGGACGTGCGCGCCGGATCGCCTGCCGGGATTCGCCGGTCTTCGGGGAGATCCACGAAGAGAGCTGTCGGCGCTTCGGCCGCGAACCCGTAGCCGTCCCGGCCGGTGAAGCGGCCGACCGGGCAGAGTCGCTCGCGGACTCCATCGCGCGGCCCGTGTGAGGCCCGCCGCCAACAGCCGCGCCCAACACCCGCCCCCCACAGTTGCCTTGCGCGATTCCCCGGGCGGCCGGTGCCGGGGGATCGCTCCTCGTAGACGTCCCCATTCGCGTGATCGCCGCTCGCCGCGCGCCCCGCGTGCATCCAACCGGGCCTTCGCTGCGGAAAGATCTGCAACGCGGCAGCCGGGCCCGGACGGCCAGGTGTTCGTCGCGCCGGGAGGAGCACGAGTGCGGGACGCGGACGTCGTGATCGTGGGTGCGGGCGCGGCCGGGCTCTCGCTGGCCCACCGGCTGTGCGCGCCCTCGGCCGCCCGGCACCGGCCCGCCGTGGTGCTGGTCGACGCTCCGTCCGGTCCGCTGCGACCGCCCGAGCGCACCTGGTGCTTCTGGGAGCCGCCCGGCGGCCCGTACGACGCGGTCCTGGCCGCCTCCTGGGACCGGTTGCGGGTCCGGGGACCCGACGGCTCGGCCACCGTGGCGGATCCCGCGCCGTTCCGCTACAAGATGCTGCGGTCGGGCGCCTTCGAACGGCTGGTGGACGAGCGCCTGTCGGGACCGGACGGCTGCCGCCGGATCGAGGCGACGGTCGAGTCCGTGCAGGACACGGCCACCGGCGCGCGGGTCTCCGGGCACGACACGGCAGGTCGGTCCCTGGAGCTGAACGCCCGCTGGGTCTTCGACTCCCGCCCGCTCCCACGGCTCCCCGCGGCCCGCACGACGCTGCTCCAGCACTTCAGGGGCTGGTTCGTCCGGACCGCGGACGACGCCTTCGCCCCCGCTGTCGCCGACCTGATGGACTTCCGCACACCGCGTCCCGCGCACGGGCTGTCCTTCGGCTACGTGCTGCCGCTCGGGCCACGGCAGGCGCTCGTGGAGTACACGGAATTCTCCGCCGGGGTCCTGGACACGACGCGGTACGACGCGGCGCTGCGGCACTACACCGACGACGTGCTGAGGCTCGGCCGGTTCGAGGTGACCGGCGTGGAGCAGGGCGTGATCCCGATGACCGACGGACGGTTCACCCCGCGCGCCGGGCGTTCGGTGTTCCGGATCGGCACGGCGGGCGGCGCGACCCGCGCGTCGACCGGTTACACCTTCGCCGCCGTCCAGCGGCAGACCCGGGCCGTCGCCGACGCCCTCCTGACCGGCGATCCCACGGTCGGCGGCCGGCCGCGCCGCGCCCCCGTACCGCCCTCCCCGCACTCGCGCCGCTCCCGGGCGATGGACGCCGTCATGCTGCGGGCGCTGGACACCGGGCGGGTGGACGGCGCGGACTTCTTCACCGGGCTGTTCCGCCGGGTGCCGACCGAGCGTCTGCTGCGCTTCCTCGACGGCGGTTCAGGACCGGGGGAGGACTTCCTGATCGGCCTGAGCACCCCGGTCGCCCCGATGCTGCGGACCGTGGCCGAACTGCCCTTCCTGCGCAGGCGCGAGCCCGGCGAATCTGGCGCCCGCAGACCCGACCCGCCCCCGTCGCGCCGGTGAGCCCCCGCCCCGGCGCGGCCCCTTGATGCCGCGCGCCCCGACGCCTCCCGCCCCGATGCCGCCCCCCCCAACAGGAAGTCATGCCCCATGCCCCTGCTGCGAGACGACGAGTTGTCGTCGGCGTTCGACCACGGCTCCGCCCGCTACGACCGGCTGACCGCGATGAACCCCGGCTACCACGCGCACCTGCGCCGCTCCGCCCGGCGGCTGCGGCTGCCGCACGGCGGGGCCGGGCTGCGCCTGCTCGACCTCGGCTGCGGCACCGGCTCCTCGACCGCCGCGCTGCTCGCCGCCGCTCCGCACGCCGAGATCACGGCGGTGGACGCCTCCGCCGGAATGCTGGAGCGGGCGGCCGCCAAACGCTGGCCCGCCACCGTCTCCTTCCTCCACGCGCCCGTGGAGAAGCTGGCCGAAGGGGGCTTCGTCACCGGGCGGTTCGACGCCGCGTTCGCCGCGTATCTCGTGCGCAACGTCGCCGACCCTGACCGCGTCCTCACCGCCGTCCGCGACCGGCTCCGCCCCGGCGGCCGACTGGCCGTGCACGAGTACGCGCTCGGCGGGAGCGCCGCGCACTGGGCGGTCTGGGCGGGGGTGTGCAAGGGCGTCGTGCTGCCCGCAGGACGGCTCACCGGCGACGCCGGTCTCTACCGCCACCTCTACACCAGCGTGGTCGCGTTCGACACGGCCGCCGCCCTCGGCGACCGGGTGCGCCGCGCCGGATTCGGCTCCGTCCGTGTCCTGCCGCTGCCCGGCTGGCAGACCGGCATCACCCACACCGTGCTCGGCCGCGTGCCCCAGGACCCGCCGCGCGCCGAGCCGGAACAGGGGCCACCCCACCCGCCCCGAAGTCTGGCCCAGCCGCAGCCGCAGCCGCAGCCGCAGCCGCAGCCGCAGCTCCGCAACCAGCACGGGGACCCGCGGTGACCGGCCGCCCCGCCGCGCCCCGCCGTGGCCGCGACCGGCGCGCCCGGACGATTCCCGCGCCGCCCGGCCGCCCCCGCTTCGGCGCCGACGCCCCCGAGGTCGCCGTCATCGGAGGTGGTATCGCCGGGCTCGCCGCCGCCACCGGCCTGGCGGAGCGCGGCGCCCGGGTCACCTTGTACGAGCGCGAGCGCGGCCTCGGCGGACGCTTGGCCGGCTGGTCCACCGACTTGGCCGACGGCTCACCGGTCACCATGAGCCGCGGCTTCCACGCCTTCTTCCGCCAGTACTACAACCTGCGCGGCCTGCTCCGCCGCGCCGACCCTTCCCTCGGCATGCTCACCGCGCTGCCCGACTACCCGCTGCGGCACAGCAGCGGCCTGTACGACAGCTTCGCGCGCGTCCCGCGCACCCCGCCGTGGAGCGCCCTCGGCTTCGTCGCCCTCAGCCCCGCCTTCGGCTGGCGGGACCTGCTCCGGATGAACCCGGCCGCCGCCCTGCCCCTGCTGGACGTGCGCGTGCCGCAGGTCTACGCACGCCTCGACACGGTCAGCGCCGCCGACTTCCTGGCCCGTATCCGCTTCCCCGACGCCGCGCAGCACCTCGCCTTCGAGGTGTTCTCCCGCAGCTTCTTCGCCGACCCGCGCGAACTCTCGGCCGCGGAGCTGGTCCTGATGTTCCACATCTACTTCCTCGGTTCCAGCGAGGGCCTGCTCTTCGACGTCCCCGACGAGCCGTACCCCCGGGCGCTCTGGGAGCCGCTCGGCCGCTACCTGGAAGGCCACGGCGCGGACGTGCGCACCGGCACCGAAGTGAGCGCGGCCGGGTCGTCGGGGCCCGACGGCCCGACGGTCACCGCCGACGGCAGGACGCGGCGCTTCGACGCCCTCGTCCTCGCCCTGGACAGCGGCGGCCTGCGCCGCCTGGCCGCCGCCTCGCCCGGCCTGTGCGACGCGCCGTGGCGGGAGCGGGCCGAACGGCTGCGCACCGCGCCGCCGTTCCTCGTCTCCCGGCTCTGGCTGGACCGCCCGGTCGCCGCCGACCGGCCGGGTTTCCTCGGCACCAGCGGCTTCGGCCCGCTCGACAACATCAGCGTGCTGGAGCGCTGGGAGGGCGAGGCGGCGCGCTGGGCGGCCAGGACCGGCGGCTCGGTGGTCGAACTGCACGCGTACGCCTACGCTTCCGACGACCTGCCCGCCGCCCAGGACCGGCTGGTGCGGCAGATGCACCGGGTGTATCCCGAGACGGCGCACGCCACGATCGTCGACCAGCGGCACGAATGGCGCGCGGACTGCCCGTTGTTCCCGGTGGGCGGCTTCCACGACCGGCCCACCGTCCGCACCCCGCACCCGACCGTCACGGTGGCGGGCGACGCGGTCCGCACCGACCTTCCGGTCGCCCTCATGGAACGCGCGGCGACCACCGGCTTCCTGGCCGCCAACGCCCTGTTGGAGCGGTGGGGCGTGCGCGGCCAGACGCTCTGGACGGTCCCGGAGCGGGGCCGCTCAGCCGTACTGCGGGCGCTGGCGGCCCTCGGGGACACGTGACGGGCCGCGCGCCGTCAGCCCGGGAAGCGGCCGGCGGCGCGCAGCGCCCACCGCCGCTCCGCGTACGCCAGGTCGTCGCGCCACAGCCGCCCGGCGGCCCCGCGCATCAGCGGGCGCAGCACCGGGGCGGCGGCCCGCGCGACCGCGAACCCGCGGCGGTCCGACGCGGCGACCACCGCCTCCACCACCGCGGTCCGCGGACGCCCCGACCGGTCGGGGCCGAGCGGCGTGGCGTGCGTCTCGACCACGGAACCCCGCCCCTCGCCCTCGGTGATGTGCATGACCACGGTCCTGGGCTCCGGCGCCGTGAACACCGCGCGCACCGGCACCACCGCCCGCCCGGCGACCTTGAAGGACACGTCCACCGCGAAGGCGTCGTGCGCCGCGTCGGCATCGCCGGCGGGTGTGCCGACCACCGTGAGGTCCACGAACGAGTACGGGTGCAGCCATCCGCCGTGCCACGGGTCGAGCCGGTTGGCGACCACGTCCTCCGGTTCGCACACCCCGGAACCCGTATAGACCGCCGCCAGGGCGCCCGCGGGCTCCGGCCGGACCGGCACCAGCGGGGCGGCCGTCGGCTCCTCGCCGCCCACCCCGTCCAGCCGCACCCAGACCAGCAGCCCGTCGTCGTGCACGGGGTACGGCTCCCAGCCCGCGAACGGCGCGCCCTTCAGGGACAGGCCGTGCCAGTGGCAGATCAGCGTCCCGCAGCGCACGGAGCTGTCCTTGAGCGGCGCGCCCAGGTGCGGGCAGGCGCCGGGGCCGCCGCGCAGTGTGCCCGCCGCGTCCCGCCACAGCAC
Organism: Streptomyces sp. NPDC003300; assembly: GCF_040610915.1. NCBI lineage: Bacteria > Bacillati > Actinomycetota > Actinomycetes > Kitasatosporales > Streptomycetaceae > Streptomyces > Streptomyces sp. NPDC003300. The sequence continues at coordinate 287,913 of NZ_JBEXNE010000003.1, read as the reverse complement.
CACCTCGGTGCCGCCGACGGTCCTGCCGTACGGGCGGCCGTCCTTGACGGCGCGGGAGCCGCCGACGACGAACCAGTTGCCGGACGGCCGCGCCAGGGCCCGCTTCAGGGCGCCGCCGATCAGCCGCGGCGCCGCGTCGCGCCAGGTCGGCCGCTGCTGCGCCCAGCCGGCCGGGTCGCGGCGCAGCCGCAGCGGAAAGCGGCCGGGCCGGTGGTCGGTCACGACATGTTCTCCTTCTCCCAGCGGGACCACGACGGGCCCACCGACGACGGCCGTTCACGCGGTGGTTGACGTGGCCGCCCCTGCGTCCGTGAAGCCTGCCCTCGGTCCTTCGGCTCCGCTGCCGTCGCGCCGCCCCGGGCGCGCAGCCGCGCCGCGCCCAGCCGGACCAGCCCGTCGAGCGCCACCGCCGCGCGCCGCTCGCGCGGTACCACCGCACGGCGGTGCAGGACCGCGTACCCGTCGTCCTCGATCGCGTCCAGGATCCCGCCGTAGAGCACGAGAGCGGTCCGGATGCACGGCCTGGCCACCGGGTCGAGCATCGGCAGGCCGGGCGCCGCTTCCCGGTAGACGCCGCGGGTCAGTTCCGCGGCGGCCCGCAGCGCCTCGGTGATCCGTGCGTCGCGGGCGCCGGTCGTCCGGCTCCACAGCAGCAGGCCGCGGTCCACGCCGTGCGCGGCGAGCAGGTCCGCGGGCAGATAGACCCGGCCCCGGTCCAGGTCTTCGCCGACGTCCCGCAGGAAGTTGCTGAGCTGGAAGGCGACACCGAGTGCCGCGGCGTGCGGGGCGGCCTCCGCGCGGGGGACGACCGTGCCCAGCACCGGCAGCATCTGGAGGCCGATCACCGCAGCCGACCCGTGCATGTAGCCGCGCAGGTCGGCGTACGTCGGATAGTCGCGCACCTCGAGGTCGCTGCGCATCGCCGCCATGAAGTCGGTGAAGTGCCGGTGGTCGATGTCGTACACGGCGGCCGTGTGCGCGAGTGCCCGCACCACCGGCTCCTTGCTGTTCCCGTGCCGCAGTCCGGCCGCCAGCTCCTCCTGGAGCGCGTCCAGTGCGGCGGCCCGCTCCTGGAGGGTCCGCGTCCGGTCGAGGCTGTCGACGATGTCGTCGGCCCAGCGGGCGAAGCCGTACAGCGCGTGCACGGCCGGTCGCCGCTCGACCGGGAGCAGCCGGGTGGCGAGGAAGTACGTCTTGCCGTGCCGGGCGTTGAGTTGTCGGCAGCGCGCGTACGCGGCGCGCAGCGCGGGCGCGTCGATCCCGGCCGCGTCCAGCTCGCGCGCGGTCACGCCGGGGTGCCTTCCGTCGCGAGCCGGGTCCGGGCGGGCGGGGACGGCCGCCGCGGGCGCGGCCCGGTGACACGGGCCGCGGCGAGCTTGCCGGAGATGAGCACGGTCGGCACGCCCACGCCCGGCGTGGTGCCGCAGCCGGCCAGCACCGCGTTCTCGGTGCCTCGCACGAGGTTCCGGGGACGGAACGGGCCGGTCTGCGCGAAGGTGTGGGCCGCGGAGAACGGCGTACCGGCCGCGTGCCCGTCCGCCGTCCAGTCCGCGGGCGTCACCAGGGACTCCTCCTCGATGGCGGCGCCGATCCCGGTCAGGCCGCGCCGCTCCAGCTCGGCGAGGAGGCTGTCGCGGTAGCGCGGCGAGAGCTCTCCCCATGCGCGCGCGTCCGGCCCGATGGCGGTGTTGGGGCACGGCGCCAGGACGTAGTGCAGATGCTTGCCGGGCGGGGCCAGTCGCGGGTCGGTCGCCGTCGGCCGGGTGATCAGCAGCGACGGGTCGGACATCAGGGTCCCGGCGCGGGTCAGTTCGTGGAAGGTGTCCTTCCACGCGGCGCCGAAGGAGATCGTGTGGTGCGCCAGCTCCGGCCAGGTGCGGTCGGTGCCCGCGTGCAGGATCACCGCGGAGGGCGAGTGCCGCAGCGGGACCGCCCGGCGCGGGGTCCGGCCGAGCAGCCGGTAGGCGACCGGCAGATCGGGGGTGAGCACCACCGCGTCGCAGGCGATCCTGTCCTGGTCCGTGACGACGGCGGTGATCCGGTCGCCGGACCGCTCCAGCCGGGTGACGTCCTGCCCGTACCGGAAGTCGGCCCCCGCGTCGGCCGCCGCGTCCGCCATCGCCCGCGGCAGCGCGTGCATGCCGCCGCGCGGGAAGTAGACGCCCGCCACGGTGTCCATGTAGGCGATCACCGCGTAGGCGGCGAGCGCGCGGGCCGGCGGTACGCCCGCGTACAGCGCCTGGAAGGTGAAGACCCGGCGCAGCCGCTCGTCGGAGACGAAGTCGCCGATGCGGGCGTCGAGTCGGCCGAAGCCGCCGAGCGCCGCGAGCCGGGCCAGGTCCGGGTGGACGAGCTGGAGCGGCGAGTCGAAGTTGGCGTCGATGAACCGCCGCATCTGGACCGCGTAGAGGTCGGTGAGCCAGCGGCGCAGCCGCCGGTAGCCCGCCGCGTCCGCCGGACCGGCGAAGCGTTCGATCTCCGCCTCCATGGCCTCGGCGCCGGTGTGCACGTCGAGGCGGCTGCCGTCGGCGAACAAGGCCCGGTAGGCCGGGTGCAGCGCGATCAGGTCCAGCCGGTCGGTCATCGTCTCGCCGACGGCCGCGAACGCCTCCGCGACCAGGTCGGGCATGGTGAGCACGGTCGGACCCGTGTCGATCCGGTAGCCGCCCCGCTCGATCCTGCCCGCCCGGCCGCCGGGCAGCGCGGCGCGCTCCACAACCGTCACCCGGCGTCCCGCGCCCAGCAGGTGCAGCGCGGCGGACAGCCCGGACAGCCCGGCCCCGACCACCACGACATGGTCGGTGCGTCCCGTCACTGTTCTCATCGGTGGTCTCCTGCGGCAGCGGCTTCCCGCGGGCCCGGTCCGGCGGCTGCCGGTCGGTCCTGCGGGTGCGGGGCGTGGTGTACGGACCGCCCGTCCGGGCATACGCCCGCGGCGCGTTGGAAGAGGTCGAGGAGCCGGGCCCTGGCAACCGGTCCGACGCGCGTCGCGCCCGCCAGGAACCGGGCGCTGTCGGCGGCCAGTTTCTCGATCCGGTGCTCGACGGCGGCCCGCGCGCCGGTCGAGACGAGCAGGTCCCGTACCCGGTCCAGATCGCCGTCGGACAACCGCGGGTCGCCGACGGCCGTGTCCAGCAGGGCGAGGGCCCGCCGGTCGTCCGCGGCCTCGGCGTGGTCGCGGGCCACCGCGATCAGGTAGTTGGGCTTCCCGTCGCGGATGTCCTCGCCCGTCGGCTTGCCCGTGTACGCGGAGTCGCCGAACACCCCGTGCAGGTCGTCGCGCAACTGGAAGGCGATGCCCGCCTGTCGGCCCGCCGCGCACAGCGCCCGGGTGGTCTCCTCGTCCGCGCGGGCCAGAGCGGCCCCGAGCGCCAGCGGGCGCTCGACGGAGTACAGCGCGCTCTTCAGCCGGGCCGTGCGCAGCGCCCGCGCGGCCGACCGCGCACCGGTGGTCTGCCCGTGCAGATCCAGGTACTGCCCGGCCACCATCTCGGTGCGCATGGCCTGCCACAGCACGCGCACCCTGCGGGAGGTGTCGCCGGGCAGCGCGGTGGCCGCGACGGTGTCGTCGGCCCAGGCCAGCGCGAGGTCGCCGACCAGGACGGCTGCCGCCCGGCCGAAGGGCTCGGCGGGGCCGGAGCGGCGCGCACAGGGGTACTGCGCGTCGAGGTCGAGATGGACCGCGGGCTGTCCGCGCCGCAGCGCGGAGCCGTCCATCACGTCGTCGTGCACCAGCGCGCAGGTCTGTACGAGCTCCACCGCGGCGGCGATCCGCAGCGCCGCGTGCACCTGTTCGGCGGACCCGCCGCCGCCCGCGGCCCGCAGCCCCCACCACAGGAACTGCGACCGGGTGCGCTTGCCGCCGCCCAGGGTGAACCCGGCGACCCGCTCGGCGAGGTCCCGCGCGAAGACCGCGTCGATCGCCGCCGCTGCCGCCACCCGCTCGCCGAGCTCATGGGCCAGCACCCGCCCGACGTGGTCCGCGACGTCCGCGTCCACGGCCGCGGGGTCCGGCGGGCGGGGGACAAGGACGCGTGCGGAAGCGTCGTACGGGGCGCCCCGGGCCGCCTGCTCACCGGGGGAGGGGTGCTCGTCCGCCGCGATGCGCCTCATCGACTTCCTCTCCTCGCGTCGTTCGGCTTCGTCTTCGGTCATTCCGTCCGGGACGCCCCCGCGGATGCAGCGGACGTCCACTGCTGCCGGGAGGGGCGAAAACACCTCACCACGAGTGACCCATCGTGATCACGCCGCCACATCGGGTCACTGTCGACGAATCTCCGCATGCGGGTGGTCCGGCCCGCATCCGGCCGACCGGGCCGCGCGGAAGAGACCGTGAAGGGGGACGGTGGGGGGAACACAACGCGCGGAACGGAGCTGCTCATGATCAGCGATGCCACCGAACCCGGGCCGCTGTGCCTGGTCACCGGGGCCTCGGGCTACATCGGCGGACGCCTGGTGCCCGAACTGCTGGCCGCCGGGTACCGGGTCCGGTGCCTGGCCCGTTCACCCGGAAAGCTCCGCGACCACCCATGGGTGCACGACACCGAGGTGGTCCAGGGCGATGTCACCGATCCCGACTCGGTGGCGGCGGCGATGCGCGACGTGGACGTGGCGTACTACCTCGTGCACGCGCTGGGCACCGGCTCCGGCTTCGAGGAGACCGACCGGGAGGCGGCCCGGGTCTTCGGCGAGCAGGCCCGCGCCGCAGGGGTGGGACGCATCGTCTACCTCGGCGGCCTGACCCCCGGCGGAGTACCGGAGGCCGAACTCTCGCCGCACCTGCGCTCGCGCGCCGAGGTCGGCCGCATCCTGCTGGACTCGGGGGTGCCCACCACCGCGCTGCGCGCCGCGGTGATCATCGGATCGGGCTCCGCGTCGTTCGAGATGCTGCGCTACCTCACGGAACGGCTGCCGGTGATGGTCACCCCGAGCTGGGTCCGTACCCGTATCCAGCCCATCGCCGTCCGCGACGTGCTCCGCTACCTCGTCGGGAGCGCCGCCATGCCGCCGGAGGTCAGCCGCCCCTTCGACATCGGCGGCCCGGACGTCGTCACCTACCGGGAGATGATGCAGGGCTACGCGGCGATCGCCGGTCTGCCCAAACGCCTGATCGTCCCGGTCCCCGTCCTCACCCCACGGCTGTCCAGCCACTGGATCGGACTGGTCACCCCGGTGCCCCGGTCGATCGCCCGCCCGCTCGCGGAGTCCCTGCGGCACGAGGTGGTCTGCTCCGAGCACGACATCGCCCGCTACGTGCCGGACGGCGAGGGGCAGCCCTTCCCGCTGCGCCGCGCCCTGGCCCTGGCCCTGCGGCGGGTCCAGGACGCACAGGTCACGACCCGCTGGTCCTCCGCCTCGCTGCCCGGCGCGCCCAGCGACCCGCTGCCCACCGACCCCGACTGGTCCGGCGGCAGCCTCTACACCGACCGCCGCGAGCAGGTGGTCGACGCCTCACCCGAGGCGCTGTGGCGCGTGATCGAGGGCATCGGCGGCACGAACGGCTGGTACTCCTTCGGCCTGGCCTGGGCGGTCCGCGGCTGGCTCGACCGCCTCGCGGGCGGTGTCGGGCTGCGCCGCGGACGCCGTGACGCCGTTCATCTGCGGAACGGGGACTCCCTGGACTTCTGGCGGGTCGAGGAGATCGACCGCGGCAGGATGCTCCGGCTGCGCGCCGAGATGCGACTGCCGGGCCTGGCCTGGCTGGAGCTGCACGCCGACCGGGACGACCAGGGCCGCACCCTGTACTGGCAGCGGGCGCTGTTCCACCCGCGCGGGCTCCTCGGCCACGCGTACTGGTGGAGCATCTCGCCCTTCCACGCGTTCGTCTTCGGCGGCATGGCACGCAACATCGCCAAGGCGGCGGAACAGGGCAGGTCCGCCCCGAGCCCGCGGCCGGTCACCACCCACTGACCGCTACGGTGCGACCGGCCGCTCCTGGCGGGCGGCCATCACGGCCCGCAGCCGGACGGCCGCCCAGTCAGGGCCCCGCTCGCGGACCCGGGCGGACAGCCGCCCGAGTCCGGGCGGCGGCGCGGTGAGCAGTGAGGCCACGGCGTCCCCGATCTCCCGCCCGGTCGCCGCGGCCGGGTCCAGGACGACGGCCGCCCCGGCCCGCTCGGCGTCGTGGGCGACGGCGAACTGGTCGCTGGAGAACGGCAGTACGAGCGCCGGGACGCCCGCGGCGACGCACTCGGTGAAGGAGTTGTTGCCGCCGTGGTGCACCATCGCGTCCACCTCCGCCAGCAGCGCGCGCTGCGGCACGGAGGCCGCGACGCACACCCGCGGGCCCGCCAGATCCGCGAGCGCCGCCGTACGGTCCCCGGCCGCCAGGACGACCGCCGCGTCCGGACAGCGCTCCAGCACGCCGCGCGCCACGGTCCGCAGCACGTCGTCCCTGGCCGACAGGAAGGTGCCGAAGGCGACCAGGACGACCTTCCCCGCCGCCGCCCGCAGCCGGTCGGCCGCACCGCGCCAGTACGGGTCGAGGACCGGCGCGTCCTGCGCGGTGCAGTGACCGGCGTAGAGGGCTTCGCGCCCCTCGGGCGGTACGGGCAGGCCGGGAAGCGGCGGGTAGCAGTAGACGACGGCGTGCGGTGAGGTCAGCGCGAACGCCCGGCCGGGCGGCGGCCGGTGCGGGGCGTGGAGTGCGGCGAAGTCCGCGAACAGCGACGTGAAGGCCGCGTCGTTCGCCCGTACCGCGGTGCGCAGCGCCGCCCGCTCGGCGGGGCGCGGCCGGATCCCGGCGGGCCAGGCACAGGGTTCGCCGAAGAAGGCGTCGGGGCCCGCTGGCAGGTAGCCGGGATGTCCGGGACAGTAGGAGGCGTACGACAGGCCGAGGCAGTGCAGGGCGAGCGTCACCGGGTAATTGAGCTGGTCCACCAGGTACCAGTCCGGCCGCAGCCGGTCGTGCAGCATCCGCAGGTCCGCCAGGATCCGCTCCGGGTCGGCGAGCATGTCGGCGCCTCGGTGCCGGGCCTGGGCGAGCAGCGCGGGCACCGCGCCCGCCCTGGTGGCGTCCAGGAACTCGGTGAGACGCGCCGCCTCCGCCGTATCCTGCTCGGTCGTCTCCGCGATCCCCGTATTGGCGTTCCGCGTCACCGTGAGCGGCACGAAACCGATGTCCGCCTCCCGCGCCAGCTCCTCGAAGGCGGGCGCGCACGCGAAGTGCACCTCGTCGCCCGCCCGCCGCAGGGCTCCCCCCAGGACCGACAGCGGCCGGGCGTGCGACTGGAAGGGCGGGCTGACCACCACGATCCGGGCCATGGGACTCCTTCGGACGAGCGGTGTCCGCGTACGCCGACGCGGCACCCGCGGAACTCCACGACGGCGTGCGGCGCGGCTGCGACGGCAGATCCTGCCAGGTCAGGGGCGTGCGCGCTGTGAGGCAGAACCGGCGCCCGAAGTGCATCCAATCCGCTCGGCCGCACGGAAGCGATGACTGTGCACGATCCGCAGCCCCATTCGCACGGGAGAGGCCGCCATGGAAGACATCGCACTGCCGACCGCCCCCGCGGCGGGCTCCGCCACGGGAGCGGCCGGCGACGGGACGGTCACCGGGAACGTCTTCGCCGGTCCGGGCGCTCGCACGGGGCCCGCGCCGGACGACGACGTCTTCGTCGACCTCCGATCGACCTTCTGGACCGGCCGGATCCGGCCCGCCGCCGCGGGCGCGGGCGCCGGGGCGCTGCTGAACCTCACGCAGGCGGAGTACGGCTGGCCGTTCCCCGAGGGCATCGCCTGGGAGGCGGAGGACCTGTCGCTGGCGCGACTCCGCCGCGCCTGCCGGATGGGCCTGGCCCACAGCCCCGAGACGCTGACCGGCCACGCCGGTGGCTCGGACCGGCTGCGGGCCGCCGCGGCCGAGGCGTGGCCGGACGCGCTGCGGGTGCACGGCGCGGACAGCGCGCGCGACGCGCTGCGCGAGGCGCTGCGCCACCGCCCGGCCGGGGCCGCGACGGCGGCCCTGCTGGACGTCGCCACGGCCCGGGGCCTGCGGCCGCTGGAGCCGGAGGAGGCGGCCGAACTCGCGGCGGCCGGCGACCGCGCGACCCGCCACGCGGCCTGGCGCTACCTCGCCGGTGTGCCGGGCGGCGCGTCCCTGCTGCCGGTCTCCGCCGAGGCGGAAGACCCGTACGAGCGGCTGATGCTGCTCCCCGGCCAGGACCCGCTGCTGCCCGCGGCGGCGCGCAGGCCGGGTCTGCTCGTCGCCCAGCCGATGCTGCTGGGCGGCCTCGACACTCCGGGGGAGGGGCTGAGCGGCGGCCTGAGCGTGCTGCTCAGCGGCCTCGGGGACGCGCTGGCCGACACCGGCGCGGTCGCGGCCGTCGTGACGGTGGTCACCGCCTGCCGCAGCGAACTGGCGCGGGACGACAGCCTGTTGCACGCCCGGGGCCCCGGGCACTGGGTGCTGCGGCTCCCCGTGGACGCGGAACACCCCCTCGGCCAGCACGAGATGGGCGCCCACCGCGAGGCGCTGGCCTGGTGGGCCGTACGGCTGCTCGGCGGCCTCGGCGCACGGCTGGACGTCCTGCACGCGCGCTACGCCGACGACGGCTCGCTCGCCATGGCCCAGGCCGCGGAACGCCTCGGAGCCCGGCTGGTGTTCACCGCGACGCCCGATCCGCACCGGCAGATGACCGTACGCCACGGCCGGGCCCCGGCCGCCTCCGACGACCTGCGCGACGACCTGCACCGGGTGTTCGTCGCCGACCGGCTGGTCGAACGGGCCGCACGCGTGGTCGCCATACCCGGACAGCAGGGCGACGCCTCCGAACTCGTCCGCCACTTCCCCCAACTGGCCGCCGCACGGGACGGCGATGGCCCGGCCGCACCACCGGAGGGCATCCAGCCGTACGTGCCGGCCGCGTCCGAGGCGTCCGACCGGGCGGATCTGCTGGGCATGGTCCTCGGCGGGGGCGGTAGCGGCGGCGCGCGGCGGGCGCCGCTCGGCCCGGACGCCCTGCGGGAGCCGCTGCTGCTCTCCGTGGGACGGCTGCACCCCGTCAAGCAGCAGGACATGCTGGTACGGGCCTGGCTGGAGCGGGGCCTGTACCGGCGGTCCTCCCTCGTGCTGATCGGCGGCGCCTCCGACCGTCCGTCGGCCGCCGAGACCGCGATGCGCACCAGGATCGGCCGCCTGCTCGCCCGGCACCCCGGCGCGGCCCACCGGCTCGTCCTGCTCACGGCCCTGTCCAACACCCGCGTACGCCGCCTGGAGCGGGCGCTGGCCGACCCGGCGTCGGGGGCGCGGGCCTGGTACGTCTGCCCGAGCGCCAAGGAGGAGTTCGGGATCGCGGTGCTCGAAGCCATGGACGCGGGCCTGCCGACCGCCGCCCCCGAACGCGGGGGAGTACGCCACTATCTGCGCGACGGCGACAACGGCGTACTGCTGGACACCTCCAGCGCACCCGCCCTGGGCCTCGGCCTCGAACGGATGCTGGACATGCCGCCCTCCGCCGCCCGCGCCCTCGCCGCGCGGGGCCGCGCCACGGTCACCTCCGGCTACACCCTCACCTCCACGGCTGCCGCCTTGGTCGAGGAATACCTGGCCACCGCCCCGCCCGGAACCCCCGGCTGACGCCCGAGCCGCGACGCGAGGTCGTACCGCCGGGTTGGAGGCGAGCCGCCCACCGGCCTGCGGCGATGTCGGCTGCTGGCCGGGGCGTCCACGGGCTGCCGCTGAGCCTGCTTCGGCCTCGGCTGAGGACTGTTCCGGGCGTACCCCCCCGGAGGGGGTCAGGGGGCGGCGGTGGATGGTGGGGTGGGGGAGCCGATGCGGCTCAGGGCGGACAGGGCGTCGCGCAGGCCCTGGGGTCTGAGCATGCCGGGCATCAGGGGGCCGGCCCAGCCGGGACCGGCGAGGAAGACCATCGGATGGGTACGGGCGCCCTTGACGCCCCAGCTAGTGGCCGCGACATGCCGGGCGAGCGGGCGGTCGGCGGTGGAGCGGGACTGGGACCACAGCACGACGGCCGCCGGGCCGATCCGGCGTACGGCCTCGTCCAGGGCGTCGACCGGCACCGCCCCGCCGAACATCCGGGTCGACAGGCCGAGCTCTCCGAGCCCCGCGGTGAGCGCCTCCAGCGGAAGCGTGTGGTGGTCGCCGGGCACGCACGCGAGCAGTACGGGCGCCGCCCCGGTGACGGTCGGCGCCGGGCGGACCCGGCGCAGCGCCGACGAGACGTGCCAGGACAGCAGGTGCTCGACCTCCACGTACCGCTCCCCGGAGGTCTGCCACTTGCGGCCGACGGCGCGCAGGGTCGGCGCCATCACCTCCTCCCAGGCGACGACCAGCCCGTGCCGCTCGACCAGGTCGGTCAGCAGGGCGTCCACCGCCGGGCCGTCCAGCCGCACCGCGGCCCGCGCGAGCCCGCGGCACTCCTGCCGGACATCCCCGAGCGGCAGGCCGCTCCCGGCGGCCGGTTGCCGAGTGGCGGGCCGGGGCGGCCCGGCCGACGCCGGGCTCGTGGGCGCGGGCGCGGTGCCGGCGGCGGCCTGAGCGGCGCGGGCCGCCTCCGCGGGCGGCACGCCCGAGGCGGTGAGCCGGCACATCTCCTCCAGGACGGCCACGTCCCGCGGGGCCCAGCGCCGGTGCCGACCGTCCGAACGGACCGCCGGGCCGATCCCGTACCGCCGGTCCCACGACCGCACCGTCGTGGCGGACACCCCGAGCCGCCGCGCCAGCGCACCCGTGGCGATCCCGGCCTCGACAGGCTCCCGCGCTCCCGACGCCCCCTGCGTCCCACCCGTCTCCTCGCTCATCTCTTCACTATACGACGCAGAAACGGTGCGAGTTGCTCCACCGGGCCGGTGATTCGCACGCTAGGACGAGCCGACCCCGCCGCATCGGCGGCAAGCGGCCCCGCGCCGGGCTTCCCGGCGGCTCGCGGCCCGCCCGGCAGGAACCCGACCGAAGAAGGGCAGCTCCATGACCGTACGCACCGTCGCGGAACCCGCGCACGAGCCCGCGTCCGCTGCCGCCGCACCCGCTCCCCCCGCCGTACCGGCGCCCGCCCGCTCCGCCGACGGCCGGGGCGGGTCCGACGCGCCGCTGTGGGAACCGGCCGAGCTGGGCCTGGCCGACTCGGAGCTGGCGGCCGGTCTGGTGCGGGGCAACGAGGACTGCGTGGCCGCCGCCTACCACCGCTGGGGCGGGCTGATCCACGCGCTCGCCCGCCGGTCGCTCGGCGACGCACGCGAGGCCGAGGACGTCACCCAGCAGGTCTTCCTCGCCGCGTGGCGCGGCCGGCACGGCTACCGGCCGGACCGCGGGTCCCTGGCCGGATGGCTGATCGGCATCGCGCACCGGAAGATCGCCGACGCGCTCTCCGCCCGCACCCGCCGCTCCGTACTCGTGGCCAACGCCGGTTCCGCCCTGCCGCCCGAGCCGGACGCCGACGCTCAGCCCGACGCCGCGCTCCACCGGGTCTTCGTGACCCGTGAGCTGGCCAAGCTGCCCGCCGCCCAGAAGCAGGTGCTGTGCATGGCCTTCTACTGGGACCTCACCCACGCCGAGATCTCCGAGCGCACCGGTCTGCCGCTCGGCACGGTCAAGAGCCATTCGCGCCGCGGGCTGCGCAGACTGCGGGCGCTCCTCCAGGCGGACGCCGCGCTCGGCTGATGCGGGGCGGCCCGGAGGCCGTAGCGCCCATGACGCGACACGCTGCAAAAACGCTGCGAGATGAGAGATCCGGACAAAAGGGCCACCTTGGGGAGTGCGAAAGCAGTACATCCGCGACATACGGATCTGCCCGCCCCACAGAGGAGACGGCGATGAAGCTGCAGGACGAACTCCCGCGCGATCACCACCTGGCCACCGTCTACCGCTTCGGCGCCGCCTTCTGCGGCCTGGTGCTGATCGTCTTCGGAGCACTCGGGTTCGCTGACGCGCTGGGCTTCTTCGACACCCACGGGTCCAAAGTCGCCGGTCTGAGCACCAATGGCGCGCTGAGCGTGATCTCCCTGGTGGTGGGCGCCGCCCTGATCCTCGGCGGCATCGTCGGCGGTAACTTCGCCTCCACCTTGAACATGACCGTCGGCGCCCTGTTCCTCCTGAGCGGCTTCGTCAATCTCGCCGTCCTGGACCGGTCGGCGAACGTGCTGAACTTCCGGATGCCCAATGTCATCTTCAGCTTCGTGATGGGCCTGCTCATCATCACGTTCGGGATGTACGGCCGCGTCAGCAGCCGCCTCCCGCACGACAACCCGTACTGGCGCAGCCGTCACCCCGAACAGGCCGACCGTGAGGCCGCTGCCGCTGCCCCGTCCGCGGCGCCCCGCCCCGCCCTCGCGCCCCGCGCCCCCGGCGCGCAGCCGCGCTGACTCTCAGCGGGCCGTCGTCCGCCGGGTGATCAGGACCTCGATTCCGTCCAGGATCCGGGTCAGGCCGAAGTCCACGTCGTCGTCGGCGATGTCGTCGTCGTATTCCTCGCGCTCCATCATGGCCGCGAGGATGGGATATCCGTGCTCGTGCAGGAGCGGCTGAAGGAAGCGCGCCACGGCGGCCGACTGCACCGGCGCCGCGGTGCTGTCGCGCACGTCGCGGCGGGCGGCGGCGATGCGCCGCGCGTAACCGTCGAGCAGCAGCGCGCACCCTAGTGATTCGGCGGTGCTCAGCCCGGCCCCGGTGAGCGCTTCGAGCAGCACTTCTGTCCAGCGCAGCAGGTTCGGGGTCGCGGGCGCCCCGCGGATGGGCAGGTCGGGCAGCCACGGGTGCGTGTCGCAGCGCCCGATCATCGCCCTGGTCCAACGGGCGGCAGCCGCCCGCCATTGGTCCGCGCCGGTTTCCAGCTCCGGCGCCGGGCCCCACGCGGTCTCCGCGACCAGGACCAGCAGTTCGTCCCGCGAGCTGACGTACCGGTAGACCGCGTTGGCGGTCAGTCCCACCCGCCTGGCGATGTTCGGCATGGACAGGGCCGCGAAGCCTTCCGCGTCGGCCAGTGCGACCGTCGCTTCGACGATTCCCTCCACGCTCTGCGAGGGCTTCCGGCCCAGCCGTCCCGTCTTGGGGGCCAGTCCCCACGCCAGGGCGAGGCCGGGCGGCAGCGCCTCGTCGTCACCGGTCGTCATCGGGCTCATCTCCATGTCTCGTCCCCGGGGGGAATTGACTTTGTGGGCGCCTCACACTTTATATTAGTGTGGACCCCACACGAATTGTTTGAGGATGTGAACGCCGATGAATCCCCCAGGTCAGAACCGCGCCCCAGGACGTCGCAGGCCACAGGTCAGGGTGCGACCGCGCCTACGGGTCCTGCTGACCGCTCTGGTCGGCGCCGTCATGACCGGCTGCGCCATGACCGGCTGCGCCGCCGGACACGCGCAGCCGGCCCAGCGCGCGGAGGGCGGCCGAGGCGGTCCCGCCACCGTGGTCAGGACGGACACCGGCCTGGTCGAAGGCCGCCTCGGCACGGACACCCGGATGTTCCAGGGGATTCCTTACGCCGCCCCGCCGGTCGGGCGGTTGCGCTGGGCGTCGCCCCAACCGGCCGCGTCCTGGCCGGGCATACGGACCGCGACCGAGCCCGGCAACCGATGCGCACAGTCGGCGGGGCTCATCGACGAGCAGAGCAGCAGCGAGGACTGCCTCTACCTGAACGTCACCACGCCCGCGGGCGGCGGCGCCCGCGAGCTGCCGGTGATGGTGTGGATCCACGGCAACGGCTTCATCAACGGCGCCGGAAGCCTCTACGACGCACAGCGCCTGGCCAGTCAGGGCAAGGTGGTCGTGGTCAGCGTCAACTACCGGCTCGGTGTCTTCGGATTCCTCGACCATCCCGCCCTCGACCACGGCCCGGCCGCGCACCTGTCGGGCAACTTCGGACTGGAGGACCAGCAGGCGGCGTTGCGCTGGGTGAAGCGCAACGCGGCGGCATTCGGCGGCGACCCGGCGAACGTCACGCTCTTCGGCGAGTCGGCCGGCGGCACCAGCGTCTGCGCGCATCTCGTCGCGCCGGGGTCAACGGGCCTGTTCCAGAGGGCGATCCTGCAAAGCGCCGAGTGCACGGGACGCCACTGGTCACCGGGCCCGCCCACCTGGTTCCCGCTGCCGCGCGCGGAGCGCGAGCGGCACGGACTCGACGTCGCGGCAAAGGTCGGCTGCTCCGACCTCCGGACAGCGGCGGCCTGTCTGCGCGCCGCACCCGTGAAGGAACTCCTCAAGTGGTCCGACGACGGAGTCGGTTCAGGGCCGACGGTCGGCGGCGGCGTTCTGCCCGTGAGCCCGGAACAGGCGTTCGCCACCGGCCACTTCAACCGGGTCCCCGTCATCCAGGGAACGACCCGGGACGAACACCGGCTGTTCACCGCGGCCATCGAGGCCGTGACCGGCCGGACGACGACCGACGCCGACTACCGGCAGCAGATCCGGACACTGTTCACCCCGGCCGACGCGGCCCGCGTCCTGGCCCGCTACCCCGCCGACCGCTTCACGTCCCCCGGCGAGGCGCTGTCCTCCGTCGTCACCGACTGGGCCTGGGGGTGCACCGTCCTCGACCGGGACCGGGCCCTGGACCAGCACGTGCCGACCTACGCCTACGAGTTCGCCGACGACGAGGCTCCCTGGTTCAGCACCCTCAAGAAGCCCGACTTCCCCACCGGAGCGTTCCACGGCAGCGAGTTGCAGTACCTCTTCGCTGACGAGCAGCTCCCCGGTCCGGCCACCCCCGCCCAGCGCCGACTCGCCGACACGATGATCCGCTACTGGGCCCAGTTCGCCCATACAGGCGATCCGAACGGCCCCGGCACAGCGCCCTGGCCCCGCTTCGGCACCGGCCGGCACGTCCAGTCCCTGCAAGCGGGGAATACGGAGCCGGTCGACCTCGCCCAGGAACACCAGTGCGGCTTCTGGCGGACCGTCGGCGGCTGACCGCTGCCGCGACGCCCGTCCCCGCCGGGCTCACGGCCCGGCGGGACTCCGGATTCGGAACCCCGGTCCCTCCCTGTGGGGCAACGTCACATTGTATGCTGGGAGTTCGTGTGTCTGGAGGATCGGTCATGGCTCATTTGTCGTCGCGCGGCGTCATTCCCGTACGGGAGCACCTGCGCGACCAGGTGGCCAACGCTCTGCGTGCCGCTCTCATCGCGGGCGAACTGCGGCCCGGTGCGGTGTATTCCGCGCCCATTCTGGCCGCCGAGTTGGGCGTCTCGGCCACCCCGGTCCGCGAGGCGATGCTCGACCTCGCCAAGGAAGGACTCGTCGAGGCGGTGCGGAACAAGGGCTTCCGTATCACCGAGATCACCGAACGCGATCTCGACGAGTACACCGAGATCCGCGCGCTGATCGAGGTCCCCACCATCGGGCGGGCCACCGCGGTGGCCACCCCCGAGCAGCTGGAAGCGCTGCGACCGCTCGCCCTGGAGATCGTGGAGACGGCCCGGGGACACGACCTGATCGGTTACCTGGAGGCCGACCGCCGCTTCCATCTCGGACTGCTCGCCCTGGCCGGCAACGGCCATCTGGTGGAGGTCGTGAGCGACCTACGGAAACGTTCTCGGCTGTACGGGCTGAACTGGCTCGACGAGACCGGTCGACTGGTGGCGTCCGCCCAGGAGCACATCGAACTGCTCGACCTCATGCTCGCCCGCGACTCCGAGGGCGCGCAGGAGTGCATCAGCCGCCACCTGGGCCACGTTCGCTCACTGTGGGCGGACGGCGCCGAGGGGGCGGCGACCGCGCCCAACGGACTCCAGCTCGGGACCGCCTGACGTACGGGATGGCCCGACGTACGGGACCGCCTGACGTACGGGACCGCCTGACGTACGGTCCGGGGCGTCTCCCGGCAGCGGACGAGGCCGTCACCGACGGGAGCGTCCGGCGGCCGTCACCGCCGGACGCCGACCCCGACCGCTCAGGGGTTGAGGAGGCCGCCCATCCACTCCTCGATCGCGTCGGGGGTCCGTGGCAGCGCACCGGACATGAGCCTCGCGCCGTCGGCGGTGATCACCAGGTCGTCCTCGATCCGCAGGCCCATGCCGCGCAGTTCGCGCGGCAGCGTCTCGTCGTCCGGCTGGAAATACAGTCCGGGCTCGACGGTGAGCACCTGCCCCTCCTCCAGAACCCCGTCGAGATACGTCTCGGCCCGTGCGCGCGCGCAGTCGTGCACGTCCATGCCGAGCATGTGACCACTGCTGCACAGCGTCCAGCGGCGGTACACGCCGCTGTCGGGGCTCAGCGCCTGTTCCGGCGGGATCTTCAGGACGCCCCAGTCGTACAGCCCCTCGGCGATGACCCGCATCGCGGCCAGGTGGAAGTCGCGGAAGCGCGCCCCCGGGCGCAGCGCGGCGATGCCCGCCTCCTGCGCCGCCAGCACCAGTTCGTACGCGGTGCGCTGGGCCGGTGAGTAGCGGCCGGACAGCGGCAGGGTGCGGGTGATGTCGGCGGTGTAGAGGGTGTCGGTCTCCACTCCCGCGTCCAGGAGCAGCAGTCCCGCGGGGTCCAGCGGGCCGTCGTTGCGTATCCAGTGCAGGACGCAGGCGTGCGCGCCGGAGGCGGCGATGGTCTCGTAGCCGACCCCGTTGCCCTCGGCGCGCGCCCGCAGGGCGAACACGCCCTCGATCCAGCGCTCGCCGCGCGGGTGCCGCATCGCCTGGGGCAGCGCCCTGACCACGTCCTCGAAGCCGCTCGTCGTGTGGTGGACGGCGAGTTGCAGTTGGCTGACTTCCCAGGGGTCCTTGACCAGCCGGAGTTCGGCGAGGACGGTCGCCAACTCCGCGTCACCGGTGGGCTGGTGGTTCCCGGAGCCGACCAACTCCTCGACGGCCGGGTCCACTCCGGTCAGCAGCCGGACCGGAGGGGAGGCTCCGGTCAGCGGCTTGACCAGGTCGTCCAGGTGCTCGCAGCGCAGCCCGCTGAGCGCGGCGGCCTCGTCGAGGTCGGGACGTCGGCCGACCCAGAACTCGCCGTAACGGCGGTCCCGGTAGAACTCCTGGCCGGTACGGGGCGAGCGGGGCCGCAGGTACAGCACGGCCTGATGGCCGCTGCCCGCCGGCTCCATCAGCAGGACGTTCCCCGGCTGGTCCTCGCCGGTGAAGCCGGTCAGCCAGGCGTACGCCGTGTGCGGGCGGAAGCGGTAGTCGGTGTCGTTGGACCGTACGGCGAGCCGTCCCGCCGGAATGATCAGCCGCTCGCCGGGGAACCGGGCGGAGAGCCGGGCGCGGCGACCGGTCGTCAACTCCTCTGCGGGCAGCCGGGTTTCCGGCGGGAGAGGGCTGGGCGCCCAGGCGGTGGCCATGAAGTCGCCCAGAGCGGAGGACACCGGCAGATCGTGGCTGCCGGTGTGCGGTGGGGTGGTGGGTTCGGTCATCGGTGCGCGACTCCTTCGGGTCGGTGCGCGAACGAGGAAAGCGGCCGAACAGGGCGAACGAGGAGGGTGAGGCACGGATCGGTAACGAGAGAGCTGACGGCTTGTCAATGCAATGTCACATTACTATGTTACGAGTCGCATCGCACAGGTGTCCTGGCGGCCGCCCTTTTCTCACCCCTTGAAGGCGGTCGCGGTGCCGGGAACTCACAACGGAGTGACACACCATGACCAAGCGCATCAGCGTCGCGTTGGCGATCGGCATAACGACCTCGCTGGCCCTCGCCGCGACGTCCTGCTCGGCCGACACCAAGAGCAGGGACGGAGAGCACAAGGCCCCGGGAGTGGCCACCGGCACCGTCATCGGCGGTACTCCCGAGCGCGGCGGCACCCTCACCGTGCTGTCCAATCAGGACTTCGACCACCTGGACCCCGCCCGCAACTGGGTCATGCCGACCATGGACTTCGGCACCCGGCTGCTCTACCGGACGCTCACCACCTTCAAGGCCGCGCCCGGAACCGCCGGCGGCACGATCGTGCCGGACCTCGCGACCGACCTCGGACGCTCCTCGGAGTACGGGCGGGTGTGGACCTTCACCCTCAAACCGGGCCTGACGTACGAGGACGGCACCCCGATCAGGGCGCAGGACGTGAAGTACAACGTCGAGAGGTCGTTCTCGCCGGACCTGACCGGCGGCCCCGACTACGCCCGGCAGTACCTGGCGGACACCGACGGCTACACCGGGCCGCTGACCGGCAAGGAGCTGGACTCCATCCGGACGCCGGACGACCGGACCATCGTCTTCCACCTCAAGCGGCCGGTCGCCGAGTTCTCGTACACCGTCACCCTGCCGACCTTCTCGCCGGTCCCGAAGGCCCGCGAGACCGGGGTGCGGTACGACCTGCGGCCGTTCTCCTCCGGCCCGTACAAGATCGAGAGCTACAAGCGGGGCAAGGAGATGGTGCTGGTCCGCAACGCGCGGTGGAGCCCCGGGACCGACCAGGTGCGCAAGGCGTACCCGGACCGCATCGTGGTCACGATGGGTCTACAGGGCGGACAGATCGACGACCGGCTGATCGCGAGCTCGGGCGCGGACGCCTCGGCCGTCGAATGGGCCAATCTCAGTGCGGCCAGCGTCGCCAAGGTGCTGCCGAACCGGTCGGTGCGGGAGCGGCTGTCCGCCGAGCCGACCGGCTGCACGGACATGCTCTATCTCAACACCGCGCGCGGGCCGTTCACCGATCCCACCGTCCGCGAGGCCATGCAGTACGCCGTCGACAGGTCGGCGCAGGTCACCGCGGACGGCGGACCGGCGCTCAACGACATCGCCACCCACTACCTGCCGCCGCTGCTGACCGGCGGGTTCGTCGCCCCGGTGTACAACGTGCCGCCGTCCGGCGACCCGGCGCGCGCCAAGGAGCTGCTGGCCAAGGCGGGCAAGCCGTCCTTGGACGCCACGCTCACCGTCGCCACCGGGGACAAGACCAGGGCCGAAGCGCTTCAGGCGTCGCTGTCCAAGGCCGGGGTGAAGGTGAGGATCGACGTCGTGGACCCGTCCGTCTTCTACGACACGGTCGGTGACACCGCCCACGCACCCGACATGACGCTCAGCGGCTGGTGTCCCGACTACCCCTCGGGTTCGACCTTCCTGCCCTTCGTCTTCGACGGTCGCACCATCAAGGCCAAGGGCAACCAGGGCAACTTCTCGCAGTTCCGCGACAGCGCGGTGGAGCAGCGGATGGACCAGATCGCCGCGATGTCCAACGCCAACCAGACCAAGGTCGCCTGGATCGGCCTCGACGCGACGATCATGCACAAGTCGCCCGCCGTACCGCTGCTGTGGCAGCGCAAGCCGCTGCTGGTCGGCACCAACGTGGCGGGCGCGTTCGGCCACTCGGCGTGGACCGGGCAGTTCGACTTCGCGGTCATCGGCCTCAAGGACCCCGCGAAGAGCCAGGGGTGAAGGGCGCCACCGGCATGACCACAGAGCGGAAGACCGCCCGGCGTCGGCGCGCCGGGCGGTCGCGGCCCAGCGGCTCCACCGACCTGCCGAATCCGATGCGTCCGACCGATCCGAATCTATCTGACGAACCATCACGTCACCTGTCCGGCGGCTTAGTTGACACCACCGGTGGTCCGTGGCGGCGTGCCTGGCGGCAGTTGTGGCACGAGCCCGTCGCCCGCTGCTCCCTCGTCGTGGTCGTCGTGCTTATCGTCGTGTCCGTCGCGGCGCCGCTCCTGGCCCGACTGGGCGGTTGGCGCCCCGACGAGTTCGACGAGAGCGCCATCGACCCTTACCTCGGCGGCATGCCCCGCGGTTCGTTCGGCGGCATGAGCGCCGACCACTGGCTGGGCGTCGAACCCGCCACCGGACGCGACCTGTTCGCCCGCGTCGTGTACGGCGCGCAGGTGTCGCTGATGATCGCCTTCGCCGCCACGGCCATCGTGGTCGTCGTCGGCACCGCCGCGGGCATCACCGCCGGTTACTTCGGCGGGCGGGTGGACAGCGTCCTGAGCAGGCTGATGGACCTGACCATGTCCTTCCCCTCCCTCATCTTCATGATCGCCATGATGTCGGTGGCCCAGGACGTCAACCGCGTCGCGCTGATGACCGGCGTCATCGGCCTGTTCGGCTGGCCCGGTATCGCGCGCATCGTCCGCGGCGAGACGCTGTCGCTCCGGCACCGCGAGTACGTCGACGCGGCACGGGTCGGCGGCTCCACGGCGCCGCGCATCCTGGCCCGCGAGGTTCTGCCCAACGTGTCAGGGCCGGTCATCGCGTACACCACCCTGCTCGTCCCCGGCATGATCAGCACCGAGGCGGCGCTCAGCTTCCTGGGCGTGGGTGTGCGGCCCCCCACCTCGTCCTGGGGGCAGATGATCTCCCAGGCCGTCGTCTACTACGACACGGACCCGATGTTCTTCGTGATCCCCAGCGTCTTCCTCTTCCTGGCGGTCCTCGCCTTCACCGTCCTGGGCGACGCCCTGCGCGACATCCTCGACCCGCGGGGAGGGCGGTCGTGACGCTCTACGTGATCCGCCGGCTGATCGGCGTGACGGGCGTGCTGCTCGCCGTCTGCGCCATCACCTTCACCATCTTCTATCTGCTGCCCGCCGACCCGGCCGCGGCGGCCTGCGGAAAGTCCTGCAGCACCGAACGCGTCGAGCAGGTCCGCCACATGATGGGCCTCGACCGGCCGGTCTGGCGGCAGTTCGCGGACTACCTCACCGGTATCTTCGCGGGCCGCGACCTGGGCAGCGGCCCGCACGCCGTGCACTGCGGCTTCCCCTGCTTCGGCTACTCCTACGAGAACTCGCTGCCGGTGTGGAGCCTGCTCACCGACCGGCTGCCGGTGTCCGTCTCGCTCGCGGTCGGCTCGGCCGTGCTGTGGCTCGTCCTCGGGCTGGGCGCGGGAGTCACCGCCGCCCTGAAGAAGGGGTCGCTCACCGACCGCGGACTGATGGTCGGCGCGGTCGCCACCGCCTCGCTTCCCGTCTACTTCACCGCCATGGTGCTGATCTGGGGAGCGGTCCGCATCGCCGGGGTGCTGCCCTATCCGTCCTACGTGGCCCTCACCCGCGACCCCGTGCACTGGGCGTCCAACCTGCTGCTGCCCTGGATCGCCCTGGCCCTGCTGTACGCGGCCATGTACGCACGCCAGAGCCGCAGTTCGATGATCGAGGCGATGGCCCAGCCGTACATCAGGACCGCGCGGGCCAAGGGCATGCCCGAGCGCACGGTCGTGCTCAAGCACGGGTTGCGCTCCGGGATGACACCGGTCCTGACCCTCTTCGGCATGGACCTCGGCGGCCTGCTGGCGGGCGCCGTGATCACCGAGAGCATCTTCGGCATTCCCGGTGTCGGCCAGCTCTTCTTCGACGCGCTCCGCCGTTCCGACCAGCCGGTGATCCTCGGCGTCACGCTGCTGGCCGCCTTCTTCATCGTCGGCGCGAACCTCGTCGTGGACCTGCTCTACGCCGTCATCGACCCGAGGGTGAGGTACTGAGATGGACCAGGACACCGCCGCCGCGGCCACGCCGCCGCTGTTGCGCGTGGACGGCCTCACCGTCTCCTTCCGCACCAAGCGCGGTCCGGTACGGGCCGTCGACGGCATCGGCTTCACCGTCGAGAAGGGGCGGACCCTCGGCCTGGTCGGGGAGTCGGGCTCCGGGAAGTCCGTCACCTCGCTCGCGGTCATGGGACTGCACGAGGACGCCGAGGTCACCGGTTCCATCGCGCTGGGCGGCCGGGAGCTGACCGGTCTGAGCGGTGCGCGACTGAGCGCGCTGCGCGGGCGCCGGATGGCGATGGTCTTCCAGGACCCGCTGTCCAGCCTGCACCCCTACTACACGGTGGGGGAGCAGATCGCCGAGGCGCACCGGCGGCACTTCCGCTCCGGCCGGGCGGTCGCCCGGCGCCGCGCGGTGGAGATGCTCGGCGAGGTCGGCATCCCCGAACCCGCCCGGCGGGTCGCGGAGTACCCGCACCAGTTCTCCGGCGGCATGCGGCAGCGCGTGATGATCGCCATGGCCCTGGCCTGCGAGCCGGACCTGCTCATCGCCGACGAGCCGACCACCGCGCTGGACGTCACCGTGCAGGCGCAGATCCTCGAACTCATCGCCCGCATCCAGCAGGAACGCGGTCTGGGGGTGGTGATGATCACCCACGACCTGGGAGTGGTGGCCCGCGTCGCCCACGAGGTGCTGGTGATGTACGGCGGCAGGGCGACCGAACAGGCCACGGTGGACGCGCTGTTCGCCGAGCCCGCCCACCCGTACACCCGCGGGCTGCTCGACTCGCTGCCCCGGCTGGACGACGCGGACGACGCGCCGCTGCGTACTGTCCCGGGCTCACCGCCCTCGCTGCTCAGCCTGTCCGAGGGCTGCGCCTTCCTGCCCCGCTGCCCCCGGGCGGCGGTCGCGTCCGAGCCGGAGCGGGAGCGGTGTGCCACCCGGCGCCCGGCCCTGGAGGCGGTGCGGGGCGCGGGGTCGGCCCCGCCGGGGAAGGGCGGCGGGGGAGTGGTCGCCGGGGTCCCACGGGTCCCCGGCGACGAGGGAGAGGCTGCCGCGGCCCCGCCCGGCCCGGCGCATCTGACCGCCTGTCATCTGACGACGGCGGCGCGGTCCGCCGCCGATCCGCCCGCGGACGCCCGGAGCGGGCCGCCCCTCACCGTCAAGGAAACGCGATGAAGCGCACGGACCGAGCACGACCGGCGACGGGATCAGGCCCCGGTACGGGGGCGGCCGTCGCCGATACGAACGGACAGCGCGCCGGGACCGCCCCCGACCGGCGACGGCACCTCGAACCCGTCGCCGCCGCGGACGGCGGACCGCCGCCGGCCCTGGAACCGGGCGGCGACCCGCCGTTGCTGTCGGTCCGCGGCCTGGTCAAGACCTTCCCCGGACGACGGCGGCTGGGCAGGGCGACGGCCCCGGTGCGCGCGGTGGACGGGGTCGGCTTCGACCTGGCGGCCGGTGAGACGCTGGGGCTGGTCGGCGAGTCGGGATGCGGCAAGTCCACCACCGGACGGATGGTGGTGCGGCTGCTCGAACCCACGGCCGGCAGTATCCGGTTCGCGGGACAGGACATCACGCATCTGGGCCAGCGGCGGCTCCGGCCGCTGCGGCGGCACATCCAGATGGTCTTCCAGGACCCGTACTCCTCGCTCAACCCCCGGCAGACCGTGGCCCGTATCGTCACCGACCCGCTCCTGGCGCAGGGCACGTCGGCCGGCCGCGCCAGGATCCGCGCCGCCGAACTGCTCGACCTCGTCGGCCTGTTGCCCGAACACCTCGACCGGTATCCGCACGAGTTCTCCGGCGGGCAGGCACAGCGGATCGGCATCGCCCGCGCCCTGGCCACCGAACCGCGGCTGGTCATCGCGGACGAACCCGTCTCGGCGCTCGACGTCTCGGTGCAGGCGCAGATCGTCAACCTGATGGAACGTCTCCAGGACGAACTCGGCCTGGCCTACGTGTTCGTGGCCCACGACCTCTCGGTCGTCAAGCGGGTCTGCGACCGGGTGGCGGTGATGTACCTCGGCCGTGTCGTCGAGATCGGTGACAAGTCCCAGGTGTACGAGCGCCCCGCGCACCCGTACACCGCGGCGCTGCTGTCGGCGGTGCCGGTACCCGACCCGGCGGTGGAACGCGTGCGGCAGCGGATCGTGCTGCGCGGCGATCCGCCCAGTCCCGCGGCGCCGCCGTCGGGCTGCGCCTTTCACCCGCGCTGCCACAAAGCACAGGAGATCTGCGGCGTCACCCGCCCCGAACTGGCCGGTCCGCCGCGCCGACAGGTCGCCTGCCACTTCCCGGACGCCGATTGAGGGAGCCGATTGACAGGGCCGGTCGACCACGCCGACTGACGGGGCCGCACGACCACGCCGATTGACAGAGCCGCACGCTCGGACCGCTTGACGGGGCCGCCTGACCGGCCGAGGCACGGGTCCGGTCGGCAGGGCTGCTCCGTGCGCCGGACAGCGGGGTCGAGCGACTCCGCCGCGTCCGCCTGCGCGCGGGCGGGCCCGGTCCGGGCGCGGGGGAGCAGGGAAACGGCCTGGGGCCACCGGAATTCCGGTGGCCCCAGGCCGTTTTCGCGAGTTCTCCACCCAGGGTTCCCAAGCGATGTGACATGTGCAATGGTACATGGCGCACAACCTGAAAGCCGTGCTCATGCCAAAAGCTGAGGCACGGCTCGCGGTCCGTCCGGGACCGCACCGCCCACTCCCCACAGTGCCGGGCGGGCCCGGACGGGTGCACCGCGAATCCCCCCTCGCCGCGCAACGGAGCGCGGCACACACCGCTGGGAGGCGGCACGTGAACACCCAACCGGTACGACGAAGTCTCACCGGGTTCCTGATACTCGCCCTGGCCATGTGCCTGGGCATCGGCATGCTGATCCACCCGGAACGGGCCGCGGCAGCGCAGCCGAAGCCCGCCGGGACCGCGGCCACCCGCCCCGGCCCGGCGGCCCAGCCCGCCACGGTCGCCGCGGCGAAGTCCGACCACACCGGAGCCGGTTCGCTCAGCGCGGCCGACCGGGCGCCGCTGCCCGCGTCCAAGGACGCGCTCAAGCAGGACTACGACGCGCCGACGGCGCCGGTGGTCAGCCACTCCGCGCCGTCCATGAAGGCCGCGGCGCGGGCCAAGGCCAGGGCCAACGGCCTGACCGCGGCGGCGACATGCAACGCCTCGGACTTCACCGGCCGGACCGGCAGCGCCCTCGTCGCCCAGATCAAGGCGTCCACCACGGACTGTGTCAACACGCTGTTCAACCTGACCGGCACCGACGCCTACAACGCCTTCCGCGAGGCGCAGATGACCACCGTCGCCTACGCCATGCGCGACGGCTCGGCCGCCTACCCCGGTGACAGCAGCACCGGCATGCCGCAGCTCGTGCTCTACCTGCGGGCGGGCTACTACGTCCAGTACTACAACTCCTCGGCGGTCGGCAGTTACGGCACCGCCATGGTCACGGCCATCCGCAGCGCCCTGGACGCCTTCTTCGCCAGCGCCCACTCCGGCGACGTCACCGACGCCAACGGCGAGGCCCTCGCCGAGGCCGTCACCCTGATCGACAGCTCCGAGCAGGACGCCCGCTACCTGTACGTCGTCAAGCGGCTGCTGAACGGCTACAACAGCTCGTACGACGCGTCCTGGTACATGCTCAACGCCGTCAACAACGTCTACACCGTGCTGTTCCGCGGCCACCAGTTCCCGGACTTCGTCGCGGCCGTCGTGGCCGACCCGAGTGTGCTGGACACGCTGTACAACTTCGCCGGCTCGCACCTGGCGCTGCTGAGCACCGACCAGGCGTACCTGACGTCCAACGCCGGGCGTGAACTGGGCCGGTTCCTCCAGGAGTCGGCCCTGCGCGCCAAGGCCAGCCCGCTGGTGGCCGCGCTGCTGAGCCGGACCGCCATCACCGGACCCACCGCGGCCCTGTGGGTCGGCCTGGCCGAGATGACCAGCTACTACGACGCGTCCAACTGCTCGTACTACGACACGTGCAACCTCGCCGACCGGCTCAAGAGCTCGGTGCTCACGTCCAACTACACGTGCAGTTCCAGCATCCGCATCCTCGCCCAGGACATGACGGCCGCTCAGCTCAGCTCCTCCTGCGCCAGCCTGCGCGCCCAGGACGCGTACTTCCACGGCCTCGTCCACGACAGCGGGCCCGTCGCCAACGACAACAACTCCACCATCGAGGTGGTGGTCTTCAACTCCAGCACCGACTACCAGACATACGCCGGGGCCATGTACGGCATCGACACCAACAACGGCGGCATGTACCTGGAGGGCGACCCGGCCGCGGCCGGCAACCAGCCGCGCTTCATCGCCTACGAGGCCGAGTGGGTGCGCCCGGACTTCCAGATCTGGAACCTGAACCACGAGTACACGCACTACCTCGACGGCCGGTTCGACACCTACGGCGACTTCACCGCGAGCACCGCCACGCCGACCACCATCTGGTGGATCGAGGGCTTCGCCGAGTACGTCTCCTACTCCTACCGCAACGTGGTCTACACCGACGCGCAGAACCAGGCCGCGACGCACGGCTACACCCTGCGGTCGATCTTCGGCAACACCTACGACTCGGGCCAGACCCTGGTCTACAACTGGGGCTACCTCGCGGTGCGTTACATGCTCCAGTCGCACCCGGCGGACGTCACCGCGCTGCTCGCCGACTACCGCAGTGGCAACTACGCCGCCGCGCAGACCCTGCTCACCAGCACCATCGGCACGCGCTACAACAGTGACTGGGACGCCTGGCTCACCAAGTGCGCGGTGGGGAACTGCGGCAGCATCGGCGGCGGCAACCCGCCCGGCAACCAGGCGCCCACGGCCGCCTTCACCTCGGCCGTCAGCAATCTGACCGCCGCCTTCACCGACAGGTCGACGGACAGCGACGGCACCATCGCCTCCCGCGCCTGGAACTTCGGTGACGGCACCACCTCCACCGCCGCCAACCCGTCCAGGACGTACACGGCCGCGGGCACGTACACCGTGACACTGACCGTCACCGACAACGGCGGCGCCACCAACACCACGTCGCAGACGGTCACGGTCGGCAGCGGCGGCGGCACGGCGCCCGAGTGCACCGGCGCCGACGTCAACCAGCTCGGCAAGAACTGCAAGCGCAGCAATCTGTCGGCGCCCACCGGCGACTACGCCTACCTGTACCTCTACCTGCCCGCGGGCACCACGACCCTGAAGATCACCTCGGCCGGCGGGACCGGCAACGCCGACCTCTACTACAGCAGCACCGGGTGGGCCACGACCGCCAGCTACACCAGCAAGGCCACCGGCAGCGGCAACGCCCACACCCTGACCGTCACCAACCCGACGGCCGGTTACGTCTACGTCAGCCTCTACGCCGTCCAGGGCTTCAGCGGAGCCTCGGTCACCACGTCCTACTGATCCCGGCCGCCTGCCGGTAGCGGGCGCACGGAACAGGAGGCACCACGGTCCGAAGGGGCGGACAGCGGTCACCACCGCTGTCCGCCCTCCGGGCCGCCCGTACCCCGGAAGCGGGGCGACCCCTCGCTTCCGGCCGGTCGGTCAGCCGGGTCGGTCGGGTCGGTCAGCCGGTCGGTCAGTCAGTCGTCGACGGCGCACCGGAAGCCGCCGTGCGCCGTGGTGCTGTCCGGAGTGTTGGAGGTACGGGCGGCGACCCGGTAGCGGTTGCAGTAGGAGTGGTGGCACAGATACGAACCGCCGCGCAGCACCCGGTTGTCGCCGTCGGGAGGACCCACCGGGTCGACCCGCGTCTCGGGCCGGGGCGCGGCGTGCCAGTCGGGGGAGAACCGGTCCGCGCACCACTCCCAGACATTGCCCGAGGCGTTGTGGAGCCCGTAGCCGTTGGGAGTGAAGGCGTTGGCGGGCGCGGTGCCCAGATATCCGTCCTCGCGGGTGTTGCGGACCGGGAAGTCGCCGCGCCAGATGTTGCAGCGGTGCCGCCCGTTGGGGGTCAGCTCGTCCCCCCAGGGGAAGCGGGCCCGTACCAGTCCGCCGCGTGCGGCCTTCTCCCATTCCGCCTCGGTGGGCAGCCGCTTGCCCGCCCAGGCCGCGTAGGCGACGGCGTCGTGCCAGGAGATGTGCACCACGGGGTGGTTGCCGCGCTCCCCGATCGAGGTGCCGGGGCCTTCGGGCGAGCGCCAGCAGGCGCCCGAGACCGCTCGCCACCACGGCGCGCCCGGCACGCGGCCGGGAAGCACCGCGTGCCGCGCCCGCGGAGGCACGAAGCCGCCGAAGACGTAGGACCAGCCGCTCAGTTCGGCCTGGGTGCGGTAGCCGGTGGCCTTGACGAACGCGGCGAAGCGGGAGTTGGTGACGCATGTCGCGTCGATGCGGAAGGCGCTGACCGTCACCTCGCGCACCGGCCCCTCGCCGTCGTCGGGGAACGCGTCCTCGTCGTCGCCGCCCATCAGATAGGGGCCTGCGGGCACGGCGACCATGCCGCGCAGCACCTCCGCGCGCGGGCGGTCGGGAACGGCGAAGTCCCGTGGCGGAGGCGTGAGTTCGGATCCCGTCCCGGCTCCGGCCTCGGCCGTTCCGCCGTGACCGCCGGGGCCGCAGCACGCCGTCACCGGGCACCACCGGCGTCACCCGCGCCACCGGCCGGATCGCCGCGGCGTCCCGGCGGCGGCGCACCGCCGTCCACGAGGACGTCGACCCGCTCGCCCGCCGCGTGCAGCAGCATCGCGACGGCGCCCTGGGCCGCGGCGTCGTCGCCGAGCGTGGAGGCCCTGACGGGGATGGTCCGCGCGGCGGCCGGCAGGGAGAACGCCGTGAGCTGCGCGCGGACCGTGTCGAGGACCGGAGCGCCGAGGGCGGCGAGTTCACCGGCGATCACCACGCAGGCGGGGTCCGTCTGGGCGGCGAGCGCGGCGAGCACACGGCCCGCCGCCGTCGCGGCCCCGGCCACGACGTCGGCCGCCGGTCGCTCGCCGGACGCGGCCCGCGCCACCAGTTCGCGCGCGTCCCGGACGCTCGCCCCCCTGGCGCGGCACTCGGCCAGCAGCGCGGGGACGCCGATCACGCCCTCCAGGCAGCCGCGGCCCCCGCAGTAGCAGTCCGCTCCGCGCGGGTCGCAACTGGTGTGGCCGATCTCGCCCGCCGCGCCGTGCGCGCCGCGTACCAGTCGGCCGTCCACCACGAGCCCGCCGCCGACCCCCTGCGACCAGTGCAGGTACACGATGTCGGACAGGCCGCGCGCCGCGCCCCAGGTGATCTCGGCCAGCGCGGCCAGCCGCGTGTTGTTGTCCGTGACCACCGGCGCCTCGAAGTGGTCGCCGAGCCCGGCGACGATCCGGGCCGCGGAGGCCGCCCGGTCCGCGGGGTCCGGCGGGCGCTCGTCGTCCGGGCGCCGCACCGGTCCCGGCAGGCCGAGGCCGACGCCGGTCACCGGGGCGAGGCTCACCCCGCGCTCCGCGACCAGTTCGCCGACGGCGGCGACGACCGCGGCCACCCGCTCGTCGGGTCCGGCGTCCGCCCGCAGCGCGGTGCTGGACCGGGCGACGACCTCGTGGGCGTGGTTGGCGATCACGATCTGCAAGCGGGTCGGAAGCAGCCCGATGCCGATGAGCTGCGCGCCGCGCGGGTTGAGGGAGACCGCCATGGCGGGGCGGCCGGGGCCCCTCGGCGGCCGGGTGCCGGTGCGGGCGCCCGCGTCGGCGGTCGGGTCCGGGGCGCCGTCCGCCGGGGATGCGGTCGCGGCGGCCGTCCCCGTACCGCCGCCGGAGCCCGCCGCCCAGGTGCCGTCCGGCGCGGTCATCGGGCGCTCGACGACGGCCTCACGGGCGAGCAGGTCCGAGACGATCGTGAACAAGGTGGTGCGGGAGAGCCCCAGCCGCTCGATCAGCTCCGCGCGGCTCAGCGCTCCCGCGCGCCGCAATTCGCCGAGCACCGCCGCCTCGTGGGCGGCGCGCAGTCGGTGCAGTGCGGCTCCGCGTCGATCTGGCATGTCCGCATGATCGGACCGCGCCGTGGATTCTGTCAAGTTTCGGGACTAATCTATCCGCGCTGGTCAGTGCCTTCGGCGGTGAGGTGCTCGGCGGATTCGGGGACCTCGGCCGGTGATTAGTCCCGAGGGTTGACCAAAATGCCGGGCCGTCCTTACGGTGCACGGGAGCCGACCAAGCGACGACAGCGCCGCGAGCGGCGGGAGCGGAGGGGCGGCGGCCGGTGAGCCCGCACAACATCCTTTTTCTGATGACCGACCAGCACCGGGTGGACACCCTCGGCGCGTACGGCAACACCGTCGTCGAGACCCCGGCCCTGGACGGACTCGCGGCGCGGGGGACGCGGTTCGACCGGTTCTACACTCCGACGGCGATCTGCACACCGGCGCGCGCGTCGCTGGCCACCGGCCTGCACCCGTTCCGGCACGGCCTGCTCGCCAACCCCGAGCGCGCCGCCGGCGGCCAGGACGAGCTGAACGAGAGCCAGCCACTGCTCTGGCCCCAACTGCTGGCGGCCGGTTACCAGGTCGGCCACGTCGGCAAGTGGCACATCGGCCGCGAGCACGGCCCCGAGCACCACGGCCTGGACGGCGAGCACCTGCCCGGCGCGCTCAACCCCGTACGCCACCCGTCGTACCAGCGATGGCTGGCGGACCGCGGCCTGCCGCCGTTCGCGGTGACCGACCCCGTCTTCGGCACCGCCGCCAACGGCGTCGGCCGGGGCCACCTCATCGCGGGTCGGCTGCGGCAGCCCGTCGAGGCCACCGTCGAGGCGTTCCTCACCGACCGGACCCTCGCGCTGCTGGAGCGGTACGCCGCCGGCCGGCGCACGTCAGGGCGGCCGTTCATGCTGTCCTGCCACTGGTTCGGACCGCATCTGCCCTATCTCGTGCCCGACCACTACTACGACCTCTACGACCCGGACGATGTCGTGCTGCCCGAGTCGATGGCCGAGACCTTCGCGGGCAAGCCCGACGTACAACGCCGCTACAGCGAATACTGGTCGGCCGACGCCTTCGACGCGGACGCCTGGCGCAAGCTGATCGCCGTCTACTGGGGCTACGTCACCATGATCGACCACCAGATCGGCCGGATTCTGCGCGCCCTGGAGGAGTACGGCCTGGGCGACGACACCGCCGTGTTCTTCACCGCGGACCACGGCGAGTTCACCGGCGGCCACCGGCTGAACGACAAGGGCCCGGCGATGTACGAGGACATCTACCGCGTCCCCGCCATCGCCCGGGTGCCGGGCGGGCCCGCCCAGGTCTCGGACGCCTTCGCCACGCTCACCGACCTCAACCCCACCCTGCTGGACATCGCGGGCCTGCCCGCCCCCGAACCCTGCGACGGAGACAGCCTGTTGCCGCTGCTGACCGGCGACACCGGGGGAGCGCGCGCGGTCCTGGACCGGACCGAGGTCGTCGCCGAATTCCACGGCCACCACTTCCCGTACTCCCAGCGCATGATCCGGGACCGCCGGTACAAGCTCGTCCACAACCCGGAGAGCGTGCACGAGCTGTACGACCTGGACCGCGATCCGCACGAGTTGCGCAATGTCCACGGGTCCCCGGCGTACGCCGACGTCAGGCGGGAGCTGACCGGGCGGCTCTACCGAGAACTGCTGCGCCGCGGCGACCCCGCCCACAGTTGGATGGGCTACACGGCCGACATCGGCGGCCACCGCGCACCGGACCTCGACGGCGTGGCCGACGACCTCGGCTGAACCGGCCGGTCACCCGGGGCCGGCCGTCCCGCACCGGCCCGCCCCCGACCGCCGGGCCCGTCCGCCCGCGCCCCACCTCACCTCACCTCACCATCAGCCCACCAGGGAGACCCACCATGGCAAGCCACGACCCGCGGCGCCCGAACGTCCTGCTCATCCTCAGTGACGACCAGGGCCACTGGGCCCTCGGCTGCGCGGGCAACGACGAGATCGTCACCCCGTCCCTCGACGCGCTCGCCGAGAGCGGCACCCGGCTGGAGAACTTCTTCTGCACCTCCCCGGTCTGCTCACCGGCCAGGGCCAGCCTCTTCACCGGCCAGATCCCGTCCCGCCACGGGGTGCACGACTGGCTCTCCGGCGGCCACGCGGGCCCGGACGGCCAGGACTTCCTCGCCGGACAGCGGCTGTTCACCGACGAGTTCGCCGACGCCGGCTACCGGCTGGGCCTGTCCGGCAAATGGCACCTCGGCGCCAACGACCGGCCGCGCCCCGGCTTCACGCACTGGTACGCGCACGAGAGCGGCGGCAGCGCCTACCACGACGCACCGATGTACCGGCACGGCACGAGGGAACCGGCCGCCGGATACCTCACCGACGTCCTGGCCGACGACGCGGTGGACTTCCTGAACGGCGAGGCCGGACGGGAGGAGCCCTTCTACCTCTCGCTGCACTTCACCGCCCCGCACAAGCCCTGGAAGGGCCAGCACCCGCCGCAGGTCGAACGCCTCTACGCGGACTGCGCGTTCGACACCTGCCCGCAGGAGGAACCGCACCCGTGGCAGCCGCTGGTCGACGGCGTACCGGTCGGCGGCGAGGCCGACGTCCGGGCCGCCCTCGTCGGTTACTTCGCCTCCGTCACCGCCATGGACACCGCCGTCGGACAGGTCCTGCGGACCCTCGCGGACCTGGGCCTCACCGACAGCACGCTGGTGGTGTTCTCCAGCGACAACGGCTTCAACTGCGGCCACCACGGCATCTGGGGCAAGGGCAACGGCACCTTTCCGCAGAACATGTACGACAGTTCGGTCAAGGTCCCGGCGATCATCGCGCAGCCCGGCCGGATCAGCGCGGGCTCGGTGCGCCACGAACTGCTGTCGGCGTACGACTTCGCCGCCACGCTGCTGGAGTGCGCCGGGCTGGACGCGGAACCGTTCGAGACCGGACCCGGCAGATCCTTCGCGCCACTGCTGCTGACCGGCCGGCCGAGCCAGCCGCCGCCGCCCCGGCCCGTGGTCGTCTACGACGAGTACGGTCCCGTCCGGATGATCAGGACCGCCGAGTGGAAGTACGTCCACCGGTACCCGCACGGTCCGCACGAGCTGTACGACCTGGCTGCCGATCCGGGCGAGCGCGTCAACCTCGTCGCCGACCCGGCGCACCGCGAACGCGTCGGCGACCTGCGGCGCCGGCTCGACGCGTGGTTCACGGAACACCGGGACCCGGCGCGGGACGGCAGCCGCCTGCCGGTCACCGGAGCCGGGCAGCGCGCGCCGCTGGACGCCGGACGGGGCGGCGCCGACGCTCCGGACGCGGACCCGCTCGGCGCCTTCGACGACCCCGAGTGGCAACCGCCGCATCCGCCGTTCAGTCCTTCTTGAATCGTTCTGTCCCCGGCCGCTGTGATGCAGGCGAACCCCTCCCCTCACGGGAACCCGGCGAGGGAGTACCGGAGGACAGACCATGCCAGAGCAGGCCCAAGGATTCACGCGACGCAAGGCGCTGATCGGCGCCGCACTCGGATCGGCCGCCGCCGCGCTGCCCGTCGCGGCCGCACCGGCGGCGGCCGACAGCCCGGCGGCGAACGGCACCGCGGCCGGCCCCCCGGGGCAGGCCGCGGACGCGCCGAGCGTCGAGGACCAGGCACTCGCCCTCGACCCGCCGGTGTTCCTCTTCGAGACCCGGATCCCCGAGCACCTGCGCACCGGGCCCGGTTCGCGGGTGAGCATCAGCGCCGCCACCGCCCGGATCGGCCCGCACTCCCTGCGCTGGGACTACCGGCCGGGCGCCGAACTGGAGATCCGTACCCCGCTGCGCTACGCACCCGACGCGTATCGCGACGGCGACGACCAGGCGACCATGGGGACGGTCGACACCTTCGCCGTGTGGATCCACAACGACCGGGCCCTCGACGACGTGCTCCGGGTGGAGTTCGGGCGCGGCCGGCGCGCCGACGCGTGGTGCGAGATCCACCTCGGCTTCACCGGCTGGCGGACCGTGTGGATCCGCTACGGGTACGACCTGTCGGGAAAGCCGCGCGCGGGCATGGATACCCTGCGGTTCGTCGCGCCCCGGCGCTCCGGCGCGGGCACCTTCCACCTCGACCAGCTCATCGTCAACACCGAGCTGCGCCCCGACCACCCCACCCGTGACCGGCAGGTGCCGTTCGTCAACCGCGAGGGCGGCCAGGCCGCCAACGCCCATTGGCTGGCCCTGCTCTCGTACGCCGACCGGCTCGCCGCGCACCCGCTGCCGGAACCCGAGCCCACAGCGGGGGAGAGCGACTCGCTCGCCGAGGTGACCCGGCGCTATCACGCGGTCCTGCGCAAGTCCCTCACGGTGGACGACGCGGCGGTCGCGGCGCTGGCCGCCGCGACCGACGGCCTCGGTGTGCCGTACCCCGGTGAGCGGGTGCCGGGCCGGGCCGTCGACTCCTACCAGACGGAGATCTACCCGCCGCGGATCGCCGCCGCGCTCAACGCGTTCGTCGCCGGCAGCCCGCTGCGCCAGGTCACCGACCTGATGTACCAGATCGCCTGCGCGTACGACGCCGCGTCGCACGACGCGCACCGGACCCGGCTCACCGATCTGTACGTACGGATGCTGGACCACCTCCGCGAACAGGGCTGGGCGGCGGGGAGCTGCCAGGGCACGATCCACCACCTCGGCTACCAGTTCCGCGGTTTCTACGACTCCGTCCACCTGATCCGTGACGCCCTGGCCGAGCGGGGGCTGCTGGACGGTGTCCGGGAGGACCTGGCCTGGTTCACCGGACTCGGCCGACTGCTCCAGGACTTCGGCGACGCCGAGTCCTACGGCGGCATCTTCGACATCCTCAACACCAACCTCCAGGGCATGCTCGGCACCGCCCTGCTCATGCCGACCCCGGCCGGGCAAGTGGCGCACCTGCACGCGCTGCGGCGCTGGCTGGACGCCGCCCTGACCGTCTCGCCCGGCATCATGGACGGCTTCAAGGCCGACGGCTCCGTCTTCCACCACCTGGGCATGTACCCGGACTACGCCCGCGACGGCTACAAGGGGTCGGCCCCGACCGTCGACATCCTCAGCGGCACCGCCTTCCGGGTGGGGGAGGCGGCACACGGCCGCTACAAGGACGCGTTGCTGCGGATGCGCGTCTACGCCAACGCCTCCGACTGGCCGCTGTCGCTGGCCGCCCGCCACCCCACCGGTCTGACCGCGCTCGCCCTGCCGCCCTACCAGTCGCTCACCACCGCCGGGTCCCCGGACGGCTCGCGGGAGCTGGACCCCGAGGTGGGCGCCGCGTTCCTGCGCCTGCTGCCCGCCAAGCCGAGTTCCGTACAGAAGGCGCTGGCCCAGCGGTTGGCCGCCGCGGGCGTCACGGCGGAAGCCGCGCCGACGGGCAGTTGGGCGATGAACCACAGCGCGCTGGCCCTCCACCGACGCGACAACTGGCTGGTCGCGGTCCGCGGCCACAACCGCTACCTGTGGAGCACCGAGATCTACGCCACCGACAACCTCTACGGGCGGTACACCACCTACGGCCAGATCCAGGTCCTCGGCCGCGGCGACCCGGTCGACAACCTGGCCAGCGGATTCCGGCAGCCCGGCTGGGACTGGAACCAGTGGCCGGGCACCACGGCCATCCGCCTGCCCTACGAAGAGCTGCGGTCCAACCTCGCGGGCGCGATCGAGCAGATGCCGCTCACCGAGTCGCGGTTCGGCGGCGCGGGCACCATCGACGACCGGCACGCCGTCTTCGCGATCGACCTGCGCGAACACCCCGTCTTCAACCCCTCGCACCGGGCACGTAAATCGGTGTTCCTCTTCGACGAGCGGGTCATCGCCCTCGGCTCCGGCATCCGCAACGACGACTCCGTCCACCCGACGCGGACCACGCTCTTCCAGTGCCACCTGGCCGAGCCCTCGGAGCCGGTGATCCACAGCGCCCTGGGCGCGGTCGCCGACTTCCCCTACGCCGTCGACCGCACGCCGTCCGACCCGACGTGGCTGATCGACCCGGTCGGCAACGGCTACTGGATACCGCCGGGCCAGCGGCTCGCGCTGACCCGCGCCTCCCAGACCGCTCCCGACCAGAGCACGGGCACACCCGGTACCGCCGACTTCGCCACCGCGTGGCTCGACCACGGGAGCGCGCCGCGCGGCGGCCGTTACGCCTACGCCCTGATCGTGGACGCCACACCGGAGGACATGAGGGACTTCGCGGCGCGGATGGCCGACCCGACGATCGCGCCGTACTCGGTGCTGCGCCATGACGACGGCGCGCACGTCGTGCACGACCGGGCCACCGGGATCACCGCGTACGCCGTCTTCGAGCCGCAGCGCACCCTGGCGGCGGGCGGCCCGATCACGGCGGTGGACACGCCCTCGCTGCTGCTCGCGCGCCCGGACTCGGGCGGCCTCGTGCTGTCCGTCACCGATCCGGACCTGCGCCTGTACGAGGGCCGGGACCGGGACCAGTACGACCGGAACGGCGCGTTCGTCGGCGTGCTCAGCCCCTTCACCAGGCCCTGGCGGGACAGCCGGGGCGGCACCCACCGGCTGCGGCTGGTCCTGCGTGGCGCCTGGCGGACCGCCGAGCCCCACACCGAGGTCCGCACCGTCGTGCACGGCGGCCTGACCTCGGTGGACGTCCGGTGCCACCTCGGCCTGGGGGTACAGATCCGGCTGCGGTCCGCGTGAAGGCGCCGGGCGGCGGATGAGCGGGCGACGGGAAGGGCCGGTGCCGGGGTTTCCCCCCGGGCACCGGCCCTTCCGGGCGTCGGCGTCAGACGCTCTGCGCGGCGCCCACCCCGACCGGCTCTCCGGTCGCGGCCGAGGCGTACGACGCCAGGACGAGTTCCACGATGTGGCGGCCGTGTTCCGGGGTGACCCGGGGGGCGGCGCCGCCGACGGCCGCGACGAAGTCGGCGAGCTGCTCCCGGAAGGCGTCCGGGATGTCGGTACCACTCGGGGTGTGGATCTGCCGGGTGCGGCCGTCGATGCGCAGAAACGTTCCCGCCCGCGGGTCGGCGACCACCGAACCGCGTTCGCACACCACGGTCAGCTCGTCGACCTTGTGGGGCGGGTCGGAGATCACCGAGACACCGGCCAGCCCGCCGTTGGCGAGCCGCAGCGCGACGGTGCCGTCGGTCTCGACGGGCGCGCCGAACCGCTCGGTGACGGCCGCGGTCAGCGAGACCGCGGGCGCGCCGCCCAGCCAGACCGACCGGTCCAGGCAGTGGGCGCCGATGTTCATCAGCGCGCCGCCGCCCGCCAGTTCACGGGAGAAGAACCAGGGGGAGCGGGTGCCGGGCCGGTAGTCCGTGCTGCGGTAGTCGTGCACGGCCAGCGGCGCGCCCAGCACACCGTCGGCGATCGCCCGCTCGGCGGCGCACTTGTCGGGCAGGAAGTGCTGGATGTGCCCGACTGCCAGGGTGACCCCGGCCTGCGCGCAGGCCGCGGCCATCGCGTCGCAGTCGTCGAGGGTGGTGGCCATCGGCTTCTCCACCAGCACATGCAGGCCGTGCGCGGCGGCGTCCAGGACCATCCGGCTGTGGAGCGCGTGCGGGGTGTTGACGATGACCGCGTCGACCGAGCGGCAGGCGAGCAGGTCGCGGTAGTCGGTGAAGGTCGCGGCCCCGTGCGGCGCGGCGACCCGGCGGGCCGCCGATTCCTCCAGGTCACAGACCGCCGTCAGGCGGGTGTCCGCGATCCGGTCCGCGGCCAGGGCGTGCAGGTCCGCGACCGCGCCCGCGCCGATCAGTCCGATACGCATGGAACTCCTTGTCGGTGGGATTCAGGACATCTCGGGGAGCGGTCGCGGCTCCGCGCGGAGCGCGGCGGCCCCGCAGGAGGCGCGCACGACGATCCGCGGGCGGAGCAGCACTTGGTGCAGGGGACAGGCGTCGCCCTCGGAGAGCCGGCGCAGCAGCACCTCGGCCGCCATCCGGCCGACCCGGTACTTCGGCGGGGAGACCGCGGTGAGCGGCACCTCCGCTATGTCCGCGGTCTCGTCGTCGTACGAGACCAGGGCCAACTGCCCCGGGATCTGCGTGCCGTGACGTCGGGCGGCGGCCTCCAGCAAAATCGCCTCCCGGTCGCCGAAGACCAGGGCCGCGGTCGTCCTGGACTCCATCAGGTCGGCGATCATCCGGTCCGCCAGAGCGGCGGTCCACTGCGCCTTCTCGGCTTCGTGGCGGAAGCTCCCCGACAGCCCGAGGTCGTCCATCGCCCGCCGGAAACCCAGCGCGACGGCGACCCCGGTCGGATTGCGGCTGCGGGTGATCAGCGCGATCCGCTCGTGCCCCAGCCGGTGCAGATGCAGCACCGCGTCGTACGCGCCGCCCAGATGGTCGGAGCAGACGTGCTCGGTACGGTCACCGGGACCCGCGTCGATGAGGCGGCGCTCCAGCAGGACCGCGGGCACCGGCAGCGACATCAGCTCACCGGCCCGGACCCCGGGGTCCTCGATTCCGGTCAAGGTGGGCACCAGCAGCAGCCCGTCGACGCCGGACTCCAGCAGGAAGTCCAGGTCGCGGTCCTCCTCGGCGCGGTCGTAGTGGTACGTGGCGAGTTGCAGGCCGACACCGGCCGCGGACAGCGCCTCCTCGATGCCCTGGAGCACCCGGGGGTAGTACAGCTTGGTGTCGGGGACGAGCACGCCCACGGTCCGCCGGGTGCGCGGCGCCTGCTGCCGGGGGCTCGCCACGAAGCTGCCCGAGCCCTGCCGCCGTACCACCAGACCCTCTTCGACCAGCAGGTCGAAGGCGCGCCGCACCGTGGTCAGCGACAGGCCGGTCTCCTGGGACAGCCCGCTCTCGGTCGGCAGCTTCGCGCCGGTGGGCCAGTCGCCGGCCA
The DNA here is from genome assembly GCF_040610915.1 of Streptomyces sp. NPDC003300. Taxonomy (NCBI): domain Bacteria; kingdom Bacillati; phylum Actinomycetota; class Actinomycetes; order Kitasatosporales; family Streptomycetaceae; genus Streptomyces; species Streptomyces sp. NPDC003300. The sequence continues at coordinate 249,873 of NZ_JBEXNE010000003.1, read as the reverse complement.
GGATGCCGCGGCGCAGTTCCGCCGCGAGCGACTGGAACTTGAGGTTGCGCGCGGCGGTGTCCCGCACCGAGCCGGTCCTGCGGCGGCTGCCACCGGAACGGGATGAATCGGCCATGTCGTCCCTCTGCTGGAGTGTCGCCGAGCGTGGTCCGCTCCGATTGTCGCGCCCGGCAGGAGAGCAATAAAGGACTAATCAGGGACGGCTTCATGACGGACCGGCGGACTTCTCCGGTGACGGCGGAGCATCCGCCGACTACCAAGCGGATTCGGGACGCAATACGTCTTGAATGCTCTCTTCCGCGCTCGTGACAGTGGGCCGCACAGAGCAGTCATCCACTGCCCTCATCCAGAGGCGGGAAGTATGGGCACGCATATCTCAGGTCATCGCTGGCAGCTCCCGGTCGCGCTGGGCGCCGTGGGCGTCCTCCTGTGCGCCGCGACGGCGTGCTCGGGCGCCACCTCCTCGTCGGGCTCGTCCCGGCAGTTCACCTACTGGTCGATGTGGAAGGAGGGCGAGCCGCAGCAGAAGGTGCTCGCCCTGGCCGTCACCGACTTCGAGAAGCAGACCGGCATCAAGGTCAAGGTCCAGTGGCAGGGGCGGAACAACCTGCAGAAGCTGGTGCCCGCGCTGAACACCAACAATGTGCCCGACCTGGTCGACGGTCCCTATGTGAAGCTCGTCCCCGCGCTGGTGGCCACCCAGCAGTCGCTCGGCCTGACCTCGGCCTTCGACACCGAGGTCGACGGCTCCACCGCGGGCAAGCTGATCCCGGCCAAGTACCTCAAGACCATCGACATCGACGACGCGGCGGGCCGGCCCTGGATGGTGCCGTACAGCATCACCTCCGACGCCGTCTGGTACGACGCCGCGGCCCACCCCGAGCTGAGACGCGAACCGCCCCGCACCTGGGACGAGTTCATCGCCCTGCTCGACCGGATCAAGAAGGACGGCCGGACCCCGCTCGCCGCGGACGGCGACGTGACCGGCTACAACGCCGCGTTCCTGTCCACCCTGATCGTCCGCAACCTCGGACCCGGCGGGCTCAAGAAGGTCGCCTCCGACCGGACCGGCAAGGCGTGGCTCGACCCGGCCGTGCTGGACGCCGCCAAGAAGGTCGAGCAACTCGTCCGCGGCGGCTACCTGATCGACGGCTACAAGGCGAGCAAGTGGCCCGCCGAGCAGCAGAAGTGGGCGAACGGCAAGGCCGAGCTGATGTTCAACGGCTCGTGGCTGCCCACCGAGTCCGCCACCTACGCGGCCAAGGGCTTCGCGTACGCGGCCTTCCCCTTCCCGGTCACCGCCGCCGGTCACTCCAGCATGCGCGCCGACTTCGTGGGCTTCGCCGTACCGAAGAAGGCCGACGACGCCAAGGACGCGCAGCGGTTCGCCGCCTTCCTGCTCGGCAAGAAGTACCAGGACGCGATGGGCCGGCAGGCCAAGGTCATCCCGGTCCGCGCGGACGCGGCCACCTCGCCCGAGATGGCCGACGTGAAGAAGGCACTGGACCAGGCGGACTCCTTCCACCAGCAGAACGACGGCGTGGCCTTCCCCGGCTACAACGAGAAGCTGTTCTGGGCCAAGGACGACGAACTCTTCTTCGGCAAGATCTCCGCCGAGGAGTTCGTGCACCAGATGCAGGGGGCCCAGGCCACGTACTGGAAGGACCAGCCGCAGTGATCAGGACCGCACCGGCCGGTCCCGACACCGGCCCGGCCGCCGACTCCGCGACCGGCCAGGAGCCAGGACCGGTGCGGCCCGAGCGGGCGCGTCCGGGCGGCACCGCGGCGGGCGGAACGCTCGCCCGGCAGCGGCGGCGGCTCTTCGTGCCGTTCGTCGGCCCGGCCCTGCTGCTCTACACCGTGGTCTTCGTGGCGCCGATCGGCGGCGCGGTCTGGATCAGCCTGCACAACTGGGCCGGCTCCGGGCCCATGACCTGGGCGGGACTGCGCAACTACACCCGGCTATTCCACGACGACCTGTTCGTGGAGTCGCTCGGCAACACCCTCAAGCTGCTCTTCCTCGTCGGCATCGCGGTCTTCGCGATCAGCTTCGCCCTGACCCTGATCCTGCGGGACATGGCGGGCCGCAAGGTCGTCCGGTCGATCATCTTCTTCCCGCACCTGGTCAACGCCCTGGTCTACGGAGTCCTGGTCGGATTCATCTTCAACCCCGACGGTCTGGCCAACTCCCTGCTCGCCCACCTCGGCATCCACTCCCCGCCGCAGTGGCTGTCCCAGGACAACATGTTCCCGCTCATCATGGTCACGATGACCTGGATGACGACCGGTTACTTCACCACCATCCTGATGGCCGGTGTCGACCGCATCCCGGTCAGTTACTACGAGGACTGCGCGCTGGCCGGCGCCGGCGCCCTCCAGCGGCTCCGCTACGTCGTCCTCCCGCTGACCTGGGACGTCTTCGGAGTCTGCGCGGTCCTGTGGACGATCTCCTCGGTGAAGATCTTCGAGATCGTCTGGATCTTCGGCGGCAGCAGCGGCAACGGCATCCCGCCCACCAAGACCTGGACCTCCGCCGTCTACACCTACGCCACCGCCTTCTCCGGCGACTCGGTGCCCTCCTACGGGGCGGCCACGGCGTCGGCGATCCTCTCCCTCCTGCTGGTCACCGTGCTCGTCGTGCTGTTGCGGCGCCTGATGCGCAGGGAAGCCGTCGAGTTCTGAAAGGCGCGTACCCCATGAGTTCCCTCTTGCAGGTCAGACGGCCGGCCGGGCCGCGCGGCCGGACACCGCTCGGCGGACGCAGTCCGCTCCGCACCGCGGGCGTGGCCGTGACCTGGCTGTTCGTCGCCGCCAACGTCGCCGGACTGGTCTGGCTGGTGCTCCAGTCGTTCCGCGACACCCGGTCCATCCTCTCCTCGCCGTGGGGTCTGCCGCACTCGCTGTCCGCGCACAATTTCGTGCACGCCTGGACGGTCAGCGGATTCGGGCGGGCGGCGTTCAACTCGGTGGTGGTCACCGGGATCTCCTCGGTGCTGACCGTCGCCGTCGCCGCGCCCGCCGGGTACTACCTGTCCCGGCAGGACACCCGACTGAGCCGCGGACTCACGCTGTTCTTCGTGCTCGGCCTCGGTGTGCCGGTGCAGGTGATCCTCATCCCGCTGTTCGTCATGCTCAACCGCGTCTACCTCACCGACAGCCTGCTCGGCCTCAATCTGGTCTACATCGGCGTCTCGCTGCCCTTCACCGTCTTCCTGCTGACCGGCTTCTTCCGTTCGCTGCCGAAGGAGTTGGAGGAGGCCGCGGCCCTGGACGGGGTCTCCCCGGCCGCCACCTTCTGGCGGATCATGCTGCCCGTCGCCCGTGGCGGCATCGTCACCGCGTTCGTTCTCCAGGTCATCGCGCACTGGAACGAGACGCTGCTCGCCCTGACCCTGCTCCAGTCCACCGACAACTACACGCTGCCGATCGCGCTGATCTCCTTCGTGCAGCAGCAGACGTACAGCGGCGCCGACTGGGGCGGCCTGTTCGCCGGGCTGTGCATCGTCGTCCTGCCCATGCTGGTCGTCTACATCTGGCTGGGACGGCGGCTCACCGAAGGTCTCACCCTGGGGATGGGCAAATGACGCCGGGGGAGGACGGTTCCGTACGGCGCCCCAACCTCGTCCTGGTGATCGCCGACCAGTGGCGGGCCGGCTGCCTCGGCTTCCTGGGCGAGGACCCGGTCCGCACCCCGGCCCTCGACGAACTGGCCGAAAAATCCAGGGTGCTGACGCAGGCGGTGAGCAACTACCCGGTGTGCAGCCCCTGCCGGGCGATGCTGATGACCGGACGCTACCCGTACGGCAACGGCGTCCACCTCAACGTCAACTCCGCGACCGCCGAACTCGGCGTGGGGCTGCGGCCGGAAACACGGTGCTGGTCGGACGTCCTCGCCGACGAGGGGTACGCGCTCGGCTACATCGGCAAGTGGCATCTGGAGGCCCCGGTGCCGGCGGACGCGGCGGCCGGGGAAGGCGTCCGCGAGGACGGCCGGGTCTGGGACGCGTACACCGCGCCCGACCGCAGGCACGGCTTCGGCTTCTGGTACTCCCACGGCTGCTGCGACGACCACGCCCGGCCCCATTACTGGACCGGCGACGCGCCCCGCGAGGCCCCGGTCAGGGTCGACCAGTGGTCGGCCGAGCACGAGACCGATGTCGCCCTGTCCTTCCTCGACGGCGCGGCACGCGACTACCACCGCGGCGGCACGCCGTTCGCCCTCGTGCTGTCCTACAACCCGCCGCACCAGCCCTTCGACCAGGTGCCGCAGCCGTACCTGGACGGCTACTCGACACGGTCAGCGCGGGAACTGCTGCCCCGGCCGAACGTCGACTGGGACCGTCCGGAGGCCGCCGAGGCCGCACGCGCCGCGCCCTCCTACTACGCCGCGGTCACCGGCGTGGACCACCAGATCGGCCGGGTGCTCGCCGCCCTGGACGAGCACCGGCTGACCGGCGACACATTCGTGGTGTTCACCTCGGACCACGGCATGCAACTGGGCAGCCACGGTCTGATGTACAAGAACGTGCCCTACGAGGAGTCGATGCGCGTGCCGTTCCTGGTCTCCCGGCCCGGCCACGTCCCGCCCGGCCGCGACGACCTGCTGCTGAGTTCACCCGATGTCGCGCCCACCGTTCTGGGCCTGCTCGGCGTGGCGGACGCGATCGTCGAGGGCACGCAGGGGCGCGACCTGTCCGGGGCGCTGCTCGCACCGCCCGGCGACCGCGGCGCCGTACGGCCAGGAGCCGCGCTGTATCTGGGACCCGCGGCCGGGCCCGGCGACCCCGACATCCGCGGCCTGCGCACCCGCACGCACAAGCTGGTGGCCGCGTACGCACCCGAAGGCACGGTCACGGTACGGCTGTTCGACCTCGCGGCGGACCCCTACGAGCGCACGGACGTCGTCGCGGACCGGTCCGCCCAGGCGGTCGCCCTCGCGGCGGCGCTGACCGGCGAACTGGACCGCACCGGCGATCCGTGGCCGGGCCGGTCGGCCCTGGCGGCGTGGACGGCGCGAGCGCGGAAGCAGACGGAGGACCCCGGTCAGGCGTCCCGTGGCGCCGCGCGATGAAGGCCCCCGCCGGGGCCGAACGCCCCAACATCCTCGTGCTGCTGACCGACCAGCACGCGGCGCACATGCTCGGCTGCGCAGGCGCCGGTCATGTCGCGACACCGCACGTGGACCGCCTCGCCGCGCAGGGCACCCGTTTCGACCGTGCCTACACCACCTTCCCGCTGTGCGTCCCGGCGCGCGGCAGCCTGCTGACCGGGCGGTACCCGCACGAACTGGGCGTCAACGGCAATGCCCCGGCATCCTCCGCCCCCGGCAGCGATCCGGGCCGTCGTCCCGACAGCCTCGGCCACCTGCTCAGGGCCGCCGGCTACGACACCCTCTACGCGGGCAAGTGGCACGCGCGGACTGCGAGCGCGACGCCCGAGGACGGCTTCACCGTGCTGCGCCCCTTCGGCGACGCCGGTCTGGCCGACGCGTGCGCGCGCTGGCTCACCTCCCGCGTGCCCGGCGACCGGCCCTTCGCCCTGGTCGCCTCCTTCGACGATCCGCACACCGTCTGCGAGTACGCCAGGGACCAGCCCATGCCGTACGGGGACGTGCCCGCGGTTCCGGTACGCCGAGCCCCGCCGCTCCCGTCGAACTTCGGCCGCCATCCCTACGAACCCGAGGCCGTCCGGCACGAACAGGCCGTCCAGGCCGCGGTGTACGGGACCGCCGGCTACACCCCCGACGACTGGCGGCGGTACCGTCACACCTACGCCCGCCTGGTCGAACGGGCCGACGCGGCACTGGGCACCGTGCTCGACGCGCTGCACTCCACGGGCGCGGCCGACGACACCCTGGTGGTGTTCACCAGCGACCACGGCGACGGCGACGCGGCCCACGCGTGGAACCAGAAGACCGCGCTCTTCGAGGAAGCCGTCAGGGTCCCGCTCGTCATCCGGCCGCCGGGCGGTCGCGGCAGCGGCGGCGTGAGCGACGCGCTGGTCTCCGTCGGCCTGGACCTGCTGCCCACCCTGTGCGCCGCGGCGGGCGTCCCGGCCCCGCCCGGACTGCGCGGCAGGAACCTCCTGGCCGCCCCCGAAGTACCCTGCGGCCACGACCACATCGTGGTCGAGACGCTCTTCGAACGTCCGGACCCGCCCCTGACGCGCGGGCGCTCACTGATCACCGCACGCCACAAATACACGGTCTACAGCTGGGGCCGCTGGCGCGAACAACTCCACGATCTGCGCGCCGATCCGGGCGAGACCCGGAACCTGGCGGTGGAGGAGAGCCACGACGCCCTGCGCGAACGGCTGCGCGCGACGCTCCTCCAATGGTGCCTGGACACCGGGGACACGGACTTCCTCAAACGCCTCGTCCTCCCCGACGGCGTCGCGAGCCGGACCCGCGACCGCGTCTTCGCGATTCCCTACTGAGACCTCGCGCCCCGATCCGCCGCCCGGCCCTCCGGGAAACGCCTCGCTCTGCTGGTCCAGCTCAATTGTGTGTCGTTTCAATCGGCGATGAACGTGTGTCAGGTGGTGCGGTCGCGCACCTTGGCACGGTCAAGCGCGTGCTGATCTTGTCCAAACTCTTGACATGAGACGGCCGTCACATCATTTTTGGAACGTTTCACCTCGTGGCGAGAGCCGCGAGGGCTTTCTCTTGCCACGAACTTGCCACGAAAGGCCCGTCGACATGACGCCTGCCAGACCAGTTGCCGGACTTCCCGCTCCACCCGCCGCGTCCGGAGGGCGACGCCTGATCGCTCTGCTCGCGGCGCTCGTCATGCTTGCCGTCGCCTTCCTGGCCGCCGACCCGGCGGCCGCCGCGGCGCAGGGGAACGGCCTCACGGTCGGCGCTCTTCAGACGAATGCCCGGACCAACCCGCTCGGCATCGCGGGCGACGCCCCGACGTTCAGTTGGAAGTCGACGTCGAGCGCCCGTGGCGTGGTGCAGACGGCGTACGAGGTCCGGGTCGGCACCAGCGCTGCCGCCGACGACGTGTGGTCCTCGGGGAAGGTCGCGTCGAGCGACCAGCTCGATGTGCGGTACGGCGGGCCGAAGTTGACCTCGCAGACCCGCTACTACTGGCAGGCCAGGGTCTGGGACGGAGACGGCCGGGCCAGCGACTGGAGCGCTCCCGGCTGGTTCGAGACCGGCATCCTCGACGCGGCCGAGTGGACCGGCGACTGGATCGGCAAGTCCGCCGGCGGTGAGATCGACAAGTGGAACGACTACACCACGGACATCGACTTCACCCTCGACAACCTGGCGCTGGGCGTCTACCTGCGCGCGTCGGACACCGGCAACGCGTACATGTGGCAGATCAGCACCGCGGACGGGACCGGAGTCCCGAAGTTCCGGCCGCACAAGAAGGTCAACGGCGGCTTCTCCCTGCTCGGGAACATCCCGATCACGACGATGACGTCCGCCCAACTGCTCACCGGCACGCACCGCCTGTCGCTCACCGTGGACGGCCCGACGATCACCACGAAGCTCGACGGCGCCCAGATCGACAGCCGGACCGACACCACCTTCGCCAAGGGCTTCATCGGTTTCCGCCAGGACCTCGCCAACGAGGGACCGGAGGCGGCGCACATCCACGCCGTCAAGGTCACCTCGAAGGCCGGTGACGTACTGTTCCGGACCGACTTCTCCGGGACCGAGAACCCGTTCACCGGCGGCGCCCTGACGCCGGACGGGCTGCTCGTGGAGAAGAAGCTCGACGTGATCCTGCGGACCAGCGACAGCAATCTGCCGCTGCTGCGCAAGGAGTTCACCACCGAACCCGGCAAGACGGTCGCGCGGGCCCGGGTGTACGCCTCGGCGCACGGCACCTACGAGCTGGAGCTCAACGGCAAGAAGGTCGGCGATCAGTTCCTGGCCCCCGGCGACACCGACTACCGCAAGCGCGTCCAGTACCAGACGTATGACATCACCGACCAGGTCGGCAACGGCCGGAACGCGATCGGCGCGGAGCTCGGTGACGGCTGGTGGGCCGGCAAGGTCGGCATGTGGGGTCCCGGCATGTTCGGCAACTCCGTCGGCCTGATCGCGCAGGTGCGCATCGACTACACCGACGGAACGCACCAGATCGTCAAGACCGACAGCACGTGGAAGAGCCACTCGGGTCCCTACGCGGCCGCCGACAACATCGACGGCGAGACGTACGACTCGCGGGCCGAACAGCCCGGCTGGGACCGCCCCGACTACGACGACGCGGCGTGGAACCCCGTCACGATCGGCGCCTCCGACACCGCCAAGCTCGTGGCCCAGCCCGATGAGCCCGTGCGCGTGACCGGCGAGCTTCCGGCGCTGACGCGGACCAGTCCCGCCGCCGACACGTACATCTACGACCTCGGCCAGAACATGGTCGGCGTCGCCCGGATGCGCCTCCAGGGTGTCGCGGGACAGACCGTCAAGATCCGCTACGGCGAGGTCCTGAACAAGGACGGGAGCCTCTACACCGCCAATCTCCGCGCGGCGAAGGTCACCGACTACTACACGTTCAGCGCGACCGGCACGGTCGTCTACGAACCGAAGTTCACCCAGCACGGCTACCGCTACCTCGAGATCTCCAACATCAAGAGCGCACCCGCGCTCGGCGACGTCACCGGCGTCGTCTGGGGCTCGGACCTCAAGGCGACCGGAACGCTGACGACCTCCAACGCGATGCTCAACCAGCTCCAGAGCAACATCTCGTGGGGACAGCGCGGCAACTTCCTGTCGATCCCGACCGACACCCCGGCCCGTGACGAGCGCCTGGGCTGGACCGGAGACATCAACGTCTTCGCGCCGACCGCGAGTTATCTGCGCGACACCCGCGCCTTCCTCAACAAGTGGACGACCGACCTGCGGGACTCCGCCTACAGCGACGGCAACTACCCGGGCATCGCGCCGTCGGTGCCGACGATCGACCTCGGCAGCGGCCTCGGCTGGTCCGACTCGGCCGTCACGGTGCCGTACGCGGTGTGGCACGCGCAGGGCGACAACGCCATCGTGCGGGCCAACTACGCCTCGATGACGAAGTTCCTGGGCTTCGTGAAGAAGGGCGCGGGCGACGACCTCATCGACTCGGCGCGCGGCAACTGGAACGACTGGCTCAACCTCGACGACAACACCGGCACGGACGTCCTCGGCACCGCGTACTACGCCGAAGACGCGCGCATGCTCTCGGAGATGGCCAAGGCGATCGGTGAGGACGCCGACGCGGCGACCTACGCCAAGCTGTCCGCCGATGTGCGCGCCGCGTTCACCGCGAAGCTCGTGGGGGCCGACGGCACCGTCCAGGGCGGCAGCCAGACGGCGTACGCCATGGCGCTCGGCATGAACCTCGTGACCGATCCCGCGCTGCGCGCGAAGGTCGCCGAGAAGTTCGTCGCCAAGCTCAAGACCACCGACTACCACCTCACGACCGGCTTCCTCGGAACGCCGTGGCTGCTCCCCGCGCTCACCAGCATCGGGCGCTCCGACCTGGCCTACACGATGATCCTGAAGAAGGACTACCCGTCGTGGGGCTACGAGATCGAGCACGGCGCCACCACGATGTGGGAGCGCTGGAACTCCATCAACCCCGACGGCAGCTTCGGCGATGTCAGCATGAACTCCTTCAACCACTACGCCTACGGCGCGGTCGGTGACTGGATGTACCAGAACATCGGCGGCATCTCGGCGCTCAAGGCCGGTTACAAGGAGTCGAGGATCGCCCCGGCCGTGGGCGGCGACCTGACCAGCGGTCAGGGCACCTACGAGTCCGTGTACGGCACGATCGGGTCGAGCTGGAAGAAGACCGACCAGGGAATGTCCCTGGACATCACGGTCCCGGTCAACACGACCTCGCGCGTCAGCGTCCCGGCCCGCAACATCGAGGCCGTGACCGAGGGCGGCACGCCGATCACGAAGGCCGAGGGCGTCAGCGACGTCTCGGTGGCCGACGGCGTCGTCACGTTCACCGTCGGCTCGGGTACGTACGCGATCCACTCCGACGCCAAGCGCGCCCTGTTCGGCGACATCGTCACCGAGATCCACAAGACCGACGCGCACGCCGGTGACCTGGCGGCGGCGGGCGACCTCGGCGCGGACGACCGCGCCCGTGTCGGCGCCGCGCTCGACACCGCGAGCGGCAAGGTCGAGGACGCCGTCGCGGCGGACGTCGCGGGCGACTCCGGTCAGGCGTCGCAGCGTCTGAGCGAGGGCGTCGCGCCGATCCGTACCCTCAGGACCTGGCTGGCCGGCTCGTCGGTCGACGGACCGGTCAAGAACGACCTGACGGCGCGCCTGGACGCGATCGAGGCGCTGTTCGGCAAGGCGGTCGCCGCGAATCTCGGAATCTCGGTGGTCGTCCCGCCCGTCGCCGAGCCCGGCGGCCCCGGCGCGAACATCCCCGGAACGGTCGAGATCGCGAACGCCGGTACGGCCGCGATCCGCGACCTGAAGGCCGTCGTGACGGTCGACGACTGGAATGTCGACCCGACCGCTTCGGCCAAGGACACGCTGGGAGCGGGCGACCGCGTCCAACTGCCGTTCACGGTCCGCGTGCCGAAGCACCAGAAGCCCGGCACGTACAACGCGTCGGTCAAGCTGACCTTCACCAGCCAGTACGGCACCTTCACCCTGAACGACTCGACGCCGTGGGTCTCGGTGACGTCGGGGGTCGAGATCACCACCGTGACGTCGGCCGGTCCGGTCGACGGCTCGGACGAGAAGGCGACCCTGACCGCGACGGTCAGGAACAACGGCGGCTCGGCGGTGTCGGGCCAGCTCACGGCGGCCGTGCCGGACGAGTGGAAGACCCCGCCCGCCTCCGACCGGGTCACGATCGAGCCCGGGGCGACCAAGACCGTCGTCCTGCCGCTGTTCCCCGGACTGGAGACCGTCGCGGGTGACCAGGCCGCCGAGGTCCACTTCGTCGACCAGGGTGTGACGCTCGCCGACAAGGCCGCGAAGATCACGGTCAACCTCCCGGCGCCGCCGACCCAGGAAGTCCTCGACTACATCGACTTCGGCAACGCGGCCTCGGAGAAGGCCCACGCGATCATGGCCGCACCGGCCAGCGGGACGAACACCGAAGCCGGTTTCGACCGACGTTACGCGAACTCGGCCAACCCGGGCTCGTGGTACTCGGCCGTGGCGCACGTGACGCCGGGCAAGCCGTTCATGCTCCGCAACCGGGAGACGTTCGACGGCGCCAGGACGAAGAAGTACAACATCTACGTCAACGACACCCTGGTGAAGACGTACACGCTCAAGCGCACCGAGACCGGTATGGGCACGAAGACCTACCAGACGGTCATCGACACCCCCGCCGCGCTCGCCAACGACGGCACCGTACGCATCAAGTACGAGTTCCCGCTCGACGCCTCGGGCTACTTCGACCCGTCGATCGCCGACAGCTGGGTGCTGCCGGTGCCCGCCGACAGCCTGGCTCCGCTGGCCTCCGCGACGGTGACCAGTGCCGCCGCGCCCGGCGACAACGGCTGGTACCGGGGCGACGCCTCGGTGGCCGTCACCGCCGTCGACAACCGGGACGCCGCTCCCACGGTCGAGGTCGGCGGGTCCGCCGGCTGGCAGGCGTACGTCGCTCCCGTCCTGGTCAGCGGGGACGGCAAGCACGCGGTCTCCTACCGGGCGAAGGACGCGGCTGGCAACTCCACCGGTCAGCGGACGGCGTCGGTGTGGATCGACGGGACCGCTCCCGTCACCAAGGTCGCGGTGACCCGCAAGTCCGGGACGGCGGAGGCGGACCGGGCCACGGTCGGCCTCACCGCCCAGGACGCGCTCAGCGGCGTCGCGTCGACGACCTACCGGATCGACGGGAGCGCCTGGAAGGTGCTGGCCGGGGAGACCCCCTCGGTCAAGGGATTCGGCCGGCACACGGTCGACTTCTTCTCCACCGATGTGGCCGGCAACCCTGAGCCGGTGCACTCGGTGGTGGTCGACCTGGCGGACGTGGACACCATCAAGGCCCTGGTCGCGCCCCAGATCGGCGGGACGCCGAAGTACGGTTCGGCGCTGACCGCGACCACCGGTTCGTGGAACACCACGGGCCTGTCCTTCCGCTACCAGTGGCGGCGCGACGGCCGGCTGATCGGCGGCGCGACCGCGTCGGCCTACCGGCCGGTCAAGGCCGACATCGGGCACCGGCTGTCGGTGACGGTGACCGCGTCCAAGTCGGGCAAGGCATCCGCGTCGTCGACCTCGCCGCAGACCGCCAAGGTCACCGCGGCGAAGTCGCGGGTCGCCGTCGGGCTCTCCGCGACATCGCTGAAGAAGAACCAGTCGGTGACGCTCAAGGTCACGGTCTCGTCCACGGCGGGCACGCCCGGCGGGAACGTAGTGGTCTACGAGAACGGGCGCCGGGTCAAGACCCTCAAACTCACGGCCCGAGGCACCGCCTCGGCTTCGCTGAAGATGAGCACCCGGGGCCTGCGCACCCTGAAGGTGGTCTACGTCGGCAACTCGTCGATCGAGGGCTCCTCCACCCAGACGCACATCCGCGTGCGCTGACCCGCCGTCGGCCACCGGCCGACCAACCCCCATGAAGACCGCCCCGCGCCCACGGCCCGCCACCTCAGCTCTGGCACCGGCCGTCGGCGCGGGGCACTCTTCTGCGCCGGTCCGACCCCAGGCCAGGCGTCAGGGCGCCCGCTCATCCCGACGACCTCGACGGACGGCGCCGACCGCTCAGGCGCGCAGGCCCATCTCGGTGGAGAGCTTCGCCAGGGCGTCCAGGCGGCGTTCCAGGCTGGGGTGGGTGGAGAAGACCGAGGCGAGGGCCGAGCCCTCCTTCAGGGCCGGGGTGAAGAAGAAGGCGTTGAAGGCCCGGACGGTGCGCAGGTCCTCGGTGGGGATACGGGCGATGGTGCCGCTCACCTTGACCAGCGCGGACGCCAGTTCGGAGGGGCGTCCGGTCAGTTCGGCCGCGCTGCGGTCGGCCGCCAGCTCGCGGTACCGGGACAGCGCCCGGATCAGCAGGAAGCTCAGCCCGTACACGACCACGGACACCGCCATGATCATCGCGAGCAGCGCCGCGGTGTTCTGGTCGCGGCGGCCCCGGCCGAACAGTTCCGAGTAGAAGACGAAGCGCACCAGCAGCCCCGCGAGCACGCCCAGGAAGGAGGCGATGGTGATCACCGCGACGTCCCGGTGGGCGACGTGGGACAGCTCGTGGGCGAGCACGCCGTCCAGCTCGCCCGGTTCCAGGCGCCGCAGCAGGCCGGTCGTCACGCAGATCACGGCGTGGTCGGCGTTGCGGCCGGTGGCGAAGGCGTTCGGCAGGTCCATCTCGGAGACGGCCACCAGCGGCTTCGGCATGTCGGCCAGGGCGCACAGCCGGTCGACCGCGCCGTGCAGTTCGGGCTGCTCCTGCGAGGTGACCTCATGGGCCCGCATCGCGAACAGCGCGATCCGGTCGGAGAACCAATACTGCGCCGCCAGCACGCCGGCCGCGATGACCACCACGACCACCACGGACTTCAGCAGCGCGACCAGCACGGCGATGAAGGCCACGAACACCAGGCCCAGCAGGAACATCACCGTCACCATGCGGACCGTGAGCCGCCAGTCGGGCGCGAACCGGGAGCGCACCACCGCTCACCACCTCATCTCAAGCGGGCCGGACCCGGCCCGCCGACCCGCCGTGTGCGGCGGTCGGCCGCCGTGGTCCACTACCTCCCAGTATGCTCCGCGAGGTCGCCCGCGAGACGGTGCCGGGCAGCCGGGCCCCGGCCCCGGGGGGTGCCCGTCGGCGCAGGTCAGCGCGCTCCGGACCCGGACCCGGCTGCGGACTCGGACCCGGCTGCGGGCTCGGGCTTGGCTGCGGGCCCGGGCTCGGAACCGTTCCGGTGGACGGTGAGGATCGACAGCAGGTCCGCGACGGTCGGGCCCATGTCGGCGGGGTGGCGCAACACCGTGCCGGCCGGGATCTCGTAGAGGTTGGAGCGTCCGACCCGGGTGTGCGTGAGATACCCCTCGCTCTCCAGGTCGGCGATGATCTTCTGTACGGCGCGCTCGGTGAGCAGGCAGCGCGCCGCTATGTCCCGCACCCGGCTCCCGGGGTCGCGGGCGATGACGGCCAGGACACGTGCGTGATTGGTCAGGAACGTCCATCCGGTGGCGGGGCGCGGCTCAGAATCGTCCATCGCCCTATCGTAGGATCTCCGATTCACGATCCGCAAAGCATGAACACAGATTCACGTTTTGCTTGACGCCTCTGCTGCCCGCCCACAAACTTGGTGTGGCCACCGGATCGGGAAGGCGAGGGCCCTCGACATGTCCGAATGGGATCGCGGACTCTCCGCGCACGACGACGACGCAGGCGCGGCGGTCCACACCTCCCGGATGATCACCCATCCGACCGACGCCCTGGCCGTACGGGTGAGCCAGCGCGCCGGCCACACGGTCGTCACGGTCAGCGGCGAGATCGACTTCACCGGCGCGGACACCTTCGCCCGCGTCCTCATCGACCATCTGCTGTGCGAGAGCGACAGCCTGAGCCTGGAACTGAGCGGCGTCGTCTTCTTCGACTGCGGCGGGCTCAACGCGCTGCTCCGGGCCCGGCGCGTGGCCGAGTGCACCGGAGCGGTACTCCGGCTGACCGCCGTCAGCCCGGCCGTCCAGCGGGTGCTGGGCCTGACCGGCGCCGCGGGGCTCTTCGACTACGCCGGGGGCGACGGGCCGCCGCCCCCGGATCCGGGCCGCCCGCCGGAAGCGATCCGTTCCGCCCGCGAAAGGCCGCTCCGTATGACGCGGGCGGAGACGTCATTGCCCGGATGGCAGGCCCCCACCCACGAGGATGGGGGCCATGCACCCACTCCTGCACGCGTTGTCCATCACCGGGTCGATGACGTGGGAGATCACGTGGGCGCTGATCCTGGGATTCGCGTTGTCCGCGGTGGTCCAGGCGGTCGTGCGCAAGTCCACGGTCGTACGACTGCTCGGTGACGACCGGCCGCGTACGCTCCTGCGGGCCTCGGCGCTCGGGGCGGCGTCGTCGTCGTGTTCGTACGCGGCCGTCGCGCTGGCACGCTCGCTCTTCCGCAAGGGCGCGGACTTCACCGCGGCCATGGCCTTCGAGATCGCCTCCACGAATCTGGTGGTCGAGCTCGGCGTGATCCTCGCCCTCTTGATGGGCTGGCAGTTCACCGCCGCCGAATTCACCGGCGGCCCGGTCATGATCCTGGTACTCGCGGTCGTCTTCCGGCTCACCCTGCGCGAGCCGCTGGTGAGGCAGGCCCGTGAGCAGGCCGGGCGCGGGCTGGCGGGTTCGATGGAGGGGCATGCGGCGATGGACATGTCCGTGCGGCGGCAGGGCTCCTTCGCCCGGCGGCTGCTGTCGGGCGAGGGCCTCACCTCCGTGGCGCACGTCTTCGTCATGGAATGGGCGGCGATCGCGCGCGACCTGGCGATCGGTCTGTTCGTCGCGGGGGCCGTCGCGGCCTGGGTACCCGACGCCTTCTGGGGCGCGTTCTTCTTCGACGGCCACCCGCTGGCGTCCAAGCTGTGGGGCCCGCTGATCGGTCCCGTGGTGGCGTTGCTGTCCTTCGTCTGCTCGATCGGGAACGTGCCGCTGGCGGTGGTGCTGTGGAAGGGCGGCATCAGCTTCGGCGGGGTCGTGGCCTTCCTCTTCGCCGACCTGCTGATCCTGCCCGTCCTGAACATCTACCGGCGGTACTACGGCGCCCGCATGGCGCTGTACCTGCTCGGCGCCTTCTACGCGGCCATGGTCGTCGCCGGATACGCCGTCGAGTTCGTCTTCGGCGGGCTCGGCCTGATTCCCGATCAGGCCGACGCGAGGATTCCCACCGCCGGGATCTCCTGGGACTACACGACCTGGCTCAACATCGTCTTCCTCCTGGTCGGCGCCGCACTGGTGATCCGCTTCTGGCGGACCGGCGGGATGCCCATGCTCCGCATGATGGGAGGGGCGCCCGAGGGCCCGGACCGTCACGGCGGCGTCCGGGGGCACGACGGCGGACCGGCCCGCTGACGCCGAATCGGCCCGCTGACGGCGGAACGGATCACCCGCCGCAGGCCCACCGACGCGACATCCCGCGCGGTGGACGTCGTATCGTCCATATAACGGATGATGTGCGATCAGTGGCCGGCGCCGCCGGAGAGCGAGGGACATGCCGAAAGCAGAACTGCCGATCCTCCAAGAACGCCGGGACGACGAGGCGGTGGCCCGCCCCCGGCGCGGCAGCGCGAAAGGCCGCTGGCTCCGGCGCGGCCGGAACAGCCTCCTGGCCGTCGTCGCGCTGCTCGCGGTCTGCGTCGCGTCCATCTGGCTGGCGGTACGTCTCACCCCGATGCAGTCCGTCACCGCGGCGGGCCAGACCGTCGAAGTGGGCGCCGTCGCGCCCGACCTCAGCCTGTCAGGACCCGGCGAACTCGACCTGTTCGGAGAAGCGCTGGCGACCGAACCGCACTTCCAGGGACCGATCCGGCCGCGCCTGAAGCTCGCGGACATCAGCATCAACTCGCAGGTCAACCAGATCGTCCGGTCCGACGACCACGACACACTCCAGCTGACCCTCAGCCGGCAACTGGCCGCCGGGTGGATCCGCTACTGCGTCTGGGAGCTCCTCATCGCGGCCGGCTGCGCGGCCGTCGTCGCGGTGGCCGTGGCCGGAATCCGGCGCGCCCCGCGCCGTACCACGCTGACGATGGTCGGTGTGTGCGTCCTGACCGTGAGCGCCGTCAACGCGCTCGGCGTGTACCTCATGGCGTCCGGCACTCCTCAGGCGCTCCGGCAGGTGCGTACGCTCGACGACCTGGTGGGGCGCGCGCCGACGGAGCCGGTCGCCCCGGCCAAGGGACCGCAGCTGACCGGCGTGCACGCCGTGGTGCTGGGCGACTCCACCGCCGCGGGAATCGGCAACCAGCCGGTCAAGGACCCCAGCGCGCTGGACAAGACCTGCGGGCGCAGTTCCGACGCGTTCGCCGCCGTTCTCGGCCGGGTCAACGACTGGAACGTGCTGAACCTCGCCTGCCAGGGCGCGACCGTGACCGACGGCCTCCTCGGCGTACAGCTCCGCGGCGACCAGGCCGTACCGCCGCAGCTCGCGGTGGCGCAGCGCGCGTCGAGCGCGTCGGTGATCATCGTCAGCGTCGGGGCCAACGACATGAACTGGGCCGTGCTGACGGGCCTGTGCGCCAAAGCGCCCGTCTGCGACGACAAGGCGTCCACGGCGTACTTCAAGGAGCAGCTCTCGACGTTCTCGCAGAACTACCTCGATCTGCTCCAGCAGCTCTCCGACCTCCCTCACCACCCCGACGTGCTCATCAACCAGTACTACGAGCCCTTCGGCCCCGACATCAGGTGCCTCGAAAAGGACGGCCTCACCGAGGCGAAGGTGAAGGTCCTCAAATCCCGCCTGGCCAACCTCAACGCCGTGCTCCAGCAGGGCGCGGACGCCTTCCACTTCGCCACCGCCCAGCCGGACTTCGAAGGCCACCGGCTGTGCAGCGAGCAGCCCTTCGTCCAGAACGCCGCCGATCAGGCTCCGCTGCACCCCACCGCCGCCGGTGAACTGGCCATCGCCCTCGCCGACCAGCAGGCACTCGCCGAGCTCCGCAATACACCGAGCGACGCGCCCACGGACGGCACGTCACCCGGTACCACGGACAGTTCGTCGCCCTCGGCTCCGGTGCGGTGAGGCGATCGGCCGCCGGGCGTCGGGATCGTGGCGGTAGCGGGCGGGGGTCGCTCCGAGGGCGGCGGTGAAGGCCTCGATGAAGCTGGTCGGGTTGGCCCATCCGCAGGCCGCCGCGGTGTGGGTGACCGTGTGTCCGGCGGCGAGGAGGGTGAGGGCGTGGTGGAGGCGCAGTTGGGTACGCCACTGCCGGAAGCTCATGCCGAGCTCGTCGTGGAAGAGCCGGGTCAGGGTCCGTTGGCCGGCGCCGACCCGCGTGCCGAGTTCGGTCAAGGTGGCGTTGTCGGCGGGGTCGTCGTGCAGGAGGCGGCTGAGCGCGCGGAGCCGGTCGTCGCGTGGCTCGGGCAGGTGCAACGGTTCCTCGGAGGCGGGCACGAGTTCGTCGATGACGACGGCGCGCAGCCGGTCGAGGGCCGCCGGTGACCGGGGCGTGTCGGTGTCGTCGGTCAGGGCGAGCAGGACCTCGCGGACCAGGGCCGAGACGGCGAACACCGCGGGGCGGTCCGGGAGGCGGGCGGCGAGGGCGGCCGGGAGGAAGATGACGCGCATGTCGGTGAACCCGTAGGCCCGGTGATGGTGCTCGAAGCCGCCGGGCGTCCAGGCCAGCCGGGTCGCGGGTGCGATCCAGGTGCCTTCCCTGGTCGTGACCGACAGCACACCGGTGGCGGGGTACACGAGATGGCCCTGCCCGTGGCGGTGCGACGGGACATGGTCGCCGTGCAGGAGCGGCAGGCTGCCCATCTCCAGCGCGTTGTCGACGATGTGGCTACTTTCCGGCATCACCTGGCACTATACCGGTGGTAGGTCGGGCGGGGAATGACGATCTTGGACTCATGACCGTTTCCACCACCGGGCAACCCGTCGCCTCACTACGACCGGTGCCCTCTCCGCGCCATCACCATTTCGGCTTCTGGGCCGCGACCTGGGTCTTCCTGGCGGTGCTCGCCTTCTCCACCGCGCCGAGCCCGCTCTACGTGCTCTACGCCGACCGGGATCACTTCTCGTCGCTGATGGTGACGATCGTGTTCGCCGCCTACGCGGTGGGCGTGGTCGCGAGCCTGTCCCTCGCCAGCCACCTCTCCGACGTCCACGGCCGCCGCGTCCACCTGCTCGCCGCCGTGTGCCTGTCGAGCGTCAGCGCGGTGGTGTTCATCTTCTGGCCCGGCCTGGCCGGGCTGTTCGTCGCGCGCGTCCTGACCGGGGTGGCCGTGGGTCTCACCGTCTCCACCGCCACCGCCTACCTCAACGAATTGCACACGGGACACCGCCCCGGGACCGAGACCGTCCGGCGACCCCAACTGGCCGCCGCGGGCGCCAACTTCGGCGGGCTCGGCCTCGGCGGACTGTGCGCGGGCCTGCTGGCCCAGTACGCGCCGCACCCGCTCGTCCTGCCCTACCTGGTGCTGCTCGCCGCTCTGGTCGTCGGGGCGATCGCCCTGATCGCGTCACCCGAGACCCGCCACCGGCCGCGCCCCCTGCCGCCGTACCGCCCCCAGCGGGTCTCGGTCCCGATCCATGCCAGGCCCCGGTACTTCGGGCTGCTGGTCGAGGTGTTCGTGGCCTACGCCGGAGTCGCCATCTTCCTGGGCCTGGCCGGGACATTCCTGGCCACGGTGATCGGCGACACGTCGCTGGCGATGGCCGGGCTGGCGATCTTCATCGCGTGCGCCGTCGGCATCGTGGCCCTGGTCGCCACCGGCACGTGGCCGGTCAGGCGACTGCTCGTCGTCGGCCTCCCGATCGACCTCGCCGGCCTGGCGATGGTCGTCGTGGCGGCCTGGCTGCCCACTCCCAGCCTCGGTCTGTTCCTGGCCGGCGGCGGCGTGATCGGCGCCGGGGCCGCGATCCTGTACAAGGGGACCCTCGGCAGCGTCGTCGCCCTCTCGCCTCCCGACAAGCTCGGCGAGAGCCTTTCCGGGTTCTTCCTCGCCGGCTACGTCGGGCTCTCGCTACCGGCGGTGGCGGGCGGCATCGCGCTCCAGTACCTCACCCCTCGGACCACGCTGCTCGTCCTCGGCGCGGCGGCCGGGGCCGGGGTCCTCGCCTCTTCCTGGCTGGTCCTGCGCAAGCGTGCGTAGGCGAGCGCAGGAGCGGGGTTCGGCTGTTCTGCCCCGCAGGGAGCCGCACCGCGCCGCACCGCTGGGGAAGCGGGTCAGCGGCGCGGCGCGCGGGGCTCAGTCGAAGTGGCGGACTTCCGTGCGCGGTTCGGTCCGTGCCTCCGCCGGTGCTTCCACCGGCGGTTCGCTGAGCGCTTCGGCCCGGGCTTTCGTCGCCTTGTGGCGGCGGATCCAGAGGAGTCCCGCGCCTCCGGCGCCCAGGACGAGGGCGGCCCAGGCGACGGTCCACACGGCGGCGCGGGCCGTGGGGTGGGCCGTCAGGAGGGCGATAGTGATTCCCGCGACGTAGACGAGGGCGCCCAGCACGTAAAGGCGCTGGCCCCATCGGCGGGTGCCGCGGTCGGGCTCGGCGGCGGGCGTGAAGGGGGCGGGGGAGAGCGGGGAAGGGCTCGTGTGGTCGGCAGGCTGCGTCATACGGGGGCGTCTACCCGGTGCGGGGAGCGCGACTCCGCGCGGGCGCGGGGTGGCCGAGGGGATGATCAGGATCGCCAGACCCAGCAGAGCGCAGCCCACGGCGCAGTCGAGCCAGTAGTGGTTGGCCGTGCTGACCACCACCAGGAGAGTGATCAGGGGGTGGAGCAACCACAGCCAGCGCGCCCGGGAGCGGTGGGCGGCGATCATGCCGACCGCGATGGCCAGGGCCCAGCCGACGTGCAGGGACGGCATCGCCGCGAACTGGTTGGACATGGAGTGGTTCTGCGGGGTGCCGTGGTAGACGGCGGGACCGTAGCGGGCCGCGGTGTCGACCATGCCCGAGCCGGTGAGCATCCGGGGCGGGGCGAGCGGGTAGAGCAGGTGGCCCACGAGCGCCAGCGCGGTCTGGACGACGATCGCGCGGCGGATCCACACGTAATGCGTCGGGCGGCGCAGGAACATGTAGCCGAGGAAGAGCGCCATCGCCGGGAAGTGCACCGTCGCGTAGAGGTAGTTCGCGGCGTGGATCACCGTTTCCCAGTGCATGGCGGCGCGTTGGACGAGCCGTTCGCTCGGCAGGTGCAGGGCGCGCTCCAGGCCCCACACCGAGTGCGCGTGGGGAAACGCGTCGTCCGTATGGCCGTTGGCGATTTTGCGGCCGTATTTGTAGCCCGCGTACACCGCCGCCAGCAGGGCCGCCTCGGGCAGCGCGCGGGCCAGTCGGCCGGGCCCTGGTCGGTTGACGGTCGCGATCGGCAGAGCGACGTTCCCGAACACGTTCTCCCCTGTCTCCCGGTGGCGACGTCGTACGTGACGCGTACGAGTTCGTCTGCCCTCGGTCGGCGGGTTCAGTGGCACCGGGTGGGGCCGCGGCGCGGCTACGTATCGCGGCCGGGCCGCGGCCGGGCCGCCGCGCCGGTGATCTACCAGATCGATGACCTCGACGAGCACGGGGAATACCTGATGGCGCCCTCGCGCGCCCTCACCGACCGGATCGACCTGCGGCTGCTGGACGGTCGGCCGGATCGTCGTCGTAGGTGACCTGTGTGCGCGGTGTCAGGGCTGGTCGGTCGGCGCGGCGGCCTCCAGGTCGGCGATGGTCCCCGACATGATCGTCCGTACCTGCCCGGTGATGTGCCGCATCGGCCAGTCCCACCACGCCACGGCGAGGAGCCGGGCGATGTCGGCGGCGTCGTAGCGGGTGCGGATGAGCCGGGCGGGGTTGCCGCCGACGATGCCGTAGTCGGGGACGTCGCGGGTGACCACGGAGCCCGCGGCGACGATCGCGCCGTGACCGATGCGTACGCCGGGCATCACCGTGGCGCCGTGCCCGAACCACACGTCGTTGCCGACGACCGTGTCGCCCCGGCCGGGCAGGTCGGTGATCAGGTCGAAGTGCTCCGCCCAGGAGCCTCCCATGGTGGGGAACGGGAAGGTGGAAGGGCCGTCCATACGGTGGTTGGCGCCGTTCATGATGAACCGGGTGCCCGCCCCCAGCGCGCAGTACTTGCCGATGACGAGCCGCTCGGGACCGTAGTGGTAGAGAACGTTGCGCGTCTCGAACGCGGTCGGGTCGTCCGGATCGTCGTAGTAGGAGAAGTCGCCGACCTCGATCAGCGGCGACTTCACCAACGGCTTGAGCAGCACCACGCGGGGGTGCTCGGGCATCGGGTGGAGCACGGTGGGGTCGGCGGGAACGGGCGGCATCGTGGAGGCGGTTCCTCTCCGGCGGTTAGAGCGACAAGCGTCGCGTTAAGATGCTGGCACGGCCCTGCCGCCTGGATCAACCGGATAATGACTGCCGATGACAGACCCGCTGAACACGACATCGGACCGCCGTCCCGGCGGTCGCACCGCCCGCGTCCGCGCCCAGGTTCTCGACGCGGTGCGAGCCGAACTGGCCGAGAGCGGCCACGAAGGACTCACGATCGAGGGCGTCGCGACGCGGGCCGGAGTGCACCGCGCCACGGTCTACCGGCGGTGGCGCGATGTCGGCGGCCTGCTCGTCGACGTCATCGGCGCCGCCGGCGAGATCGACTGGATACCGCCGGACACCGGCTCGCTGCTCGGCGATCTGACCGCCCTCAACCAGGAGATCCAGGAGTCCCTGGTCGTACAGCCGTCGTTCGCCGTCGCCCTGATGGCCGCCTCGTTCCACTCCGAACAGGCCGCGCTGGCCCAGCGGCAACTGTGGGCCGACCGGTACGCCCAGTGCGAGATCCTCGTCGAGCGCGCCGTCGAGCGCGGCGAACTCCCCGCCCCGCACACGGACGCGCGGAGCCTGCTGATCGCCGCCACGGCGCCCGTCTACCACGAGCTGGTACTCCTGCGCGCCGACCCGGACCCCCGACTCCCCGAACGCGCCGCGCACACCGTCACCCTGGCCGCCGCCGCAGGGGCCTTCTCCACCCGCCGAGCCCCGACCGCGCCACCCCACCCGCCCCCCGCCGCCACGCCATGAACCGCGCGCCACCGGCGGCGGGGCCCCTTCCGTCCGGCCTTCCGCCCGACGCGCGCAGGAAGTTGCCATCGGGGGCGTCTGGAACCGGGCGGGTGGGCCTTCCCACAATGTCGGTGACGGCCGACGCGCGTTCGGCCGCAGCAGGGGGAAGCCATGAAGCACACGCAGCGTGCCACCGCCCTCGCGGTGGCCGTGGGATCCGCCGCCGTCCTCGCCCTGGCCGCCGTGCCGTCGGCGGATGCCGCGACCGCCGTCAACTGTTCGGGCGGTTCGGTGAGGGCCGCGGGCAACCCCAACAACATCACCTCGCCGCTGACGACCACGACCACAGCCTGCCCCGGCTGGGCGGACTCCGGTCCCACGTACGTCTTCCACCTGGCCAAATTCGTGGAGGAGGTGCTCATTTCCGGGCGCTGGGTGCCCTTCAACGCCTCCAACGTCATCGCGACCTGCTCGCTGGTAGCGGTGTCCGGCACCACGATCACCGCGGGCGGCTGCGCCTACGCCGCCGGCTGACGCAGCGTCATGTTCGGTGCGCGCGGGCGCGGAAGGGTCCGACGCGGCAGAACCGCACGCCCCGTCACGCGGGTCCGTGATCAGAACCAGGAGGGTCCGGCGTTGACGTAGGGGGCCTCCAGCGCGGCGGCTTCCTCGTCCGACAGGCTCAAGTCGAGCGCGTCCACGGCCTGTTGAAGGTGGTGGGGTTGCGTCGCGCCGACGATGGGCGCGGAGACGAGCGGGTTGCGGAGGACCCAGGCGAGTGCGATGTGGGCCATGGGCACGCCGCGGGATTCGGCGACCTGCTGGACGGCGTCGATGACGGGTCCGTCGTGGGGGCTGTCGAAGGACCGCACGACGTGGTCGGTACGGGAGCGGGCACTCTGTTCACCGGCGGGGCGGGCGAGGCGGCCCTTGCCGTTCGGGGAGTAGGGAACGAGCCCCACGCCCATGTCGCCGCACATGGTCATGAGTTCGGGTTCGTCCTGGCGCCGCAGGAGGTTGTACTGGTTCTGCATGGACCCGAAGCGGGTCCATCCGCCGAGGTCGGCGGCGTGCTGGAGCTTGGCGAACTGCCAGGCGTACATCGACGACGCGCCGAGGTAGCGGACCTTCCCGGCCTTCACGAGGTCGTGCAGCGCCTCCATCGTCTCCTCGACCGGGGTGTCATCGTCGAAGCGGTGGATCTGGTACAGGTCGATGTAGTCGGTGCCCAGCCGGGTCAGGGAGGCGTCGACCTGTTCGAGGACGGCCTTGCGGGACAGGCCCTCGCCGCCGGGACCGTCGTGCATCCTGCCGCGGACCTTGGTGGCGAGCACGATGTCCTCGCGCCGCGCGTACTCGCGGATCGCGCGGCCGGTGATCTCCTCGGACGTGCCCGCCTGGTAGACGTTGGCGGTGTCCCAGAAGGTGATGCCCAGGTCGACGGCCTGCCGGAAGAACGGTCCCGCCTTGTCCTCGGTCAGGGCCCACGGGTGGGCGCCGGGCACGGCCGGGTCGCCGTAGCTCATGCAGCCCAGCGCGAGGCGGCTGACCTTCAGGCCGGTGGCGCCGAGGCGGACGTACTCCATGGTGAGGCTCCCTTTCGTGCTGGACGTCCGTGGACGGATCAGTGCTGCCCGGCGCCGCCGGATTCGGCGTGCTGGTCGATGAGGGCGCCGAGGGCTTCGGGGTCGTTGGCGGTGCGGTCGCGCTGGGCGGAGCCGAAAGGGCCGTAGGGGTACGGGGCCGGGTCCGGGTCGCTCGCGGTGTCCAGCGCGGTGACGGAGTCCGGGTCCAGGCGCAGGTCCGCGGCGCGCTCGGGCAGGCCCACCAGGCCGCCGAGCGAGGAGCAGTTGACGATCGCGCCGGAGCCCTGGGTGCGCATGTGGCGCAGTTCGTGCTTCTGGGCGGCCCAGACGCCGCGCAGATTGACGGCGTTGACGCGGTCGAAGTTCTCGGCGCTCTCGTCGGCGGCGTCCGTGGGCGGGGCCTGGATGCCGGCGTTGTTGAAGGCCATGTCCAGGCGGCCGTAGGCGTCCACCGCGCGGTCGACAGCGGCGGCGGCCTGGGCCTCGTCGGTGACGTCGCAGACCACGCCGAGGGCTTGGTGACCGGCGTCGGTGAGTTCCTTGGCCGCCTTGTCCACGGCGTCCTTGTCGACGTCGGCCAGGACGACCGCGGCGCCCGACCGGGCGAAGGCGCGGGCGGTGGCCAGGCCCATGCCGGAGGCGGCGCCGGTGACCAGGGCGACCTGCCCCTCGAAGCTGTACTGGGGGTTCACGGGAGGGTTTCCAATCTCCGGGCCGGTGTCATTCGCGGCCCGTATGGCGCGGGGGAGGAGGGCGGTGTGCGGAGCAGGGCGGTCCGGGGCAGGGCGGCGGGCCGTGGACGCGCCTCGGCGACCGCGCCGGGTACGGGGGGCGCCGTCGGCGAGGGGCACGCGGACGTACGCGGTGACCGTGCGGGCCGTTGGTCAGGAGGTGCGGGCGGGGCGCCGGGGGCCGGTGTACTCGGCGTCGCCGACGTGCTCCAGCCAGTCGACGTCGTCGCCCTCCCACAGCGCGATGTGCGCCATGAAGCGGTCCGGCGCGGCGCCGTGCCAGTGCTCCTCGCCGGCGGGGGTGACGATGACGTCCCCGGGGCGGGCCTCGACGATGTCGCCGCCGCGGGACTGGACCAGGGCGATGCCCTCCACGATCCAGAGGGTCTGGCCCAGGCCGTGCGAGTGCCAGGCGGTACGGGCGCCGGGCGCGAAGCGCACCATGTTCATCCGCACGCGGGAGGGGTCCTCGCCGCGGTGGATCACGTCCGCCCACGCGTCTCCGGTGAACATCTCCGGCGGCAGCTTCGCCGTCGCGGGAGGCTGGATGATCTCCATGGTCGTCTCTCCTTGTGTCCGTAAAGCGGCGGCCGACTCACGCGCGGCGGGTGACGGCCGCGCGCGGAGCGAAGCCGGGCCGAGCGGTGTCGGCGAGCGCCTGGCGGGCCGTGCGTCAGGCGGTGTCGGCGAGCGCCTGCCGGGCGGCGGGTCACGCGGTGTCGCGTGTGCCTGGCGGGCCCTGCGTCAGGTGCCGTCGGCGAATACCTGGCGGGCGACCGTGAGCGCGGACATGGCCTTGGGCCATCCGGCGTAGAACGCCAGGTGCGTGACCGTCGCGATCAGCTCCTTGTCGCTCAGCCCGTTCTCCCTCGCCCTGCCGAGGTGGAACGCGAGCTGCTCGGTGCTGCCGCTGCTGATCAGACTGGCCACGGTCACCAGGCTGCGGTCGCGCGAGGACAGGTCCGGGTCTTCCCACACCTGCCCGAACAGCACGTCCTCGGTGTATCCGGCCAGTACCGGGGCGATGTCCCCGAACTGCTGACGCGGTCCTCCGGGCTGCTGGTCCTCCGGCATCACGGTCTCCTTCCACGGGGGCCCGGCGCCTTCTCACGCGACGGCGCGGGTGCCCTCTCGAACGACGGCGCGGGCGTCTGTCCCCTTCCATTCCGCCCTGCCCTCACCGGGGGTGCCAGCGCAGCGGCGGACGGCCGTCAACCGGCCTGTCAACGATGAAACGGCAGGTCGCAGGCGTGCGGAAGGACCCGTTGATACGTGTACTGGCAGTACACCCCTCACCGCTCGGGATCGTCGTAGCCTCGAAGGCATGGACAACCGCAGCGAGGTCCGCGAGTTCCTCACCAGCCGCCGCGCCAGGATCACCCCCCAGCAGGCCGGTCTGCCCGCCGCAGGCCACCGCCGGGTCACCGGGCTGCGCCGCGAGGAGGTCGCGTTGCTCGCCGGGGTCAGCGCCGAGTACTACGCCCGCATGGAACGCGGCAACCTCTCCGGCACGTCGGAAGCCGTCCTGGACGCCCTCGCCCGCGCCCTCCAACTGGACGAGTCCGAGCGTGCCCACCTCATGGACCTGGCCCGTACCGCCAGCTCCACCCGGCGCCCCGCCCGCCGCCGGGCCGCACAGCCCGTCCGGCCCGGTCTGCGGCAACTGCTGGACGCGATGACCGACGCACCCGCGTTCATCCGCAACGGCCGCCTCGACATGCTCGCCACCAACCGCCTCGGCAAAGCCCTGTACTGGCCCCTGTTCCAGGACCCCGCCCGCCCGGTCAACATGGCCCGCTACCAGTTCCTCAATCCGGGCGCCGACCAGTACATGACCGAACTCGACACGCAGCGCGCCTCCGCCGCGGCCCTGCTCCGCACCGAAGCGGGAAGGGACCCCTACAACCGCGAACTGAGCGACCTGATCGGCGAGTTGTCCACCCGTAGCGAGGCATTCCGTACGCTGTGGGCCGCGCACAACGTCCGCCTGCACCACACCGGCGTCAAACGCTTCCACCACCCCGTCGTCGGCGACCTCGACCTCGCCTTCGAGGCCCTGCCCGTACCCACGGACCCCGGCCTCACCCTCACCGCGCTCAGCGCCGAGCCCGGCAGCCCCGCCCACGACGCGCTGAAACTGCTCGCCACCTGGTTCGCCACCCTCGAACCCACCGGACCCGACCCTCGGCCCTCCGTCGGCGCCGAGCACCATTTCCCCGGCGGCGCGGAGCATGGCGGCCACCTGCACCAGTGAGCCCCGGCGCCACCTGACACCGGCCGACGACCCGGCCCGGCGCCCCCGCTCATGAACGCATGATGACGTCCGCGATGGCAGGCTGGCGGGTGGCCGTGCCGACAAGGCCGCCGCCGCTGGTCGGCCTCCTGGCCACTGGCGCCAAGCCAAGGGCGGCGGACCGTGACCTGGTCGTCCGAAGTTCCGACGTACGTACGCGAGGAGCCCTATGAGCACGCCCGCCCCGGACCCAACCCCCGCACCCGCCAGGCCAGTTGTGGTCCTGCGCCCCGCCCCGCAGCGCACGGACCGCATCTTCACCCCCGCCGCCCTGGGGTCGCTCCGCGACCGCTTCACCGTGGTGGACCTGGAGAGGGACCCCTCCGAGGAAGCGCTGGAGGAGGTCCTGCCCGACGCCTTCGCGATCGTCGGGCAGCCCGACCTTCCGGCCCAACGGCTCTCCCGCGCGGGCAGGTTGCGGGCTCTGCTCAATGTCGAAGGCAACTTCTTCCCCAACGTCGACTACGCGACCTGCTTCGAGCGCGGCATCCACGTCCTGGGCTGCGGCCCCGCCTACGCGCCGGCCGTCGCCGAGTACGCGCTCGCCCTCGCGCTCGACCTCGCCCGGGGCATCAGCCGGGAGGACCGCGCCTTCCGCGCGGGACGGGAGCGGTACGTCTCCGACGGCAACGCGGACGCCGTACTGCTGCAAGGCTCCGACGTGGGCCTGGTCGGTTTCGGCAACCTCGGCCGCGGCCTCAACCGCCTCCTCGCCCCCTTCCGGCCCACCATCCGTGTGTACGATCCCTGGCTGCCGCCCGGTGTCCTGCGCGAACACGGTGTACTGCCCGCCTCGTTGGACGAGACCTTGTCCCGCAGCCGCTTCGTGTTCGTGCTGGCCACCGTCACCGACGAAAGCCGCCACCTCATCGGCGAGCGCGAGCTCCACCTGCTCCCGGACGGCGCCCGGCTCGTCCTGGTCAGCCGCGCCCCGGTCGTCGACTACCCGGCGCTCCTCTCCCACGTCGCGCGCGGGCGCGTCATGGCCGGCATCGACGTCTGGCCGGACGAACCGGTCGCCCCCGACGACCCGGCCCGCTCCCTCGACGGTCTCGTCCTGTCCGCACACCGCGCGGGCGGCATCCCGGCGGCCTTCGAGACCATCGGCGACATGGTTCTCGACGACCTCACCCTCATCGCCCAGGGACTCCCGCCCGCCCGGATGCAGACCGCCGCCCGTGAACTGGTCGGCCGCTACCGCAACCGCCCCGTGACCTGAGGGACCGTCCATGACCGCACAGCCCCACCCGGCCTCCGCGCTCGACATCCCCTGCGACGGCCTGCTCTTCGACAACGACGGGGTCCTGGTCGACTCCGATCACGGCGTCGACCGGGCATGGAGCCAATGGGCCCGTGACCGCGGCCTGCCGCCGGAACAGGTGACCGCCATGGTGCACGGCCGCCGGTCGGCCGACACCGTCGCCCTCCTGGTGACCGACCCGGACGAACGGCCGGCGGCACTCGCCGCGATCGACCGTATGGAGGTCGAGGCCGCGGCCACCACCACAGCGCTCCCCGGTGCCCTCGGCCTCCTCACGAGCCTGCCGCGCGAGCGGTGGGCGGTGGTCACCTCCGGAGTCACCCTCCTGGCACGGGCCCGCCTCGCGGCGGCGGGACTGCCCACTCCGCCCGTGCTCATCACCGCGGACGACGTCAGCCACGGCAAACCAGCCCCTGACGGCTACCGCGCCGCGGCCCGGAGACTGGGCTTCGCCCCGGCCCGGACGGTCGTCTTCGAGGACAGCGCCGCGGGGGCGGCGGCCGGAGCCGCGGCAGGCGCGGTCGTCGTCGGGGTCGGGCGGCGCGCACTGGCCACCCACGCCCCCGTCGTCGTCCGCGACCTGCGCGGCCTCGCCTGGCACGACGGCGTACTCAGTCTCGCCGCCGCGGACCTGCTGCGCCGGTGAGCGGAGTGATGGACGGGACCGCGCCTCAGTACCCGCCTCCGCCGCTGGCGGAGCCGGTCGACGGTGAGGCCGACGTGGAGGCCGCGGTGGTGACCGCGTTGCCGCTGGGGCTGACCACGTACCACAGCGCGCCGAATTCGTTGAGGCCCTGGCCGTTGGTCTCTCCGGGCTTGGTGTCCTTGGCGAAGTAGTACAGCGGGTGGCCGTGGTAGGTCACTTGGGTCGAGTGGTCCGACCGGGTGCTCGTTCCGACCATTGAGGCGGTCACGCCGCTGTTGTGGGGCTTTCCGGTCGTGGTCTGCGGGGGCCAGGCCCGCGTGCAGGATCCGTTGCAGGTCGACGTCTTCCCGGTGTCGGCCTTGAACAGGTACAGGGTCCTGCCGGAGGCGTCGACCAGGATCTGACCGAGCGGCGAGTTCGCTGTCTTCACCGTGGCGGCGCCGCCGGTCGACGCGGAGGCGCTGGCGCTCGCGGTGGTGGCGCCGGCGCTGGAATGGGGGGTGAGGGACGTCGTGGAACTGGAGCTGCCGCATCCTGAGGCAGTGGCCGCAACGGCGGCCACGCCAACGGCGAGGGAGATGACGCGCTTCATGACAGACCCCTTGACCTGGGGGGATGTGGTGACACCGACGCGCCGACGGCGGGCCGCGGCACCAAGTTACGCACCGGCGCCCCGCCCCCTTGCCCGGTCGAACCGCCCCACGCCGAACCTCACCCGCGCGGGTGACCGAAGGGCCGCGATGGCGTCCCATTGACCTCACAGGCAGGTCCGTGGAAGCCGATCGGAGTCCTTCGGCGCCGAGGTGCGGAGTGCCCGTCAGCCGTTGTGTCCCGACGGGTGCTTGTCGTAGTTGTCGTTCCAGGACGCCTTCGCGCCGGAATCACCGATGCGGTACACGTCGACGACCGCGCCGGCGGACACGATCACCGCCACTACGGCGGCGGTCGCGCGCACAGCCGTCGGCAGGCTCCGCCGCGCGCCGGCGGACGGAACGCTCTCGGCGGCCGGCTCCCCGGACCGTGCGGTCCGGCGCCCCAGCCACCAGACCCCGAGCGTCACGAGGAACAGCCCTATCGCCCACGGCAGCAGACCGTCGCCCAGTTCCGCGTGCTTACGCACCAGAGGATCGTCGCCCACACGGGCCTTGAGCCACTCCCCGGCATGCGTCGTGACCGGCACCAGCGCCAGGGTCACCAGCCCCAGCAGCGGAAGCGACAGCCCCATGCGCCGGGCATACCGGGGCTGGACCGCGCAGACCACCGCGGCCAGGGCCGTCAGCGGCACCAGCACCACCACGAAGTGCACGAACAGGACGTGCGCCGGAAGGCCGTTGATATGCGTAAGACTCATGGGGGGCTTCTCCACAGACGAGGACGTGCGCAGCGGGCCCACCGGGCAACCCGGCCGCCGCTGCTCGGAAGGAGATCGCAGCCTTCCACGCCAACTTCTCAAGTCCTTCTGAAATACGGCCCGCCGGCAGCCGTCCGCCCAGAGGAGTCCCCGGCTCAGCGGCCGGTCAGGCTGAGCGCGACATCGACGATCGTCGCTGTGTCGATCCCGTGAATCCTGTAGGCGTCTTGGAGGGCGGACGACTGGCCGAACTCGGTGACGCCGAGGTTTTTGGTCCGGTCACCGCGCAGCCCCGCCAGGAAGGCAAGCGTGTGGGGGTGGCCGTCCATGACGGTGAGCAAGGGGGCAGGGCTCTCCGAGGGAAACAGAGCCGAGGCGATATCGCTCCCCTTGCCTTGCGCGGACCGGAAGATGAGGTCCGGGCTCGTCAGGCACACGATGCCGGCGGTCACACCGAGCCCGGTCAGGGCATCGGCCGCCGCCACGACCTCAGGCATGATCGCTCCCACCCCGACCAGGGTGACCCGCTCGTCCGCGAGGGGATGATCGGTCAGGCGGTAGCCGCCGGCAACGGCATGGCGTCGGCGCCGCTCCAGCAGGAGAGGGTCCTCGGGCAAGCGGGCAAGCGCTTGGTCCATCGGGCGGGTCGAGAGCCGGAAGTACGCCGACGTCCCGCCGGGGACCCCCACGTGGTCGATCGCGTCCAGGAAGCACCACTCGAGGTCCTGGGCGAACGCGGGCTCCCACGCGACGCAGCCCGGCTGCTGCAAGCCGATCGACGGAGTCGTGATCGACTGGTGCGCTCCTCCCTCGGGAGCGAGGGTGACGCCCGACGGCGTGCCGACGATGATCGACTGACCACCGGCGTAGATGCCGTAGGACCAGGGTTCCAGGGCTCGTGAGAGAAACGGGTCGTAGATGGTGGCGATCGGGACCAGCCGCTCGGCCCACCGCGACCAGGTCGAACCGAGCTCGCTGAGCAGGCTCACCAGGTTGACCTCGGCGATACCGAGCTCGATGTGCTGACCACCGGCGCCCTCGGACCATTTGAGAACCCGTTCGGGGTCATCGGCGAACCAGTCCGGTCGGTCCGCGACCGACCAGACCCCCGTCTTGTTGATCCAGCCGCCGAGGTTGGTCGAGGACGCGACGTCCGGACTACAGGTCACCACGCGGCGCGCCACTTCCGGTGCCTCGCGGGTCAGATCGGTGAGAAAACGACCCAGAGCCGCCTGGGTCGAGATCGGAGCGCGGTGCTTCCGGGACAAGGTGGCGGGAACGGCATCGGGCCGAGGATTCGTGACAGCGGCGCGCCGCCGCAGGGCGTGCCCGCGCTCCGCGCACAGCGTCGCCGCGAAGGACCCGTCCTGGAACCGTCGCCACGGGTCGGCCGGGTTCGCGCCGACCGACTCGGCGAGCGCCTCCATCTGGACGTCGGTGAGCAAGGCAGAGTGGTTGTTCGGATGCCCTTCCGTAGGCAGGCCGCGCCCCTTCACCGTGTAGGCGAAGACGACCGTCGGCCGATCCGGATCCACGTGGGCGAAGGTGTCGAGCAACAGGCCGATGTCGTGCCCGCCCAGGTCCCGCAGGGCCACCGCGAGATGGTCGGAGGGTACCGACCGCAGCAGCTCGCGCAGCGCTTCGGACCCGTCGTCGCCGACGATCCGGTCGGCGATCTGCTCGGCGTCGACACGCAGGAGGCGCTGGTACTCCTCGTTGGGCATCGTCTCCAGCCGCGTACGCAGGTCGTCCCCTCCTGGACGGTCGAAGAGCGCGCTGACCTTCCGCCCCCACTTGAGCGTGATCACCTGCCACCCGGCTGCCTCGAACATGCCCATGAGGCGGTGGATCTGGACGTCGGGCACGATGCGGTCGAGCGACTGGCGGTTCAGGTCGACGACCCACAGCAATTCGCCCATCTTCGCCGTGGAGGGGTCCGCGACGGCCTCCCAGACCGCGCCCTCGTCGAGCTCGGCGTCCCCGAGAAGGCTGATGAAGCGGCCTGCCTCGGGCGTGGAGTCGAAGTGCGAGGTCAGATAGCGGTGGGACATGGCCGCCCAGAGCGCGGCAGTCGCCCCGATGCCGACCGAGCCGGTGGAGAAATCCACGGTGTCGGGATCCTTGAGCCGACTGGGGTAGGACTGCAACCCGCCCTTGGAGCGGAGTGTCGTGAGGTACTTGGCGTCAAGGTCGCCGATGAGGTAATTGATCGCGTGGAGTACGGGGGACGCGTGCGGTTTGACCGACACCCGGTCGTTCCGGGTCAGCTCGGCGAACCAGAGCGAGACCATGATGTCGACCATCGAGGCGCTGGACGATTGATGGCCCCCGACCTTGACGCCACTGGCGTTGGGACGGCCGCGGTTCGCCGCGTCGACGATCGACGTGGCGATCCAGAGCACCTTGCGGGCGATCTCTCGCAGCACCTCCTCCGCGGGAGCCGCCGATGCCACGGAAGAGGAGGTCTCGGTCATCGGATTGCCTCGCAGACATGCGGTGGACGCGCGCGGTGTACGCGCCGCGACGGGGTGGGATGACACGGACGACGACCTCCGGGGCGCGCCGGACCGCCCGGCCGCCGCACGGCCCGCGTACCGCCGGCCATCACGGCGCAGAGGACTCCGACCGGGGCCGTCACCGCGGAGAGGCTTCCGACCGGGGAGCGACCCGCATCTGCGACGCGAGGTGGGTCGCGGGTCCGCCAGGCCCGTCCGCCCAGAGGAAGGTGGCCGCCACCGGCTCGGTCACGGGCGGCATCGACATGAGGAACGTCGTTCCGCCCGCGTAGGTCATCGGCGTCGAGAAGTCCCCGTGGAAGTCTGCCCACCGGCCGCTCGTCGTGAAGGACGCGATGAGACCCGATGCCTCCGCCCGTACGTCGATCGTCGCCTCGTCGCTCATCCGGAACCGCCCGACGTACGGCGTGACGTCGATGTCCGCGTCGACCGGGCCCGGCGTGGTCGGCAGGCCGACGCCGACCAGCTCCCGCAACAGCTCGGACACCAGCTCGTCACCCATGCCCTGGATGTCACCGCTCGCCATGACGCAGACGGCGACGCCGTGGTCGGGCGCCAGGACCAGCCGGGACTGCTGACCGCAGGTGCTCCCGATGTGGCCGACGATCCGCGGCTCGAGACGCTCGATCGACCATCCCCAGCCCCACGCGGGACCCCGGCTCGGATCCGGCTGCGCGATGTGGGGCTCCCGCATGGTCCGCGCGGTCCGCGGACTCATGAGTCGCGCGCCCGAAGGCGCCAGACCGTCCTCGAGGTGGTGCCGGGCGAACGCCAGGAGGTCGGCCGGGGTTGCCGCCAGCGTCCCCCCGCACGGCCCCGACGTCCTGGGGTCGAGCCAGGTCGAGACCGGCGTGAGATCGTACGACCCCGGCGCCGCCGGCACGTGGCCGACCACGAGCGGTCTCGTCATGGTCTCCTCGGGAAGCGTCGAGGTGCTGCCGAGCCCCAACGGTTCGATGAGGCGCGTCCGCAACGCCTCGTCCCAGGTCGATCCGGTCACGCACTCGATGAGCCGGCCCAGCACGTTGTACCCGGAGTTGGAGTAGGAGAACACCGCTCCCGGCCGGTGCAGCTGAGCCAGGCCGCTGTAGCTTTCAACGATCTTCTCGACGGCGTCGTCGCTCCGGACGTCCGGCTCGGCGGCATCGCCGAAGAACCCGCCGGAGTGCGAGAGCAGTTGTCCGACGGTGACGGTGCGCGCCACCTCCTCGTCCTCCAACCGCAGCGGCGGCGTCAGGTAGTGATTCACCGGCGAGGACAGGTCGACCAGCCCCTCGTCCACGAGCTGGAGGACGAGCGTCGCGGTCCACACCTTGGTGATGGAGGCGAGCAGGAACACCGAGTCCGTCGTCACCGGAACGGTCGTACCCAGCTTCGCGATCCCGGTGGCGACGACCGTGGTCCTCCCGTCGACCAACACGCCGGCCGCCGCCCCCGGGACGCCGTACCGATTCGCGAGATCGTCCAGGCGCTGCTGGAACTCCCGTCGGTCCACCCTTGGTGTCGTCATATCGGACAGTGTGCCGGGCCGCTGCCCGGGATTCGTTGTCCGGCCGTACGAAGAGCGCCGCTCGTCTTCGGCGCCACTCACCAATCACGCCGTCGGAGCGGCGAGGAGGATTCGGCCATGCCCAACACCCCCTACCTGCACGTCGACCTGGATCGGCTCGACCGGAACATCCGGCGAGTCGCACAGTGGGCCGCGACGAACGACCTCGCGCTCCGCCCGCACGCCAAGTCCCACAAGTCGCCCCGGATCGCCCGGCGCCAGATCGCGGCCGGCGCCGTCGGACTGACGGTGGCGACGATCGGTGAGGCGGAAGTCTTCGCGGACAGCGGCGTGACCGACTTCTTCATCGCCTACCCCCTGCACATCGACGGCCAGGCGGCCGGCCGGCTCGGCGCTCTGGCGGACAGGGCCCGCATCGCGATCGGCGTGGACTCGGCCGAGGGCGCCGCCCGGGCGGGTCACCTGGTCGGCCGCCTCGGCGTGGAGGTGGTCATCGAAGTGGACTGCGGTCACCACCGCAGTGGTTGTCGCCCCTCGGACGCGGGCCTGGTCGCGACCGCCGCCGAGCTCTCGGGTGCGAAGGTCGCGGGAGTCTTCACGTTTCCGGGACACAGCTACGCCATGGACGCCGGGGCGACGGCCGCCGCTGACGAGGCACGAGCGCTCTCGGTCGCGCGCGCGGCCGCGGAGGACGCCGGAATCGAGGTCGCGGTGGTCAGCGGCGGATCGACGCCGAGCCTGGCCGACACCCGGCCAGAGGCGGTCACCGAGGTGCGACCCGGGGTCTACGTCTTCGGGGACGCGCAGCAGTGGGAGCTGGGGACGACGCAACCCGATGACGTCGCGCTGACCTGTCGTGCGACGGTCGTCAGCCACGCCGGAGGCCGTGCGGTCCTGGACTCCGGCAGCAAGGTGCTCGCCGCCGACAAGGCTGCCTTCAACACCGGAGGAGGACGTCTGCTCGACCACCCGGACGCCCGGATCGTCCTCGTCTCCGAGCACCACGCCGTCGTGGACCTGGGCGGCGCCCCGTTGCCTCCGCTGGGCAGCCAGGTCGCGGTGGTGCCCAACCACTGCTGCGCGGCCGTCAACCTGGCCGAGCGGCTATGGATCGACGAGGGAGGC
This sequence comes from Streptomyces sp. NPDC003300, assembly GCF_040610915.1. Classification (NCBI taxonomy): domain Bacteria; kingdom Bacillati; phylum Actinomycetota; class Actinomycetes; order Kitasatosporales; family Streptomycetaceae; genus Streptomyces; species Streptomyces sp. NPDC003300. The sequence goes on along the minus strand of NZ_JBEXNE010000003.1, from coordinate 214,225 downwards.
GGCCTGCGCCCCTGGGCCGTCGCCGCGCGAGGGCGCAACAGCTAGCAGACTTCCCGCGCCGCGGGTCCTTGTGTGGTGAACCCGCACCAATCCCCGCCCGAGGTTCGGTCTCATTCACGAAACGAGGCCGCCGGGGGAGTGACAGTTTGATCGCTCGAGGCACCTTGACGGCCTCGTCGTCGATCGCCAATCCGCGAAGGAGAACGCGCTGTGTCCATCGAGGACTTCGCCCGCCACCCGCTCACCTTCGGCCCCAGTCCGGTGCACCCGCTCCCACGTCTGAGCGCCCACCTCGGCGGTGCCTCGATCTGGATGAAGCGGGAGGACTGCAACTCCGGGCTGGCCTACGGCGGTAACAAGACCCGCAAACTGGAGTACCTCATTCCCGACGTGCTGGCCCAAGGAGCCGACACGCTGGTGTCGATCGGGGGCCACCAGTCCAACCACACCCGGCAGGTCGCCGCGGTCGCCGCCCACCTCGGGCTGGAGTGCGTCCTGGTCCAGGAGAACTGGGTGCCTTCCTGGACCGATCCGCTGAGCACCGAAGTCGGCAACATCCTGCTCAGCCGGGTGATGGGAGCAGAGGTACGACTCGACCCCGCCGGTTTCGACATCGGCTTCCGTGACTCGTGGCGGCAGGCCCTCGACGACGTGGAGAAGCGCGGCGGCAAGCCCTACGGCATCCCCGCCGGCGCGTCCGACCACCGCCTCGGCGGTCTCGGCTTCGCCAACTGGGCGTACGAGGTGGCCCGGCAGGAGCAGGAGCTCGACACCTTCTTCGACACCGTCGTGGTCTGCACCGTCACCGGTTCGACGCACGCGGGCATGATCGCGGGCTTCGCGGCACTCGAAGACGCGGGCGGCCGACCCCGCCGGGTCATCGGCATCGACGCCTCGGCCACCCTCGACAAGACGGTCGACCAGGTCGGTCGGATCGCCCGGAACACCGCGGATCTCATCGGGCTGAGGCGTGACCTGCGGGACGACGAGATCACCGTGCTCCCGGGCTGGGCCGGAGACGAGTACGGGGTCCCGGTGCGGTCGACCCTCGACGCGATCCGCCTCACCGGCAAGACGGAGGGGATCATCATCGACCCCGTCTACGAAGGCAAGTCGATGGCGGGCCTCATCGACCTGATCCGCGACGGCGACATCCCGAAGGACTCGAACGTGCTGTACGCGCATCTCGGCGGCCAGCAGGCACTGAACGCGTACGCCAAGGCGTTCTGATGCCCGCGCTGAGGGGGAGCACGAGAGAGGTCCGAGCCCTGTGGAACTGCCGGATCCCGATGCGCGACGGCGTCGAGCTGGCCGCCGACATCATGGTCCCGGCCGGTGACGGCCCGTTCCCGGCCGTGGTGACACGAACCCCGTACAACCGCAAGCCGGGAATCTGGATGCGGCGGCTCGTCGCCGCCGGTTACGCCTACGTCATGATCGACATGCGCGGACGCGGCGACTCCGGCGGTGACTTCCAGCCCTTCGTCCAGGACAGCGACGACGGCTACGACAGCGTCGAGTGGGTCGCCGAGCAGACCTGGTGCACGGGCCGGGTCGGCATGGTCGGGCTCAGCTACGAAGGTCTCACCCAGTGGTGGACCGCTCGGGCCCGGCCGCCGCACCTGCGGTGCATCGCGCCGATGGCCATTGGAGTCGCCGGCCTCGGCCCGCGGCCGAGCTTCAACACCGGTGTCCCGCACCTCTACTGGAGCTGGTGGTTCCACCAGGTGACCGGACGTACCCAACAGCACTACGGCGCTCCCTCATGGGGGCACAACATCAGGCACCTGCCGCTGCGCACCCTCCACGAGCAGGTCGGCACCGGTGGACGGTGGTGGCCGAAGTACGTGGACGGGGAGATCGACTACCTCGGCGAGGCGTTCGTGCTCAGCGACGACGACTGGGCGAACCTCGACCTGCCCGTGCTCGTCACGGTCGGCTGGTGGGACGACCAGACCACGATGGCGACGTGGGCCCGGCTGGCGCGGTCGCCCGCGGGCGCCAGGGCCCAGCTCCTGATCGGAGCCTGGGACCACGGAGGGAACCGTTCGCCGAGCCCGGTGCTGGGAGGACTGGATGTCTCCTCGTCGGTCATGGACACCGTCGGACACGTCGAGCGCTTCCTCGCACGGCACCTCAGGGACGACGACGAACCCGCTGATGCCCACCCGTGCCGGGTCTTCCGGACCGGGACGATGCGGTGGGAAGACCTGGACGAGTGGCCGTCCGCCGCGGTCGAGCCGACGAGTTGGTACCTGGCCAGTGGCGGCGACGCCCGCACACTGAGCGGAAACGGCCGGCTCACGCGGACTCCGGAGAAAGCCGCCCGCGACACGTACGTCTTCGACCCGGAGAACCCGGCCAGGGACTTCACCAACCTCGACCTGTTCGCCTGGAGCGACCCGCCCCACGACCATCGCTACCTGCTGCGCCGCCCCGACGTCCTCGTCTACCCGGGTCCGGCCCTGGACGAGCCCGTCCACGTGAGCGGCCAGGCCGAGCTGGACGTCTTCGTCTCGCTGGACGCGCCCGACGCGGACCTGAGCGTCCTGCTGCTCGACGTCCATCCCGACGGCCGGATGATGCTCGTCGGCAGCGAACTCGGGTCGTGCGGGCTACAGCGGATCTCGATGCGGTCCGGGCCCGGCTCACCGCCCGTCAGCCCCGGGGAGATCGTCGGCCTGCGCATCCCGCTGGTCTGGCTCCACCACACCTTCCTGCCGGGGCACCGCATCGCGCTCGCGGTGACCGCGGGCGCGTTCCCCGCCTTCTCACGCAACCTCGGCACCGGTGAGCCCTGGGCCGACGCCGTGGAATCACGCGTGGTGAGCGTGACCGTTCACCACGGCCCGGAGCACCCCTCGCGGCTCGTCCTGCCCGTCGAGAACAGCGGGGGAGCGGTATGAGGTTCACCGATGTCTCCCGTGTGCGCTCCCGCTTCGACGTACGGGTCGAGGCGAGGGACGGGGTCGACCTGTCCGTCGACGTCTACATGCCGCCTGCCCCCGGTGATCACCCGGTCCTCGTCACCCGCACGCCCTACGACAACAACCGCGCGGACCAGAAGCCTCCTGCGAGCACGGCGCCGCAGGTCCCCTCGGACCGCTTCAAGCTCCTTGCCGCGCGCGGATACATCGTGGTCGCGGGTGACGTGCGCGGCCGGGGTGACTCGGACGGGGATTTCGAGCCGTTCCTCCACGAGGCCGCAGACGGCGCCGACATCGTCACGTGGGCCCGTGACCTTCCCGGGTCCAACGGCCGCCTCGGCTGCTTCGGCGCGGGCTACGCCGGGTTCGCGGCGCTCGCCGCCGCGTCGGCGGCTCCGGTGGACGCGCTCGCCGTGTGGTCCCCGTTCGCCGCGGGCGAGGGCCTGCCGTCGCGGGGCGGTGCCGTGCGACTGGACTGGTTGTTCTGGATGCACCTCGTCGGTGGCCGGGTGCGCGGGCCTGTCGACGCGCCGCCCTGGAAGTCGGTCTTCAGCAGCAGGCCGCTGGCCGGTATGCACGAAGCGCTGGGCAGACCGGACGCGCCGTGGCCCGACTGGCTCGCCCACCTCGACCCCCAGGACCCGTACTGGAGCAGCCTGGCTGTGGGCGGCGGGACGAATGCGAGCGCGCCGACCCTCCTGGTCTCCGGCCGGTGGGACAGCGGGCTGGGCGCCACGATGGCGCACTGGGAGACCGTCTCCTCCGCCGGAGGGGAGCACTCGCTGGTCATCGGCCCGTGGGACTCAGCCGGAACCCGGAGACCGGTGAGCGTTGTCGGCGGGGTCGAATGGGGGCCCCGTTCCGTCGTCGACCCCGACGAATTGCTCCTCGAGTGGTTCGACCACCACCTGCGGGACGACCCGTCGTCCTGGGCTCCCGCCCCCGTGCGCGTCTTCGTCACGGGCCGCAACGCCTGGGAAGACCTCGACCATTGGCCGGTGGCCGACGAGGTCGAGACCTTGTGGCTGACCTCCGAAGGGCGGGCGAACACCCGGATCGGGGACGGACGACTGACGCGCGACGCGACACCCCGCGAGGCGGCCGATCACTTCGTCCACGATCCCGGGAATCCCGTTCCGTGGCAGCCGGATCACGGGTCCTTCTCACGGACCGGCCCAGCGGGATTCACCCTTGAGACATCGTTCGCGACCAGCCGCGACGACACGCTCACGTACACGGCGGCGACCGTCAACGTTCCCACACTGGTCCGCGGCACGCCGGTGGTCCATCTGTTCGCCGGGACCGATCGCGATGACGCGGACTGGATGGTGTCCCTCGAGGACGTGTTCCCGGGCGAGACGAGAACGGTTCACCTGGCACACGGGGTCGTGCGCGCGGGATCGGTGCCCGCGTTCCGGACAGGTGTGCCGGTCGGCTACAGGATCGCGATGACGGACGTGGCGCACGAGCTCCAGCCGGGGCACGCCCTGCGCCTCGTGGTGACCTCCAGTCTCTTCCCGCTCTACGCAATCAACCTCGGCTCCGCCGACTACCTCGGTGCGACGGAGGCCGAACGCGGTACGCACTCCGTCTTCCACGGGCCCCGCCTGCCCAGCAGGATCGAGCTCCCCCTCCACCGAATGGAGAACCATGACCAGGCTCCGTGACCTCGGCATCGAGATCGGGATTCTTCCCTCAGGACCCCGCAACGCCATCAGCGACGTCTCCGGCGTCACCGTCGGTCACGCCACCGTCATCCGCGACGACCACGTCATCGCCCGTACCGGCGTGACCGTGATCCGTCCACGGCCGGGACACGTCCGAACACATCCGTTGTTCGCGGGCTGCGCCACGCTCAACGGCAACGGTGAGATGACAGGTCTCGAGTGGGTTCGCGAGAGCGGTCTGCTCACGACCGACCTGGCCCTCACGGGCACCCACAGCGTCGGCGTCGTCAGGGACAGCCTGGTCGCGATCGAGACGGCGCACGACACCTTCCGCAACGCCTTCTCCCTGCCGGTGGTGGGCGAGACCGCGGACCTCGCCTTCAACAGCGGGAACGCCCAGTTCGTCACCGGCGAACACGTCCGAGCGGCCTACGAGTCGGCGTCCGCCGACGTCGAGGAGGGGAGTGTCGGAGGGGGAACCGGCATGGTCTGCCACGGGTTCAAGGGCGGGATCGGAACGGCGTCGCGTCGTCTCGACGCGTCCGCGGGCGGCTGGACCGTGGGCGTGCTCGTCCAGGCGAACCACGGGACCCGCCCCGACTTCAGGGTCGACGGCCGGCCCGTGGGCCGTGACGCGCGCCTGGCACACGTCCCGCTGCCGGCCCGGACCCAGCCGGGCGGAGACCCGCCCATGCCGCCCGGCTCGGGTTCGATCATCGTGATCGTGGCGACGGACGCTCCGCTGCTGCCCGGCCAGTGCCGTCGGCTGGCCACCAGGGCGAGCATCGGCATCGGCCGGGTCGGCGGCGGCATCCAGGACTCGAGCGGTGACATCATGCTCGCCTTCTCCACGGCGCCGCAGAACGTGCCCACCGAGGGCTACGCGGGCGGTCACCCGCTGGTGGCGCCCCATTCCGCGGTTCCGCACCAAGCCTTGGACGACCTGTTCCGCGCCGTCGTCGAGGCCACCGAGGAGTCGATCATCAACGCGATGCTCGCCGCTCCCACGATGACCGGTGCGCGCGGCTTCACGGCGTACGGGCTCGAGCCGGACGCACTCCTCGCGGCCTTCTCATCGGCGACCTGAGGCAAGCCGCCCCCGGTTCGGCTGGCAACCACCCGGTGAACGGCCGGGTCAGACCAAGGAAGAAGGGACGGTCTCATGGCCGGTTCTGTCTACATCAGCGTGGACATGGAGGGAGTCGCGGGTGTTTCGCGGCTGCACAACACCGTCCCCGGGCACCGGACCTACGCACGCGGCCAGGAGCTCATGACCGAGGAGGCCAACGCCGCTGTGGCGGGGGCGTTCGACGCGGGAGCCACCCACGTGGTGGTGGCGGACAGCCACGGGCCGATGGACAACATCCTGCCCGCCCTGCTGGACCCGCGTGCACGTCTCGTCAACGGCAGCCCCCGTACCTGCGGCATGGTGCACGGCCTGCACGGCGACTTCGACGCGGCCCTCTTCATCGGCTACCACGCGGCCGCGGGAGCGCCCGGAGTGCTCTCACACACGTTCACCGGATTCTGGTCGGAACTCCGGCTCAACGGTCGGGCCGCGTCCGAGGCAGACGTCAACGCCCTCTACGCCGGCCGGTTCGGAGTCCCGGTGAAGCTCATCACCGGAGACGACCGGACCTGTTCGGCCGGTCTCGCCGGAGTCGAGGCGGTCCACCGCGTCGAGGTCAAGCGCTACCTCTCCTACAACTCGGCCGACGCCCTCTCCCCGGCCACCGCCAGGGCGCACATCCGGGAAGGCGCGGCGCGAGCCGTGGCGGATTCGTCGATCCGGCCGCCGGTCGTCCCTCACGACCTGGTGGTGGAGATCGACCTGAAGCTGTCGACGAGCGCTGATCTCGTCGCCATGATTCCGACGGCCGAGCGCTCGTCGGAGTACACCGTGCGGATCCGGTGCGCCACCGTGGATGAGATCTACGACTTCGTCAGCGTCGCCGGAGCACTGGCCGCGCACGTGGTCGCCACTCAGGCGACCGCTTCGCCGTGACGCGGCGAATCACTCGACGGCGGGGTTCATCAGACGCATCTGGAGCATCAACGCGAATCTCTCGTCCGGGTTCTCCAGGTCGATCTTCCCGACCTCGCTGAGCCGCTTGAGCCGGTAGCGGAACGTGTTGTGGTGCACACCGGCCGAGGCCGCGGCGGCGTGGATGTCGCCGAAGGCGTTCAGCCAGCACTTGAGAGTTGCCAGGAGGCTGCCGTTGCGCCGCTCGTCGTACTCGAGGATCAGGCTCAACGGGCCGGTCACCGGGTCATGGCGTGCCAAGGACAAGTCCTGGAGCTCCAGCACCAGCGCGTCTATGTGCACCTCTGACATCGTGGCCGCGGTGCCCGCCGTCCCTCGCGTACGCAGTACGCGCAGCGCACGGTCGGCCCGCGTCCGCGACTCGTTCAAGCGGATCGGGTCGCTGATCGCAGTGCCGATGCCGATGACGGCCGGCACCCGCGTGCCCGTCCGCTTCAGGAAGTCGGCCGCGAGCCGCTTGGCGCGCTGCTCGTTCTGGTCGGCGTCCCCGGTGAGCGAGACCAGCCCGTACGACACGTCGCCGAGCAGGGCCGTCGCCGACCGCGGCGCGACCGAGGTGAGGTGCATCGCGAACGCGTCCGCCAACTGCTGGCGTTCCCTCGCCTGCCGGGAGGGATCGGTCTGTCCGTCGCCGTGGTCGACGATGTCCATGGCGACGACATTGACGGTCTTCCCGAGCAGCCCGAGGCGGCCGAGCGCGTGCGCGGCTTTGGGCCCGCCTTCGAGGGCGGTGGCCACCAGGTCGGAGCGCAGGCGGTGGTCGACGTCGGCTCCGGCTCGTCGGCGCAGCAGGTGGAGGGCGACGAGCTTCGCGGCGTCGGCCAGGGCCTGCGACCGCTCGGTGGACGGCGGTCCGGTGACCGCCGCCCAGATCGATCCCAGGATCTCGTCACCGGCACGCACCGCGATGGCCAGGCGCGGGATCTCGTTCTCGCTGATCTTGGAGGCCTCGATGTACAGCGGCTCCTCCGTTTGGTAGAGGGCCTTGAACACCCCCCGGTCCTCGTCCTCGCGGAGGTAGACCTCGGGCACCTGGCGGTCGAGGATGGTCCGGATGCGAGCGGCGTCGGCCTCGTCCTGCCGTCCCGAGAACGCCAGCACGCGGTACCGGCGGTCCTCGATGGTGACCGGCGCGTCGATCAGTGCCGCCACGGCGTTGGCGAGGGCGAAGAGGTCGCCCGCGGCGACACCGCCCAGGGTGCTCGTCACCTCGTCCCCGACATCGTCCTGGGCCACGATGGTCCGGAGCATGTCCGCGAGCTGAAGCCAGTCCGCGTTCTCCGCCAGCGCGAGCAGGGCGACGCCCGCGTCGCGGGCGGCGTTGAGCACCTCTGGCTCGCGGTCCACAGGCGCCCGCACGATCAGGGCCGCGGCGCTCTGTGTCCCGAGAACGCGCAGCAGCTCCGCGATGTCGGACGCGCCGTACACCCCGATGCCGAGGACCAGCGCCTTGGGCAGGAGCGTGTGGTTCTGTCCGTGGTCGTGGACGACGACGGCCCCGACCTGCTCGTGGGCACTCACGTCGGCGACGACCACGTCGAGGAACGTACCGCCGAGGTCGTTGAGGATCCTCGACAAGCTCGCACGCTGCGGTTTGGACGTCTCGCTCATATCCGCCGGAGTCTACGGGACGCTCCGCCGCGCGTCTTGGGAAGAACGAACGAACGCGCGGCCTCCGTTCGTTGACCGAAACCGAGGCGTGGTCGGGCCGTTGTGCGCCTTCGTTACATTGAACGATTCCAGGCGGAAAATTGGGCGGATCGTCACCAGGTCCGCGCCGTTCGACGGCCATAGCCTCATCCAAACCCGTGAGCCTGATCACACGGGCGGCACACAACCGGCTGGGGGCTGGACCTCTGGCCCGAGGAGGACGGGTCATGAAGCGTAAACGGTCCATCAGACTCGTGGCGGTCAGCGCCACCGTTGTCTGCTTGGCAGCGCTACTGGCTGCCTGCAACGGCGCCGAGAAGCCGGGAGCGACCGGCGGCAGGGCGGACCTCCTGCGGTGGGGCATCGTCGCGGACAGCCTCGACAGCATCGACCCGCTCACGCTGACCTCGGGCAACAACCTTCTCGCCACGGTCTACGACGCCCTGCTCACCGCCGACCCGAAGGGCCAGCTGGCCCCGGGGCTCGCGGAGTCGTGGGACACCCCGGACCCGCGCACGTACATCTTCCACCTGCGCAAGGGCGTCACGTTCTGGGACGGCACCGGGATGACGTCCGCTGACGTGGTCGCCTCGCTGGACTACGAGCGCCTGGCGCCGTCCCCGTACGAGTCGCTGTTCGTGAACGTGAAGGACGTGACCGCCAGGGACGCGAACACCGTCGTCGTCACGCTCAAGCAGGCTGATTCCAGCGTCCTGTCGCTCCTCGCCAGCGTGGGAGCGAGCATCTTCCAGAAGAAGTTCTACGACGAGCACAAGGCCGACTTCGGCAAGCCGGGCACGCTGACCATGGCGACCGGGCCGTACCGGCTCGACCGGCTGAACCCGACCGAAGGCGCGGACCTCACCGCCAACCCGGACTGGTGGGGAGGCAAGCCGGCGATCCAGAGGGTGTCGGTCAAGCCCTTCAAGACCGTGACGAGCGCCGCGCTCGCCTACCGGTCCGGCCAGCTCGACGCCGCGTACCCGCTCGCGGACCCGCGAGCCTTCGCCGCCAGCTCCAAGGCGAAACTGGTGAAGGTCCCCGGGTGCAAGCAGACGTTCATGTCACTGAACACCCAGGTCGCCCCGTGGGACGACGTGCACGTCCGGCGCGCCTTCGCCTACGCGTTGGACCGCAAGGGCCTCGCCGCCGCCGAAGGCGACGGCGCCGTCACCTATGACAGCCTGTTCCCGGCCCAGGTCCTGGCCAAGGTGGCCGACAAAGCGGACATCGACACCATGATCGGCTCGCTCCCGCCCTACGCGTTCGATGTGTCCAAGGCGAAGGAAGAGATCGCGAAGTCGAGCCACCCGGGCAGCGTCAAGGGAACCTTCGAGGTTCCCGACGACGGAATCCGCCCCAAGATCGCTCAGGCCATCGCCGGAATGGTGGCGAAGGCCGGCATCGAGCTGGACGTCAAGGTCCTCTCCGAGGCCCAGTACACCCAGCGCGTCGGCGAAGGAGCGGCCAAGAAGAAGATCCAGCTCACGATCCAGCGACTTGACTGCTCGGAGGAGCCGAACACCACGGCCAGCTATCTCCTCGACAGCTCGCAGGCGGACATCGCCTACGCGAACTACGCCGCGTACAGCAATCCGGAGGCCGACAAGCTGGTCAACGCGGGGATCTCCACGGCCGACCGGGCGGGACGGTTCCAGGCGTACTCCGCCCTGGACAAGCTCGCCGCGCAGGACGTTCCCTACATCCCGCTCTACCTCGGTGAGAACGTCCTGGCGCTGTCGGACACCTTCACGTGGCCCGAGCTGAACCCGTTCTCCTCGGCCTACGGTCCGGCCGCGTGGGTGGCGCAGGTCAAGCCCGCGTCGTGACGGTGCCACGCGGCCGCGGTGACGCCGGCCGCGTGGGCCGCGAGCCCCAACGAGAAAAAGGCAGCGATGCAAACACGAGCAATTTTCTTCCTAGTGCTGAGTCGGGTCCTGGTGTGCGCCGCGATGCTGGTCCTGATCTCGTTCGTCATCTTCTCTCTGCTGTACATCACGCCCGGCGACGCCGTGAGCAATCTGCTCGGCACCCGGAGGCGGACTCCCGAGACAGAGGAGCTGCTCCGGCAGCAGTACCACCTGAACGACCCGTTCCTCACCCAGTACTGGATCTGGTTGAAGGACGCCGTCCGGTTCGATTTCGGAAACTCGTCGGTCTCGACGCTTCCGGTCACGGACGAGATCAAGGCGCGGCTGCCGAATTCCCTGCTCCTCGCGGGCGTGGCCTATCTGCTGACCATGCTCATCGGAATCCCCCTGGGGCTGGCCGCGGCGGTGAAGAAGTCGACGTTCGTCGACCGCGGGATCGTGGCGTCGGTGATCGTCGGATTCAGCACACCGGTCTTCGTGGGCGCCGTGGCCCTGCTCTACGTGTTCGGGGTCCTTTTCGGATGGTTCCCGGTCTTCGGGGCCGGCAGCGGCTTCGTCGACAAACTGTGGCACCTGACCCTCCCGGCGCTCGCGCTCGCGATCTCCGGCGTCGCGCTCATCGTCAAACACACGCGGGCCGTGATGATCAAGGTGCTCGACCAGGACTACGTGACCTTCGCCCGGGCACGCGGGATGTCGTCCCGCCGGGTGTTCCTGTTCTACGCGCTGCGCAACGGCATGATCCCCGTGATCACCGTCAGCGTGCCCCTGCTCGCGTCCTTGGCCACCGGAGCGGTCCTCGTCGAGGTCACCTTCTCGATCCCGGGGATCGGCGACCTGCTCGTGCGGTCCGCGTCGAGCCAGGACCTCCCCACACTCCAGGCCATCGCGCTGCTGGTGGCCGCGCTGATCATGTTCGCGAACCTGGCGGCAGACATGCTCTACCTGGCCGCGGATCCACGCATCAGGCACGGAAGGCCGACGGCATGAGTGCCGCAGTCCCGCAGCTCGAAGATCCCGCCAGGCCCACGCGTCGCTCGGCGCGCCCGTCCTGGACCGTACTGGCCTGCCTGGTGATCGTGGTCGGGGTCGTCGTCATGACCGTCCTGGGATCGGTCCTGGCCCCCCAGGACCCCGGCGCCCAGAACGTCTCGGACGTCCTCGCCTCGCCCAGCGCCGGGCACTGGCTCGGCACGGACGAACTCGGCCGGGACGTCTTCTCCAGACTGATCGCCGGAACACGCACCGCGTTCATCGGCCCGCTGGTCATCACCGTCGGCTCCATGCTGATCGGCAACCTGCTGGGTCTGTGGAGCGGCTACAAGAGAGGTGCCGTCGACGCGGTCGTCATGCGCTGGGTCGACTTCATGTGGGCGCTCCCCGGACTTCTCGTCATCGTGGTTGTCGCCGGTGCGTTCGGCGGCGGCTATTGGATGGCGGTGGCGCTCCTTCTCGTGCTGACGATCCCCTTCGACACACGCGTCATCCGAGGCGCGACACTGGAGCAGGCACTCCTGCCCTACGTGGAAGCCGCGCGTGCGCTGGGCCTGTCGAACCGACGCATCATGCTCTTCCACATCTGGCCCAACGTCTCCGCGACCGCCGTCGCCAACGCGTTCCTGACCTTCGCCGGCGCCATCGTGACGCTCTCAGGACTGTCGTTCCTCGGATTCGGGGTCGACGCCGGTTCGCCGGACTGGGGTCTCATGCTCAAGGACGGAACCAGCCTGCTCTTCGAGAACCCCGCGGCGGCGCTCGGGCCCGGCGTCATGATCGTGGCGACGGCGATCTCGATGAACATCATCGGCGACTGGATGTACGAGGCGCTCTCGAGTCGTGGAGGAAGCAAGTGATGGCCCCCGAACAGTCGGACCGCATGACGCGAGGGATGACCTCGGACACGGTCCTGAAAGTGCGCGCCCTCGGCGTTGACGCGGTCGGTCCCGACGGCACCCACCCGATCGTGACGTCGTTCGGACTCGACCTGTCCGCGGGAGAGACGATCGGGATCGTGGGCGAGTCCGGAAGCGGCAAGACCATGACCGCCCGCGCCATCATGGGTCTCCTGCCCGGATCGCTCGTCGCGCGCGGCGAGGTCGAGTACGACGGCCGCAATCTGCTGGAGCTGTCAGAACGCGAGTGGAGTCACGTCAGAGGACGGGAAATCGGGCTCGTACTCCAGGACCCGTTCACGATGCTCAACCCCGTGTTCCGCTGCGGGCGCATCATCGAGGAGTCGCTGATCTGGGAGGGCCGTCGGCGCCCGCCGCGATCCGAACGCAGGGCGGAGGTCAACCGCCGGCTCGCCGAGGTCGGACTCACCGACCCCTCGGTAGCGGATCGGTACCCGTTCCAGCTCTCCGGAGGCATGCGTCAGCGCGTCGCTGTGGCCGCGTCGCTCGCCCGCGACCCGAAGATCCTGATCGCGGACGAACCGACGACGGCTCTGGACGTCACGACCCAGAAGGAGATGCTCACCCTCCTGCGCGGTGTCCAGAAGTCGCGCGGAATGAGCGTCGTACTGATCACGCACGATCTGCGGGTGGCCTTCGCGATGTGCGACCGCGTCTACGTGATGTACGGCGGATCGCTCATCGAGGTCGCGCCCGGCTCCGACCTGGAGGCCAAGCCGCTGCACCCCTATACGCAGGGCCTGTTGCTGGCCGAACCGTCGGTCGACCGTCGGGTCGCCGAACTCCCCTCCATCCCGGGGTCGGTCCCCAAGGCCCGGGAGACCACGGGCTGCTGTGCCTTCGCCACCCGGTGCGAGTGGGTCACGGACCAGTGCCGCCAGGGACCGCCGCCACTGATCGAGGTCGCCGACCTGCGGTATTCGGCCTGTGTCCGCCTGCCGGAGATCAGTTCCGACATGGCGGCGAAGCGGGCCAGGATCGACGTCGTGGAGGCTCCGGTGCGAGACGTACGGGCGGAGCGGCCGCTGATCGACATCCGGGACCTGCGCAAGGAGTTCCGCGTCGGACAGCGCACCGTCCACGCGCTCGCCGGGGTGTCGCTACAGGTGAACCAGGGGGAGAGCGTCGCCGTCGTGGGGGAGTCCGGTTCCGGCAAGACCACCCTCGCTCGCACGCTGCTGGGACTCGAGCGGTGCACCAGCGGCGACATCATGATCGACGGCATTCCCGCGCACGACTGGTCGCGGCTGAGCGCGGCGGATCTCCGTCGCCTTCGCGGAACCGTGCAGATGGTCTTCCAGGACCCCTACGCGAGCCTCAACCCGATGCGGAGCATCGGCTCGGCACTGTCCGAGGCGATCAGGTCGCACGAGAGCGCCACCAAGCACGCTTCGGGCGCGGTGGCCGACCTGTTGAAGACGGTCGGTCTTCCGGCCTCGTACGCGCAACGCAGGCCGTCGGCCCTCTCCGGCGGAGAGCGTCAGCGCGTCGCGATCGCCAGGGCCCTAGCCGTCAACCCACGGCTTCTGGTCTGCGACGAACCCGTCTCCGCCCTGGACGTCTCGGTGCGAGCCCAGATCATCAACCTCTTCGCGACGCTCCAGCGCGAACGCGGAGTCGGTTTCGTCTTCATCACGCACGACCTCTCGATGCTGCGGCAGATCACCGAGCGCGTCTGCATCATGTACCGCGGACGGCTCGTCGAATCCGGTCCGGTGGACCAGATCCTGGACCATCCGACCGATCCGTACACGATCAAACTGCTGCGGTCGATCCCCCGGTCGGACGCCGACTGGATCGACGCACCCGTCTCGACCGAGGTCTGACCGGCCGATACGCGCGCGATCCGCGGCGAAATCCGCCGGTTCGCCGCGGCGCGCCGCGCCCGGCCCGTCTGTCCGGGCCGACATGATCATCCGGCTTTCTGGTCCGAATGAACGAACAACGCGTCCGGAAGCCTTGGCAAAGTCCCTCCTTGAGTAACTGACGCACACGAGTGGAAGGGCTGCCGATAGTGGTGAATGGCGAGCATTGCGTGGTCGTTGGCGCCGGCGCCGCCGGCTTGTGGACGGCTTGGGCGCTGACCGAGGTCGGAATGCGCGTGACGGTGTTCGACGCCGGTGCCGCGGCGGCCGGCGCGTCCTGGGGCAACGCGGGCTGGATATGCCCCGCCCAGGCCGGGCCGGTGCCCGAGCCCGGCATCATCATGCACGGCCTCAAGGACCTGACCCGGCGTGATTCCGCGCTCCACTTCTCGCCCGCGGCCCTCTTGCGCCTCGGACCCTGGATCGCGACGTTCGCGCGCTACTGCAACGACCGGTCGTACTCCGACGGGCTGGCGGCGTTGTCCACGCTCGGGTACCCGTCCTTCAAGCTCATCGAACGGCTCGGCCTCGACGAGCACTTCGACAAGACCGGTCTCCTGACCGTCTCCAAGAACCCCGCGGACATCGAGCACTTCATCGAGAAGATCGCGCCGCTGGCCAAGTTCGGGCAGGGAGCCACGACAGAGGTCCTGACGGGCGGCGCGGTCCAGGACCTGGACCCCACGGTGCCACGAGGCCAGGCGGCAGCGTTGATCGGCAACCACTGGCAGATCGTTCCCCACGCCTACATGGCGGCGCTGGTAGAGAAGGTGGTCGCCGCAGGTGTCGAGATCCGCGAGCACGAGCCCGTCGAGCACCTCCACGCGCAGGGCGGACGGGTGCGAGCGGTGCGCACGAACCGCGGTACGTACGAGGCCGACCACGTGGTTCTCGCGGCGGGAGTGGACACCACCGCGCTGGCACGCTCGATCGGCCATCCCCTTCCGGTGATCGGCGGCAAGGGCTACAGCTTCGACGTCCGGCCGGGGCGGATGCCGAGGCAGGCGATCCAGACCCTCGACACGCACCTGGCGATCTCGCCGATGGGCGGCACGCTTCGCGTCGCCGGGGCGATGGACTTCACCAACTCACCGACCCGCATCCCCCCACGGCGCGTCAGGGCGATGCGGCGCTCGGCTCAGGCCCTCCTCGGGCCGTGGACCGACGAGTCGGCCGCCTGGTCGGGCCTGCGCCCCGTGGCTCCTGACGGCCTCCCCATGATCGGCAGGCTCGCGCCGGACTCGAACGTGTTCGCCGCCACCGGGTACCAGATGCTCGGCATGACGATCTCACCGGCCGCCGGAGTGCACCTCGCAGAGGCGATCGCCTCGGGGGACGACGGTCGTACCGGGCCGTTCTCGGCGCAGCGGTTCGCCCGCGGGAAGACGCGCAAGACGATGAGGGCCCAGGAGGGGAGTCGGGATGCGTAGTGATCTGGTGGTGCGCGGCGGCCTTGTCGCCGACGGCACCGGCGCACCGCTCAGACGCGCGGACGTACTGGTCCGGGGTGACCGGATCGTTCTCGTCGGCGAGGTCCCCGACACCGACGTGCCCGAGGTGGACGCCGCCGGCGCGTTGGTCGCGCCCGGCTTCATCAACGTGCTCAGCCAGGCCTACGAGTCGCTCCAGCGTGACCCCCGAGGTCTCTCCGACCTCTACCAGGGCGTCACGACCGAGGTGTTCGGCGAAGGCTACTCGCTCGGCCCCGTGGAGGGCCGGATGCGCGCCATCGCCAAGGACTACGCCGAGCGGACCCACGTCCGGCATGAATGGCCGCGGATCAACGACTTCCTGAACCACATGGCCGACGCGGGCGTCGGACCGAATGTCGCGAGCTTCGTCGGGGCGGACAACCTCCGCATGGCCTTCGCCGGTCAGCAAGACCGTCCGCTGACGCCTGACGAGCTGGCCGCCGCCCGCCGGCTCCTCGACGAAGAACTGGCGGACGGCGCGCTGGGTCTGGGCTCCGCTCTCATCTACGCCCCGGGCATGTACGCCTCGACCGACGAGCTGACCGCCTTCGCGGAAGTGCTCGCCGAGCACGACGCGCTCTACATCTCGCACATCCGCAACGAGTCCGACTCCCTGCTCGAAAGCCTGGACGAGCTCATCGGGATCGCCGAGAGGTCGGGAGCCCGGGCCGAGGTCTACCACCTGAAGGCGGCAGGCCGGGACAACTGGCCCCTGATGGCCTCCGCGATCCAGCGCATCGAGGAAGCCAGGGCCGGCGGCCTCGCCGTCACGGCCAACGTCTATCCGTACGAGGCGGGCGCTACCGGCCTGGACGCGTGCGTCCCCCCACGATTCCACGACGGCGGCCCGGACGCTTTGCGCGGCAAGCTCGCGCATGAGGACTTCCGGGAAACGGTCAAGGAGGCCATCCGGGCCCCGGGCGCCGACTGGGACAACTGCTACAAGAGCGCGGGCGGCGCTGACGGAATCCTGCTCCTGGGCGGCAACACCTCCGAGTGGAACGGCATGACACTCGCGCAGGTAGCGACGCGGCGCGGTGACGCGGATCCGCTCGACACGCTTCTGGACATCGTCGTGGCGGACTCGCAGATGATCATCGCGCTGTTCGAGATGACGGAGGAGAACGTCCGTCTCGCGCTGCGGAGCCCATGGGTCTCGGTCTGTTCCGACGCCGAAGCGTGGACGGCCTCTCCGCCGTACACCGACGCCCCGACGCATCCGCGGGCCTACGGGTCCTTCGCCCGCGTCCTCGGTCCGTACGTCAGGGACGGCGTCCTGCGGATCGAGGACGCCGTCCGACGGATGACGAGCCTGCCCGCGCGGACGCTGCGTCTCACCGACCGCGGCGTCATCCGCGAGGGCGCCTTCGCGGATCTCGCGATCTTCGAGCCCGACAGGGTCCGGGACCTCGCCACCTACTCCCACCCACACCAGTACGCCGACGGGATGCGGCACGTGATCATCAACGGAGTCGTCGCGTTCCGCGGGGGAAAGCCGACCGACGAGCTCGGCGGGCGCGCGCTACGACGCGGGACCCGGCCGACGACGAGCGGCTTCCGAGCCCGGTGAACCCGTCGACGAACGACGAAGGAGAGCGATGACAACGCCGTTCAGCGGCATACTCGCGGCAGTGGTGACCCCCTTTCGCGCTGACGGTTCGACCGTCGACGCCGGGGGAGTCCGTCGCCAGGTCGAGCACATCGTCGGTGCGGGCGTGCACGGCGTGGTGCCCTTGGGCAGCACCGGCGAATTCACGACGCTCAGCAACGCGGAGCGGAAGGAGGTCGCGGACCTCTACCTGAAGGCTGTGGACGGTCGGGTGCCCGTCGTCGTGGGCACCGGAGCGTTGACCACCGGCGAGACGATCGACCTCACCCGGCACGCGGCTGACGCCGGTGCGACGGCGGTCATGATCGTGCCCCCCTACTACGGCGCTCTCGGCTGGGAGGAGGTCGTGGCGCACTACGGGGCCGTCTCCGACGCGGTGGACATCGACATCATGTTCTACAACCTGCCGGACGCCACGGGACTGGACATCTCGGCCGGGCGGTTGGCCGAGCTCGCCCGGAGCACCCGCGTGACGTCGTTCAAGGACACCGGGGGTGACGCGGTGAAGTTCGCCACGGTCCTTCACCACTACGCGGACGTCATCCAGCCGCTCAACGGCTACGACACCCTCACGTTCTCCGGCATCGCCGCCGGCGCGCGGGCGGGAGTCTGGGGAGCGGCGAGCGTCATCCCTCAACTGTGCGCGGACTTCTACGAGACCCTCGCGGTCCGCGGCGACATCGCCGAGGCACGGGAGCAGTGGACGAAGATCTTTCCGATCTGCGAATTCCTCGAGGCGCACCCGTACGCAAGCGCGATCAAGACCGGCCTCGACCTGGTCGGCGTCCCCAGCGGACCCCCCCGACTCCCGGCCCTCCCCCTCACCCCCGAGCACGCGACCACCTTCGCCCGGCTCCTCCGCGAAGCCGGGATCGACCTGGCCCGCTGAGGGGTTCTTCACATCGACCTCGTACATCACCACCGGCGTGGTCGTCTCGCACCGCAAACGCCTCGGGCCGGTCACAGGTGCCCGGCGGAGCAGCAGCCGACGCCTCGGATGCGACTGCGCCGGGTCCTGAGCCGGGACCGGCCGAATTCGCTTCGCCATGACGCCACTTCATGCGCTCTTGCATCCGACGGGCTGTCAGGACAGGCTTTCCGCGGAGCCCTGTGAACGCCTGTTCAGTGGGAGGTGAGGCCGTCAAGGGAACCGACGTCCTGGGATTCCTCCTGGCCTACAGCGACGCCCAGATCGAACCTGACGAGTGGCTGAACCACCGGATCAAGACCACGCTCGGCAGCTTCCTGGTGATCAAGCAGGTGTGCGTGGCCCGTGACGCGTCGCGGCAGGGCGTCGCGTCACGCCTGTACCACCATGTGCTGGAGCGCTGGACGGCCAACCCGGTGATCGCCGCGGTGGTCAACGAGCCGCTCAATGAGGCGTCGAGCCAATTCCACCGGAAGCTGGGCTTCGAGGAACTGACACGGTTACGACCGCCGGACGGCCGTCTGCGCGTGGTGTGGGTCTCGCGCAAGCCGCGTGAGTCGATGTTGCAGACCCAATACGAGATCGCGGTCGACTTATACAAGCATGAGGACCTCCTCAACTGGAACAAGCTCAATAACTTCCTCTACATCACCGCGGGCCTCGCGGCCACCTTGGCGTTTACCCTCGGTAAAGAGGGCGCTCAGTCAAGGGAAGTGGCCCGCGGCGTCGGAGCGGTCATCACGGTGATCGGGTTCGTTTCCGGGCTGGCGTTCGCCGTCATGCTGCGCTATGGACGCCGCTATTTGCAGACCCGCAAGAGCACGGTCGTGGAGCTGGAAGAGCACATGGCGTGGCACGGCGGGCAGCGGATAGTGGGACGCCGGCTGACAGAGCCGGGATCAGGGTGGCTCCAGGCGTCCCCGACCGGTCTCGTGATGGTGCTGCTTCCCGTCTTCGTCTCACTGGGCTGGCTGGCGATGCTGGTGGTCGTGCTGACGAACTGATGCTCCCTCAAATACCCGCCTCCGACGGTGCCGTGTGGGGTCAGTGCGGCTTTCGGATGCTGTCGATGATGCGGGTCCAGTTGTCGCTGCCGTGGCCGTTGTCGATGGCGCGGCGGTAGTGGGCCTGGACGGCCAGGGGGAGCGCGGGGTCGAGGCCGAGTGACGTGCTGGTTTCGACGATGTGGTCGGATGTCGCGCCCATCATGGTGACCGTGCTGAGGCCGCCGGGGTGTTCTCCGGCGTCCAGCGCGGTGCCGGGGGTCGCTTCGCCGGCCCTGAGGATGGCGCCGATCGAGTCGGCGGAGGAGAGCAACTCCGGCAGTGCTTCCTTCGCCGTCATTCCCGCGGTGCCCAGCATCGCGGTGGCGTGCATCAGTGCGGACAAGGTGGTGAGGAATACCGTGAGCTGGGCTTGGTACATCATCTGGGCGAGACCCGGATCCACGCCCAGATACTTCGGCGCGCCGAGCAGCGCCAGTGTCGGCCGGTGGCTCTCCATCGCCTCGGTGGGGCCGCTGTAGTAGACGTGGGCCGCGTCCGTGCCGACCATCGGTGCCGGGACCATGACACCACCGGTGAGGAAGGTGGCGCCGTGGGCCGACGCCCAGGATGCCGCTTCGCGTGAGCGGTCAGGGGTGTCGGAGCTCAGGTTGACCAGTGTCCGGCCGGCGAGCGACGCGGTGGCGCTGTCGAGGATGTCGTACATCGCCTGGTAGTCGGTGAGGCTGAGGATCACGAGGTCACTTGCCTCGACCGCCTCGCGGGGTGTCGGTACGAGAACCGCTCCGTCGGCGACGACGCCGTCGGCCCGGCCGGCGGTGCGGTTCCAGACGGTGACCGGGTGGCCGGCGGCGAGGAGGGTACGGGTCATCGCCTGGCCCATCGGGCCGAGTCCGATCACGGTGACAGTGCTGTGTTGCCTGGTGGTGCCGTGCTGTTGTTCGTTCACCTCTTCATGCTCGGAGAGGGCCACTAATCTGGGAAGTACCCACTATTTTCTGCGGTACTTACCTTTTAGTAAGGGGATCAGCGATGGCGAGGGCGCCGAGGTGCGGGCCTTACATCTGCGGCATCGACGCCGCGCTCGACGTGGTGAGCGGCAAGTGGAAGGGACTCATCCTCTGGGAACTTGACGCCCATCGTGTGCGCCGCTTCGCCGAGCTCCGTCGCGGCCTGCCCGGAGTGAGCGAGAAGATGCTGACGCAGCACCTGCGCGAGATGGAGGAGGACGGACTGGTGCACCGGAAGGTCTTCGCCGAGGTGCCGCCGCGGGTGGAGTACTCCCTGACCGAGCACGGGCGCACGCTCAATCAGGCGCTCGGGCCGCTCGGCGTCTGGGGGAGCGAACGGATGCGTCGCGAAGGCTCCGAAGTGGTCGAGGTAGCCGAGATCTCCCACGGCTGAGGGCTGTCCGGTACAGATCCTGACCTCGTCTCGGGCACGGTGAGCCGCCGTGCGGCCGTACCGGTGGTTCTTCGGCGCGGTGCGCTTCGGCGGGGCCTATGGGCCCGCGGCGCGTCCTCCCGTGCCCATTCGGGTGCGGCTGTCGGCAAGGGCCGCCCGGACCTCGCCCTCGATCTGCTCGGGGTCCAGGCCGAGGGCTTTGCCCATGTGCGCCGACCACACCTCCGAGCGCAGATTCGTCTCGAACATGCCGCGTGCAGAGAGACGAAGCCCATCGTGCCCGCGAACGAGGTGATGGCGTCGGCCATGCGGTCCTGCGTGCCCCGCATCCTGGCGTACACCACCCGTTCGTGCCGGAGCCGGACCGGCGGAAGATGGGGGAGCGGACGGTTTTCGGCGGGGGAGTCGAAACGGCCGATAGTGCCGGTGATCAGTCGGATGACGGCGCGGTTTCCCTGACCGAAGCGGGTGCGGGGCGGATCTGGGTTCCGGTGGTGCCGAGGAGGATGCCCAGGGCGTTGTCGACCGGGCCGATCGCCGCGACGCCGCCGGTGCGGGTGACGAAGTCGGCGGCGATCGCGGCGCGGGTGATCACGGCCTCGGGCAGACGTACGCCGGACAGTTCGTCGGGGGTCAGCCGCAGCAGCGGCCTGGGGCGGCCGTGTCCTCCCGCGGCGAACAGGTGCGTGGCGCCGGTGAGGAACAGCATGATGTCCGCGTCCAGTTCGACGGCCAGCAGCGCCGCCGTCCGATCCGGGTCCACCGTCACCGGTACGGTCCGCAGGCGCGCGGTGCCGCGTTCCCGTATGACGGGGATGCCGCCGCCGCAGACCACCACGGTGCCGTCGGCCAGCAGTTCCCGGACGACCTGAGCCTCGGGAACGGCCTGCGGGCGTACGCGGGGCCGGTCCGGCACGCTCACCTGTGGGTCGTGGGCGCCGACCTGGGCGTGGGTCACGAGCGCGACCACGGTACGGCCGACGAGCACGGAGTCCAGCGCGCGTACCAGACGCGATCCGGTGACGGCCTGGGTCTCGGCGGGAGCGCCGTGGACGATGACGACCTCGTGACCGGCCCGGAGGAGTTCGGCCAGCGACGCGGCGGCCGGATCGAGACCGTCGTCGCCGACGAAGGTGTCGGTGTCGATGCTGACGATGATGCGCATACGGACGCTCCTCGGGAGGGGCGGGACTCCCGAGGGCGCGTATCGCCGTGGCGTCCCGCCCTGTCCACGCTCCCGCGCGCAGGGCAGGGTGTCGTGGGGCCCAAGGGCCCGAGACGGGTGCCGGTCGGCCCCGCCCGGTCGGCGCCTGACGGCCCTGCGGCCGTAGCAGCGTCCGTCGCAGGAAGGCGGCAGCGCCTTGCCGGCCGGGCCCCGGTGGACGGCCGGTGCGGGACAGGTCTCAGCCGGCCGGCTGCAAAGCCCAGTAGTGCGGGTCGATGGGGGCTTGTCGCACCACGATGCGGCCGGTGACGTCGGGGCTGTCGACGAGTTTCCCCCACGAGTTGGAGTGGTCGCTGGGGGTGTGCTCGATGTCGGCCCAGACGACGCTGCCGGGTCCTGCGGAGCCGTAGGACACGGTCCACTCGGCGTACTTGTCGGAGCAGGCGTCGGTGACCTTCACGTGGTAGTCCGTCGTCAGGCCCAGGCAGGTGCGCGGGTCGGAGTCCGGTGTGGAGACCTCCATGGTTCCGTTGGGGCGTTGCCGTACCTGCCAGTTCGCCGACGTGGAGGCGGTGTCCGTGCAGGCGCCCAGCGCCACCATGCCGATACGCGCCTTCGTTTTGGGCCAGGTCAGGCACATGCCGTCCTTGAGGGCCGCGAAACGGTAGACCCCGTCGACGAGCGGGGCGGCGTGGGCGGGTTGCGCGAGTGCCGCCGTGGCGGCGGCAGCGGCGGCCATGATGGCGATGACGCGTGAACGCATGGGGTGGGACTCCTCGAACAGCCGTGGTCGATCTGATCGCGCGTCACGGGCGCGCGGTCGACGCGCGGCCCGCCGGAGACGGCGGCGGCACCGATCCTGGAGCACCGGCCCGCCCGGCGGCAGCCCGCGGTGGCCGCTGTCACCCGGCTGGCTGAGCCGCGTCACCCGATGGCGTGGCGGTGAGAGGTCCCCGCGCCGTCGCGGGTGCCAGCGGTGCCGCTCGTCGGTGGTTCCACGTACCCCTTGGCCGATACGCCGCGCCGGTCAGCTCGCCGGTTCGCTGCGGGCGGTGTGTTCGGCCTGCGCGGCGAGGAAGTCCGCGAAGCCGCCGCGGGCGCGGCCGTGCAGACGGGGCGAGGTCATGACAGGGGCGGCCGAGGTGCGCAGGACGCGATGACCGCGGCCGACCAGCGCGGCGACCAGTGCGTGGTCCTCGCCGACGTCGAGCGGCGGGAACCCGCCCACATCGCGGTAGGCGCTGACGCTCAGGCCCAGGTTGGCGCCGTGGACATGGGGGTGGTGCCAGTGGGCGCCGTCGGCCGGGCGGGTGGCTTCGTAGCTGAGCTGGTGCCGGACGGTGAGGGCGGTCGCCGTCGGCACGGTCACGGTGCCGACCACCGCGTCCCACCCGTCACGGGCGAGAGCGCTGTGGTGTGCCAGCCAGTGCGGGGGTACGGCGCTGTCGGCGTCGGTGGTGGCGAGCCACACCCGCTCGTGCGGGACGGCGATCTCCGCCAGCGCGTGCTCGGCGCCCGTGGCGCGCGCCCGGCCCGGACTGCGGAAGCCGACCGGCACCACGAGGGCTCCGGCCCGGTGCGCGATCCGGGCCGTGCCGTCACGGCAGGAGTCCGCGACGACGACCGTGCGAATCCGCACGGCGGCGAGTGCGGGGTGGCGCGCGGCAGCCGCGACCGCCTCCAGCGCGGCGGGCAGGAGCGCCTCCTCGTTGTGCGCCGGGATGACGACGGCGATGGCCTCGACCCTCACACCAGACCCTCGCGCTCGGCGGGACCGGGCGGGCTGCTCCCGTCGGCCAGGTCACGGCCGTGGACCTGGAGGACGAAGTCGGCCTCGCGGTGATCGGCGAGCAGTGACAGCCCGGGCAGGCCGGTCACGCGGTCCGCGATCTCGGTGCCCGTCCACAGGTGTTCGGGCACCGGGTGGTTCCAATGCACGGTGACGAGATGCCCGCCGGGCTCCAACGCCGTCCGGGCCCGGTCCAGAAGCATGTCGAGATCGGGAGCGGCGAAGTAATAGAGCACTTCGGACAGCACGATCAGATCGAAGGAGCCGTCCGGCCACTCGTCGGGCAGCGTGAGCTGACGTACCGTCACATTTTCTGCTGCGGCGGTACGTTGCCGCGTGGTCGCCACGGCGGACGCGACCCGGTCGCAGGCGAGTACCTCGTCGCAACGGGTCGCGAGTCGGCGAGTCAACTCACCGACCGAGCAGGCGGGTTCGAAGGCACGGCGGTAGCGCGGCAGGGGGAGCGCGGCCACGGTGATGTCGTACTTGCGCCGCTCGTACCAGCGTTCGGCGAGGTGCCAGGGGTCCTCGCCCCCGCCGTACATCGTCTCGAAGTAGGCGGCGGGCGTACTCGCCGCGTTCGTCCGGCTCACTGGAACATCACCTCGTGCGCGCGGAGGTGGTGGGCCACCTCGTCGGGCGGCAGGACCGCGGCGTCCTCCGGCGCGGGGCCGATGGGCTCGACCTGGGTGGCGAACCGGGCGACGGCGGCGCGCTTGCGGGCCTGGACGTCCGCGGGCAGGGTGACCCGGTGCGCGGAAGGCCACGGGACACGCGGGTCGCCGGGGTGCGCCCAGTGCCACATCCACACGGGGTACATCAGGCAGGGCACGGACGCCTGAGCGGCGGCGGCGAGCGCGGCCCGTCCTGCGGCTTCATGGTCACCGTGGACGTCGCCGATCCACGGCGCGAGGCACAACGCGGCGCCCTCCAGCACCGGGACGAGTGCCTTGACGATCTCGTCCTCGTGGAAGGCCACCCGGGTGTCCGGCACTTGCAACCGGACGACGTGGGCCGTGCCCGTGCCCAACGCCGCGAGGGCCTGGCGGAGTTCTTCGGCGCGCAGTTGTGTCAGCCGCTGGGGCGTGACGGCTTTGCTGTCGGCGTGCGACTGTTCCCCGTCGGTGACGGAGACCACGGTGAGGGCGGTCCCCGCGTCCGCCAGCATCGCCATCGTCCCGCCGGCGCCCAGCACTTCGTCATCGGGATGCGCGGCCACCACGACCACCCTGCCCGCCTCGGGCAGCCGCAGCTCGGGAAGCGCGCGCCAGCCGTCCCAGTCCCGCCAGAGCGCCTCGTCGGTGCCCGGCGCCTGGATGGGGTTGGCGTATGCGGGCGACGGGCCTGGTTGCTCGCTCACGACGGCTCCTTGCGGGCGGCGAGGCCGCCCAGTTCGGCGAGGTTGCGCTCGGCGTGGTGTTGGCGGATGTACACGGTCAGGTCGGCGGTGTTCCGGGCGTGGCGTTCGTCGTGGCACAGCGGACCGGCGCCGGTGGCCCGTCCCACGTGGGTGAGGACGTCCGCGCACACGGACTCGACGAACGCGCGGGTGCGCAGGCTCCGCATCCGCGCGGTGCCGCCGGTGTCGGACGGATCGCCGTCGATCTCCGCTGCGGCCTGCTTCAGTACGGCCGCCGCGGCATGGAGCAGCATGTCGACCGCGCCCATGTGCGCGTCGGTGTGCGGGTCGGGGCCGCGATCGGCGGCGGCGCGCAGCAGAACGTCGGCGACGGCGCGGGCCCCGCCGTACCAGCAGGCGGCCACGCCGATACCGCCGTGCTGGAACCCCGGCCGCTTCAGATAGCCGCCGACGTCGCCGACCGGCACACCGGGCACATGGTCGAAGCGCACGTCAGGGGTGTCGCTCCCGGCCATCCCGACGGCCTGCCAGGTGCCCGGCACCGGGCGGCAGCCGTCGGCCACCCCCGTCCGTACCGCGAACAGCCGCTTTCCCCGCTCCGTCGCCGCGGTGACCAGCGCGTGGGTGCAGCTGTGGGCTCCCGAGCAGTACTGCTTGAGCCCGGTCAGCACCCAGCCGTCGCGGTCACGGGTGGCGTGCAGTCCTTCGCCCGGCGGTTCGGCCGCCCACACGCCCCACCGCTCTCCCGGCCGGGGCGGCGGCGCGTCCAGTTCCGCCAGGATCGCCGCCGCGTCCACGTGTCCTTCGAAGAGCCGGGCCGCGCACAGATCCCGCTCGGCCACCGAGGTGAGGACGGCGAAGCGCTCCGCCGTACGACCCGAGCCCGGCAACGGGCAGTCCAGCGCTCCCGACGTCAGAGCGGCCACCAGCTCCGCGAAACGCTCCGCCGACTCCCGGGCCGCCGCCGCGACGGGAAGACCCGTCGCCGCGTCGTGGCCCGCCGGACCAGGAGCGGTCGCCGGTGGAGCGGTGGCGGGCCCGTCCTGCCGCGTGGTGCTCCGCATGTGTGGTGGCCTCCCTCGGTGACGACTCGTACGCATTCACAGCCTCACCCGGGACAGTGGCGTACGCATCCGGATGCCCCGCGGGGGCCGTCCTACACGGTCGCGCGGACAGTTCCCATGAGAACGAGCGGGAGAGCCCATGGGTGGCCACTATCCGGGTAGGGGACCATGTGAGGCTCCACACGCGGTGCCGGACAACCGCACCGCGTACCGAAGGAGGGTGAGCCATGTTCAAGGCCATCGCAGATGTACTCGGAAAGATCGGCAGCGCTGTCGCCACGGTGGTGTCCCTGCCGTTCCGGGCCGTGGGCCGCCTGTTCGGCGGAGCGTCCGACACCGCCCACGGTCACCACTGACACATCGGGCACCCTGGCGTCGCGCCGCGGGGGCTTGTCTCGGGTCACCGCTCCGGATGCGGGCGTCCGCCGCTTCCCGCAGGATGACAGAGTCGCCGACGTTCTCGGGACCGTCCTGAGCTGGGCTTTTCAGAGGGCGCCGCACCATGGCGGGACCGGAGCAGCGTCGCCTCGGCCGCGACCGGTGCCGCGGGGTGCGTACGGCCCGGTGTGCTCTGGCCGCACTCGACCGTGATGAGCCGGTGGCCGCGCGCCCCGAGCACGGAGCCGGACGGTGCCAGCCGTATACCCCTCTCCGGGCGCTCGGTCGCGGCCCTCGTCGGCCTTGACGGAAGAAGGAGTCAGCCATGCAGATCACGATCGTCGGTGCGGGCAACATGGCCCGCGGCATAGCCACCCGCGCCCTCGCGGGCGGCCACCGGGTCCGTCTCGTGGACAGCAACCGGGCCAAGGCGGACGCCCTCGCCGCCGACCTCGGCGCGGACGCGAGCGGCGCGGACTTCGACGCGCTGGACGGCGCGGACATCACCGTGCTCGCCCTGCCGTTCGAAGCGGCGAAGACGGTGGCCCGTGAACACGCCCGGGCCCTCGCGGGCAAGGTCGTCGTGGACATCTGCAACCCCGTCGACTTCTCCACCTTCGACTCGCTCGTCACCCCGCCCGGCGTGACCGCAGTCAGCCTCGTCGCGGCCGAGGCTCCGCAGGCCCGCTTCGTCAAGGCGTTCAACACGACGTTCGCGACCACGCTCGTGGCCGGCGAAGTGGCCGGTCAGCCTCTGGACGTGTTCATCGCCACGGATGACGACGACGCACGGGCGACCGTCACCGAATTCGTCACGAGCGGCGGCCTGCGCCCCATCGACGCCGGACCGCTGCGCCGCGCCCTGGAACTGGAGGCGTTCCAGTTCCTGCACATGACGCTCCAGGACCGGCTCGGACTGAAGTGGTCCAGCGCGATCAAGATCATTCCCGAATCCTGAGGTGTCCCCATCGTGTCCGCCGCGAAGGGCTGCCCGGGCGCCCGCGTCGTGGTCGGCCCAACCAGCTCGGTTCAGGGGCGCAGGCCCCGGACGGCGTCCGGCCGCGTCCGGCTCATGTACCAGCCGTCGACGCGGGGCCCGATGAGGTCGGACGGCCAGCCCGACAGCCCGACGGCGGCGTCGTAGACGGCGTCACCGAACGTCACGATGGCCTGGTGCGGGTCGGCCGTCTCCCTGAGCCTGTCCCACGGCAGGAGAACCAGACCGGCGTCGGGATTCCAGACCGCCCCGTCGACACCCCAGGACCGGCCGTCGAGGCCGTCCGGCTGAGGCCAGATGTAGGCGTACATACCGGCGCCGGGCGCTGTGGCGTCCCCGAAGGAGAAACCCACCGCCACGTACTCCCGGAGCTGGGCGTTCTGCATGAACGCCGGACGATCGGGCGGCGGCTCGGTGGGCCGCGCCCGGTGCCGCGTCGCGGACAGGTCGAAGCCGCCCCACATCACCCCGACCCGGGGGCGGTGCCCGAGGAAGGGCGCCTGCCACGTTTCGAGTCCGCCGGCGGCGAGGTTCAGCGCTTGCCACATCAGCCGGGCGACGCCGGGATCCCAGGCGCGTTCGACGTGATCGTCCTCGAAGGTCGGCTCGCAATCCGGAATCTCGCAGATCAGCGAAGTACGCGGCCGGGTTATGCCCAGCTCGGCCGCCGCGTCGCGGAACGCCGCGTAGAACGCGGCGACTGATCCGTTCGACAAGGGCACCGTCCGCGAGCCCGCGTCGGCCTCGACGACCACGTCACCGTCGAGCAGGCGGTAGTGCACAGCGAAGGTCACCCCTCGCCGCCGGAACGTCGGCGTCCTGAGCCCGCGGGGAGTGACGTCGAGGACGACGTTTCCCCAGCCGACTTCGAAGAGCTCGTCGAGGGTGTACTTGCCCGCGACCTGCACCACCCGGTTGACGTATCCGACCATGGCCGCCATGTCCTCGTGGACCAGCGTCGGCCATCCATTGCGTCGTTGGCTCACCGAGAGCCTCCCAGTGCGTCGATCGGGTCGGCAGAAGGGATGCGTCGTGGATCGCGTGGGCTTGCGGATCGTGGCGCGATCGTAGGGCCATTTTCGCACGCGGGTCACGGGCCTGCCCGCTCGGTCACGGCGCTTCCCGCCCGCTCACGGTCTGATCGACGCCGAGCCGACGCGTGCGTACACGGCCGTCCGCGCGTCGTGGCGCGCCCGCGGAAGGCGGAAGGCGGAAGGCGGCCGGTGCGGGTACGCGGGCGGCGGGCGGCCCCGGCTCACCCGGCAGCGGTGATCACGAATGCCAGGTCAGGCAGCACGGCAGGGGCCGGGTTACCGTCGGGTCATCGAGCTGGTCGACCAGCTGGTCAACCATCCGGGCAACCCCCATCGGCGAGGAGCTGGCGGCTGTGGCGATCGACGATTCCACCGGTACGGCGGCTCCCGCGGACGTCGTCCTGGCCGGACTGCCGGAAATCCGTTCCGAGCTGGAGGACGTCTACCGGGACCTGCACGCCCATCCCGAGCTGGGCCACCAGGAGCACAGGACCGCGGCTCGGGTGGCCGAGCGCCTGACGGAGTGGGGCTACAGGGTGCACGCGGGTGTCGGCGGCACCGGCGTGGTCGGCGTACTCGCCAACGGCGACGGGCCGGTCGTCCTGCTGCGGGCCGACATGGACGCGCTGCCGGTCCGGGAGGACACCGGTCTCCCGTACGCCAGCACGGCCACCGCCACGGACGCGTCCGGCCGGGACGTCCCCGTGGCCCACGCCTGCGGCCACGACATGCACGTCACCTGTCTGCTGGGCGCGGCCAGGCTGATGGCGGCCTCCCCGACGTCGTGGCAGGGCACGCTCGTCGCCCTGTTCCAGCCCGCGGAAGAACCCGGGGACGGCGCCGACCGCATGCTCGCCGACGGTCTCGCCGACCGCGTCCCCCGCCCGGACGTGGCGTTCGCCCAGCACGTACTGCCCTATCCCGCCGGGACTCTGGGCACCCGCTCCGGGTCGTTCCTCTCGGCGGCGGACAATCTGAAGATCACCGTCCATGGCCGGGGTGCCCACGGCTCCGCTCCCCAGGCCGCGATCGACCCGGTGGTCATGGCGTCGATGATCGTGGTCCGCCTTCAGACGATCGTCTCCCGAGAGCTGGCCGCGACCGAGCCCGCCGTGCTGACCGTGGGTTCCGTCCACGCCGGTACGACCGGCAACGTGATCCCGGACACGGCCGAGATCCAGCTCAATGTGCGCACCTACGACGAAGGCACCCGTGAAGCCGTCCTGGCCGCCGTGCGGCGCATCGTCACAGCCGAGTGCGACGCCTCCCGCGCGACCCGGGACCCGCAGTACGAAGAGGGCGGCCGCTTCCCGCCGACCGTCAACGACGAGGCCGTCACCGCCGACGTCTCCGCCGCGTTCACCGCCTACTTCGGCGAGCGGGCCCGTACCAGCGCGTTGCAGAGCGCCAGCGAGGACTTCAGCCGCGTCCCTGACGCCTTCGGCACCCCGTACACCTACTGGGGCATCGGCTGCACCGACCCCGACGCCTACCGTGCGGCCGAGCGGCGCGGCACCGTCGCCCAGGACATCCCCGTCAACCACAGCGCCCGCTTCGCCCCGGTCCTCCAGCCCACCTTGGACACCGGCGTGCAAGCCCTGGTCGTCGCCTCCCTGACCCGGCTCGCCCGCCTCGACGACCGACGCGGCTGAAGCGCCGGTGGTCAGCGCTTCGCGCCGTCGTCAGGAGCGCGCGAGGCGGGCCGCGAGGTAGGGCGCGGTGGCGCTGCGGCGGGCCTTCGCCACCTTGTCCGGCGGCCCCGCCGCGACCACCCGCCCGCCCGCGTCGCCGCCGCCCGGTCCGAGGTCGATGACCCAGTCGGCGGTGGCGATCGTGTCGAGGTCGTGCTCGACGAGGACGACCGTGTTGCCGGCGTCCACGAGCCGGTGCAGCTGTCGTAGCAGCAGCGCGATGTCCGAGGGGTGCAGCCCCGCCGTCGGCTCGTCGAGCAGGTAGAGCGCGTGCCCGCGGCGGGCCCGCTGCAATTCGGTGGCCAGTTTGATGCGTTGCGCCTCGCCACCGCTGAGTTCCGTCGCGGGCTGCCCTAGCCGCAGGTACCCGAGTCCCACCTCGCGCAACGTCTCCAGACTGCGGGAGGCGGCCGGGACGGCGGACAGGAACCCGGCGGCGTCGTCGACGGACATTCCCAGCACTTGCGCGATGTTCTTGCCGCGGTAGGTGACTTCCAGCGTCTCGGCGTTGTAGCGGGCGCCCCGGCAGGTCGGGCACGGCGCGTAGGTGCCGGGCAGGAACAGCAGCTCCACCGCGACGAATCCCTCGCCCTGGCAGGTCTCGCACCGCCCTTCGGGCACGTTGAAGGAGAACCGCCCGGCCGAGTAGCCGCGCGCCCTGGCCTCCTCCGTCCCCGCGTACAGCCTGCGCACCGCGTCGAACATCCCCGTGTACGTGGCCAGGTTGGACCGGGGAGTCCGGCCGATGGGCCGCTGGTCGACCCGGACCAGCCGGTCGAACGACTCGACCCCCGACGCGTCCTGGACGTCGACCTCCAGCTCCGCCTCGTCGGGCTCCTCGGGTACGAGCCCGAGGTGGCCGCGCACGACCTCGGCGAGCACCTGCGTCACCAGCGTCGACTTCCCGGAACCGGACACACCCGTCACCGCCGTCAGCACGCACAGCGGCACGTCGACCGACACATCGCGCAGATTGTGGCGTGAGACGCCGCTCAGACGCAGCCAGCCGTGCGGTGTGCGCTGGCGGTGTTCGAGCGGCTGAGCGCGCCCGAACAGGTACTGGCTCGTGGCCGACTCCGCGACCCGCTCAAGACCGGCGACCGGGCCGCTGTACAGCACGCGTCCGCCGCCCTCACCCGCGCCGGGGCCGATGTCCACCACCCAGTCCGCCCGCCGCACGACGTCCATGTCGTGTTCCACGACGAACAGCGAATTGCCCGCCGCCTTGAGGCGGTCCAGCACGTCCAGCAGCGGTTCCGCGTCGGCCGGGTGCAGCCCGGCGGAGGGTTCGTCGAGGACGTAGACGACGCCGAACAGCCCCGAGCGCAGTTGGGTGGCGATCCGCAGGCGCTGCGCCTCGCCGGGCGACAGGGTCGTCGAGCGGCGCCCGAGGCTGAGATATCCCAGGCCCAGGTCGAGCAGTACGTCGATCCGCGCGACGAGATCGCCGCAGATCCGGACCGCGGCCTCGGTCGTCTCCCCGGACCGGGCGGTCGACGTGGTGGCGTCGGCCTCGGACCGCCCCACGACGGGCCGCAGCAGCGCCACGACCTCGGTGAGCGGCATCGCGTTGATCTCGGCGATGGAACGTCCGGCGAAGGTCACCGCGATTGCCTCGGGCCGCAGTCCGCTGCCGTGGCACTCGGGGCAGGGCACACTCCTGACGAACCGGAGCGCCCGTTCGCGCATCTTGTCGCTCTTGGAGTCGGCGAGGACGTGCATGACGTGCTTGCGCGCGCTCCAGAACGTGCCCTGGTAGCCGTAGTCGACGCGGTCCTCCTGCGGCTGGATGTACACGGAGGGCTGCTCGTCCGTGTACAGCAGCCAGTCCCGGTCCTTCTTCCTGAGCCTGCGCCACGGCCGGTCGATGTCGATCCCCAGGCCGCTCACGACACTGCGCAGATTGGCGCCCTGCCAGGCGCCCGGCCAGGCGGCGATCGCCCCCTCGCGGATGCTCAGCGAGGGGTCCGGGACCAGCAGGTCCTCGGCGACGTCGTGCACGACGCCCAGTCCGTGGCACTGCGGGCAGGCACCTGCCGCGGTGTTGGGTGAGAACGACTCGGCCTCCAGCCGCGCGGCCCCCGGGGGGTAGGTGCCGGCGCGGGAGTACAGCATGCGCAGCAGATTGGACAGCGTCGTGATGGTGCCGACCGTCGAGCGCGAGCTGGGCGAGCCGCGTCGCTGCTGCAGGGCGACGGCCGGCGGCAGTCCGGTGATTTCCCGCACATGCGGTGCGCCGACCTGTTGCAACAGCCTTCGGGCGTACGGTGCCACGGACTCGAAGTAGCGTCGCTGGGCCTCCGCGTAGAGGGTGCCGAACGCGAGCGAGGACTTGCCCGAACCGGAGACGCCGGTGAAGGCGACCATCGCGTCCCGCGGAACGTCGACATCGATGTTCCGAAGATTGTTCTCACTGGCGCCCCGGACATGCACGAAGGGGTCGGTCGCGTCCTTGTCCACTGTTCCTGACTACCCGATCGCGCCCGGATCCGCGCGACAGGCGCCGCCACCGGGCCTAGGTTCTGTCCGGCGGATCACGAATGGCCCCTTCGGCGACCGTGCTCCGGGCGCCGCGCGGGCCCCCGTCCGTCCACGCGACGGGACGTCTTCCGGCGCGCCCCATGGCGCCGGAAGACGTCCCTCACCTCATCGGATGAAGTGGGGCGCGGTCAGTTGCCGGCCCATGTCCATTTCTGGTTGCTGCCGCCGGAGCAGGAGTACATCTGGATCTGGGTGCCGTTGGCGGTCCCGGTGCCGACCGCGTCCAGGCAGAGCCCCGACTGGGTGCTGGCGATGGAGCCGTCGGAGTTCAGGCGCCACTTCTGGTTGGCGCCGCCCCAGCAGGAGTAGATCTGCGCCTTGACGCCGTTGCTGGTGCCGGCCGCGTCCAGGCACTTGCCGAGGGATTTGAGTTCGCCGTCCGACGTCAAGGTCCACTTTTGGTTGCTGCCGCCGGAGCAGTCCCACAACTGGACCTGCGTGCCGTCGGTCGTCGTGGAGTTGGGCACGTCCAGGCACCGCCCCGAACCCGTCCCCTTGATCTGACCGTTGCTTCCGCCGCCCGGCGGGGTCGTGGGAGGAGTGGTCGGGGGCGTGGTCGGAGGTGTGGTGGGAGGCGTGGTCGTGCCACCTCCGGCCGCGTTGAGAGCGTTCAGGACGGCTGTGTACGCGGCCTTCTTGTTGCCGCTGTTGTCGAACAGCAACGGCGTGTCCTGGCTGCGCCACGAGTCGCTGTCCCGGACGCCCCATACCGTCGTGCCGAGGCAACGCGAGACCGCCAGGCAGTCGTTGGTGATGTTGGCGTACGTGGTCGGCGACGCGCCCTGGACGTCCAGCTCGGTGATGGCCACGTCGACGCCGAGAGCGGCGAAGCTCTGGAGCGTGGTACGGAAGTTGCTGTTGTACGGGCTGCCGCTGTTGAAGTGGGACTGGAAGCCGACGCAGTCGATCGGAACGCCGCGGGCCTTGAAGTCCTTGACCATGTTGTAGACACCCTGTGTCTTGGCGTCGTTCCAGTTCTCGATGTTGTAGTCGTTGTAACAGAGCTTCACGTTCGGATCGGCCGCCCGCGCCGTCCGGAAGGCGACCTCGATCCAGTCGTTGCCGGTGCGCTGGAGGTTGGAGTCGCGTCGTCCACCGGAACCGCCGTCGGCGAACGCCTCGTTCACCACGTCCCACTGCGCGAGCTTGCCCTTGTAGTGACCAACCACGCCGTTGATGTGGTTGATCATCGCCTGGCGCAGCGCGCTGCCGCTGAGGGACTGCATCCAGCCCGGCTGCTGGCTGTGCCAGGCCAAGGTGTGGCCGCGTACCTGCTTGCCGTGTTGTACGGCCCAGTTGTAGACCTGATCGCCGCCGTTGAAGTTGAACTGGCCCTGCTGGGGCTCGGTGGCGTCGATCTTCATCTCGTTCTCGGCCGTCACCATGTTGAACTCGCGGTCGGCGATCGTCGTGTAGGCCGAGTCGCCGAGCTTGCCCGAGGAGATGGCGGTGCCGAAGTACCGCCCGCTCTGCGCGGCTGCCGCGCCGAGGGACGTCGCGGCGGCGCCCGAGGGAGCCGCCGCCACCAGGACCGCCGTGGCCGCCACGACCGAGCCGGTCGCGACGGCGACGACGGCCCGGTGGACACGGCTGAGCCGTCGTCGGGTCCCGGGCGGGGGCGGGGGTATGGCCTTTGTGCTCATCGCAGAGCCTCCATAACCGATTCACAGAACGTGGGGGGACACGCGGGACACGCCCGCGGATTCGTAGGCGTCGACCGTTCCGGCTCCACCGAGTCGGCAGGGCCGTCGCCTCGGGGACTCAGTGTGGAAACGCCCGCGAAACGTGTCAACACTTTCGGAGAAGTTTCGGAAACTATGGCTGGTCGAGGTAATGGCTGCACGGCTTCTGAGCACGTCCGAGGCACCGAAAGTTTCGATCTCATGGGTCACCTCGCCGCGCTCGCGCAGCCGCGCCAGATGTTCCGGTCCCACCGGGCCGGGTGCGCAGGGCAACAAGTAGCCGCACCGCAGGCGGCAGCCCGTACACGTCGAGGCCGGTGAAGCTCCTGCGGCGCTGCCGCCCCCCGCCTCCGGCAGACAGGAGTTGGGGCTCGGGCATCCTCCGGGCCTGGGCTTCAGCAACGTCGTTTTCCCAAGCCCATGCTTTCGCGATCGAGGCGAGCTGCGCCTCGTACGTCCGCGGGTCTGACATCTGCAGGCCCCGCCCTGTTCGGGCGAACCAACGCAGATCGGCGAGCCGTCCTGGATAGTCCCGGTCACCGGGGCTGAGCCCGCGCCAGTTCGGGAGGCTGGTGCCGGTTCTGCGGCGTGCGGGCGCGGTTGATCGAGGTGGGATCACCTAATTCCTGCGAGGTTATTCGTCGGCCGGGTCGCTGGTCGCGACCGGCTGCGGAACGACTACGACGGGGCAGGACGCGTGCTGGACGCAGTGCTGGCTGACGGAACCGAGCAGGACGCCGGCGAAGGTGCTGTGTCCCCGGGTTCCCACCACCAGCAGCCGGGCGTCGCGTGTGGCGTCAGTGAGGACTTGTGCCGGGTGCCCCTCCACCGAGTGGGTTGCCACCTGGACCATGCTGCCGTTCTGGTTCTTCAGGACGCGCGCGACGGTTTCTTCCAGGCATTTCTCGGCCGAAATGGCGAAGTTTCCGCCGTCGGGCATGGACGGCAGGTAGCCCCAGGAGTATCCGTACATGCTGGGGTATTGCCATGCGGCGACCGCCGAGAGCGACGCCCCCACCTGTCGGGCGTACTCCATCGCCCAGTGCAGCGCGGCCTCGGACCCGGCGGAGCCGTCCACTCCCACGACGATCCGGTCGGTCTGGTCCACGGGCAGATCTTTCATCGGAACTCCTGCTGATCGTTTGCGTTCGGATCTCAAGCTCGGGTCTCAAGCTCGGACCTCAAGCTCGAATTGTGCGGGCCATGCCCTTTGTTCGGTCTCAGCCGACCGTCCGCTCTTCCTTCGAGTCACCCGTCCACCGAGGCGCGTCGGCCACCGTTTCGGGAGCGCGCGTCCACTTGTCCGAGCCGGTGTTCGGCGATGGTGGTCCCGGCGCTGCCGTTCAGGACCGCGGCGGCCTGGGACAGCGAGCCGATGGCCGCTTTCCGGCCAGTCGCGGTGACGAATCGGGCGCAGGCGGTGAGTTTGGGGCCCATGGAGCCGTCAGGGACGGATATCCGGCTCATGTCGTCCACATTGATCCGCCTGCGCAGCATCGCCTGGGGTGTGCCGAAGTGTTCCATCACGCCCGGCACGTCCGTGAGGACGAGCAGCCGGTCGGCGTTCACCTTGATGGCGATCAGCGCCGCGGTGAAGTCCTTGTCGACGACGGCCTCCACGCCGTGGATCCGTCCGGCGTCGTCTTCGGCGACCGGTACTCCGCCGCCGCCACCGCAGATGATCACGGACTGCTGCCTGAGCAAGTGGGTGATGGTGCCCTGTTCGAGGACGCGCTGCGGGTGGGGCGAGGACACGACGCGTCGCCAGCGTCCGCCGTCGGGGGCGATGTCCCAGCCGTGGAGTTCGGCGAGCAGGCGGGCCTGCGGCTGGTCGTAGACCGGTCCGACGAACTTCGTCGGTCTGGCGAAGGCCGGGTCCTCCGCGTCCACGACCGTTTGGGTCACGATGCTGAGGATCGGCTTGGTCACCCCGGCGTTGCGCAGTTCCTGGACCAGCCAGTAGCCGATCATTCCCTGGGTCTGGGCGACGAGTACGTCCAGCGGGTAGGGGCGCGTCAACGAGGTGTCGCTCTCGCTTTCGAGCGCGAGCATGCCGACCTGCGGTCCGTTTCCGTGGCAGATGACCAGTTCGTTCTCGGCGGCGAGCGGGGCGAGGGCCTCAGCCGCGGCGCGGATGTGACCGATCTGGAGCGCGGCATCGGGCTTCTCGCCACGACGCAGGAGCGCGTTGCCGCCGAGGGCGACGACGATGCGCACCTCAGTCACCCAGCGCGGCGACGAGGACGGCCTTGATGGTGTGCAGGCGGTTCTCCGCCTGGTCGAAGACGATCGATCGAGCGGATTCGAAGACCTCGTCGGTGACCTCGGCGCCGGTGAGCCCGTACTGGTCGTTGAGGCGCTGACCGAGTGGTGTGCTGCTGTCGTGGACCGAGGGCAGGCAGTGCAGGAACTTGGTGTCGGGCTTGCCGGAGCCGAGCAGGACCTTCTCGGTGACGCGGTACGGCAGGAGCAGCGGAATGCGCGTCTTCCACTGCTCGTCGGACTCGCCCATGCTGACCCACACATCGGTGTAGACGAAGTCGGCGCCCGCTGTGGCCTGCTCGACGTCCTCGGTCACCAGGACGCGCGCGCCACTGTTCGTGGCGAGGTTCCGGGCGGTGGCGATGACGTCGTCGGGGGGCCACAGTTCGCGCGGCGCCGCGATCCGCACATCCATGCCCAGCAGGGCGCCGGTGACGAGAAGCGAACGGGCGACGTTGTTGCGGCCGTCCCCGAGGAAGCAGTACGCGATCTGCCACATGGGGCCGGGGTGGTGCTCGGTCATGGTGAGCACGTCGGCCAGCGTCTGGGTCGGGTGCCAGGAGTCGGTGAGCCCGTTCCATACGGGGACGCCGGCATGGTCGGCGAGCTGCTCCACGGTGTCCTGGGCGAAACCGCGGAACTCTATGCCGTCGAACATCCGGCCCAGCACCCGCGCCGTGTCGCGTACCGACTCCTCACGACCGATGTGGGAGCCCTCGGGCCCGAGGTAGGTGACATGGGCGCCTTGCTGGTGTGCGGCGACCTCGAATGCGCAGCGGGTGCGGGTGGAGCTCTTTTCGAAGACCAGCGCGATGTTCCGGCCTGTCAGCGCGGGCCGTTCGGTGCCGCCGGCCCTGTCGCGCTTGAGCTGCGCCGCGCGCGTGATCAGCGCGAGGAACTGCTGCTTGTCGAGGTCGGTCTCCTTCAGGAGCGAACCGGGATGCCGAAAGGCGGTGGTCGGGGCGGTGGTCGTCGTCATGGGGCGGACCTCGTTTCTGAGCGGTACGGCGGCGTGCGGGCGGGGCGGAGGCGGTTCAGATGCCGTCGCGCTGAGTGGGACAGGTCATGCACCGGGCTCCGCCGCGGCCTCGGCCCAGCTCGCTGCCGGGGATGCTGATGACCTCGATGCCGTTGTCGCGCAGCATGCTGTTGGTGACGGTGTTGCGTTCGTAGCCGACGACGATGCCGGGGGCGATGGTGAGGAAATTGTTGGCGTCGTCCCACTGCTCTCGCTCGGCGGCTCGCGCGTCCTCCTCGGCGGACAGGACGCGTAGTTTCTCGATGCCCAAGGCGTCGGCGATGGTGGCGAAGAGGTCGTCGCGCTGCTCCACGTGCAGCGCCGCGGTGTCGTGCTCGACGACCTCGTGCGGGTCGGCCGGCTCGATCACCCAGGTGCGCATGTCCTTCGGGTCGAGGTTGGGGTAGCGGACGAAGGTGTCCGTGTCGATCATGGTCAGGACGGTGTCCAGGTGCATGAACGCGTGGGACTTCGGGAGCTGCACGGCGATGACGGTGGTGGCCTGACCGGTCCGGAAGAGCTCTCGGGCCAGGATTTCCACGCCCATGGGGGTGGAGCGCTCTCCCATTCCGATCAGGACGGCGCCTCGCCCCAGGACGTGGATGTCACCGCCTTCCAAGGTGGCCGGCTGGTGATTGCTGTCGTCGTCTCCGTAGTAGCGGGGAAACGCGCGGTCGGCGAAGAGCGGATGGAAGTCGTACACAGCCCTGCTGTGCAGCGATTCGCGCTGCCGGGCGGACTTGGCCATCGGGTTGATGGTGACACCGCCGTATATCCAGGCGGAGTTGTCGCGTTGGAAGAGCGTGTTGGGCAAGGGCGCCAGTACGAAGTCGTCGGGGTCCAGGGTCTGCCAGCGCAGGCTGCGTACCCGCAGCGGTGACAGGTCCGTGCGAGTGACGCCCCCGATGAGCAGCTCGGCCAGTGTCGCGGCGTCGGTCTCGTCGGCGAGCGCCCGCAACGGGGCTGCCAGGGTGGGTCCGACCTGTTCGGCCGTGCAGACGCGGTCCAGCACGAACGCCCGGGCCTCGGGGAGGGCCAGTGTTTCGGCGAGCAGTACGTCGAAATGGTGCACGGTGACGAAGCGGTCGCGGAGGGCCTGGGTGAACGCGTCGTGTTCTTCGCGGGCTCTGGCAGCCCACAGCACGTCGTCGAAGAGCAGTTGGTCGCAGTTGCCGGGAGTCAGGCGGCTGAGTTCCAGCCCGGGACGGTGGACAACGGCTTCACGCAGTTGGCCGACCTCGGAGTGGACTCCCGGCGTGCGGGTCGACCTGGTTTTCCCGGCGGCTCGGTCGGCGGGGCGCTCGGCGGCGGGAACAGCTTGTGTCGGTCGCGTCATGACGGGATCTCTCCGGTGTCGGTGGTGAGGGTGGCGGGCGCCGGGGTGAGCCGACTGCCCACCGGGGTCTCAGGGACCTCGGGAAGGGCGGCGCTGTCGAAGGGCACGACGAGGCTCTCGCCGTACTCGCCCCGCCCCGACTTCAGCCAGATGTAGACGGGCAGACCCAGCAGGACGCAGAACAGGCCGTAGTAGACGGCCTGGTACCCGCTGCCGGCCAGCGACCAGAAGGAGAAGACGAGGGCGACCGCGGACACTCCGCAGTCGCGGACCAGGTGCTGCCAGTGGGTCTGCCGGCCGCGCGTGAGGAGCCAGTACAACTGCGCGGCCGCGCTGAACAGATAGGGGATGACGGCGGTGACCACGGAGAGCAGGACGAGCGTGGTGAAGACCTTCTCGAAGCGCGTGTAGCTGACCACGGTCAGGACCGAGGCGAGGAAGGTCGAGCTGATGATGCCGAACGCGGGTATGCCGCGTCGGCCGCGGGCGAACACCGCCGGGAACAGGCGGTCCTTCGCGGCTGCCATGGGCATTTCGCCGACGACCAGGGTCCAGCCGATCAGAGCGCCCAGGCCGGAGACGATCGCCGCGACGGCGACGGTCTGGCCGGCCCAACGGCCGCCGAAGATGGCGTCGGCCGAGTCGGTGAACGGTGCTGTCGACTTCTGCAGGGCGGCGTTGGAGACCGTGCCGAACACGGTGACCGTGCCCAGGATGTACACCACGGCGCAGCCGATGGTGCCCAGCACCGTGGCCCGTCCGACATTGCGCCGAGGGTCACGTACGCGGCCGGCCACCACCGAGGCGGTCTCGATGCCGATGTAGCTGAACAGCGCGATGGCCGCGGCGGCCGAGATCGCCGCGGTCGCCGAGGTGCCGGTGGGGTTGAGCGGCCCGAAGTTGTGCGCCTTGATGAACAGCAGCCCGACGGTGGCCATGAACAGCAGGGGAATGAATTTGAGCACGGTCGTGACGTTCTGCGTGATGGCGATGTTCCGCACCCCGGAGAGATTGATGACCGCGGGTATCCACAGACCCGCCATGGCGATCACGACGGACCAGAGCTTGGCGTGCCCGGTGTTCCAGAAGACCTCGACGTATCCGACCCACGCGACGACGATCGCGGCGTTGCCGGCCCAGGCGGTGATCCAGTAGGACCACGCGTTGAGGAAGCCGCCGAAGTCCCCGAAGGCGTCTCTGGCGTAGACGTACGGGCCGCCGGAACCCGGCACTCTCTTCGACAGCGACCCGAAGGTGAACGCCAGCGCCAGAGCGCCTACGGTGACCAGGACGAACGCGACCAGACTGATCGGGCCGTACGGCGCCAAGGCACTCGGCAGCGCGAAGACTCCCGTGCCGATCACCGATCCGATGACCAGTGCGGTGGCCGTCGGCAGTCCGAACTGCCGCTTCTTCGCCGTCTTGTGCGTACTCGTCGGGTGCGAGGTTTCTCCGGACGCCTCATCGTGCACCTGCGTACTCAACTGAGTTCCTCCTCGACTCTGTTCACGACGGCCCACGCTGGGGGCTCGGCAGCGGCAGTCCGGCGGTCCACGTCGGGCTGCCGCTACCGGTCGATCACACCGATGCGTTGGCGTTGGAGCCGTTCAGTACGGGGACGGGGACGGGGACGGTCTTCACCATGCCGGTCGGCGGTACGGGGGCCGCGGCGGCTGCCTTCTCACGGGCGAGGAAGGATCCGAGCTCGCCGATGGTGCTCATGAGGGGGGCGGGGAAGACCACGGTCGTGTTCTTGTCGACGCCTATCTCGACCAGGCTCTGCAAGTTGCGGAGCTGGAGCGCCAGCGGGTGGTCCATCATGATGTCCGAGGCGTCGCCGAGCGCGGCGGCGGCCATCGATTCGCCT
This sequence comes from Streptomyces sp. NPDC003300, assembly GCF_040610915.1. Taxonomy (NCBI): domain Bacteria; kingdom Bacillati; phylum Actinomycetota; class Actinomycetes; order Kitasatosporales; family Streptomycetaceae; genus Streptomyces; species Streptomyces sp. NPDC003300. The sequence continues at coordinate 173,687 of NZ_JBEXNE010000003.1, read as the reverse complement.
TCGGCGTTGATGATCTTCGCTCGCTTCTCCCGCTCGGCTTCCGCCTGGCGGGCCATCGCGCGCTTCATGCTGTCGGGCAGTTGGATGTCCTTGAGTTCGACCAGGGTGACCTCGACGCCCCATTCGGTGGTCGTCACATCGAGGATTTCGCGGATGTCCAGATTGATCCGGTCAGTTTCCGACAGCGTCTGGTCGAGGGTGTTCTGGCCGACGACCTTGCGCAGGGTCGTCTGCGCTATCTGATTGATCGCCGTGTTCACGTTCTCTATCGCGATCACCGATTTCACGGCGTCCGCCACTCGGAAATAGGCGACGGCCGACACATCGACGCTCACATTGTCCCGGGTGATGATGCCCTGGGACTGGATGGGCATGGTGACCGTCCGCAGCGACACCCGGTGCAGGACGTCGACGAACGGAACGATGAACCGCAGCCCCGGCGGACGGGCACCGACCAGCCGCCCGAACCGGAACAGAACTCCCTGCTCGTACTGCTTGATCACCTTGACCGCCATGGCGATGGCCACGATGGCCAGGATGACCACGATGACGAGAAGGAAAATCAGAAGTGCCATTGCGTTGCTCCTCAGAAAGGATGGCGGATTCCTGGTCCAGGACATATCGACCGGCAGGACCGCGGGCAGTGCGTGACGGGCGGAGAGGATGTGACCGGCGGAGGTCATATCAGCAGCCCTCAGACGCTCCCGTTCGTCCAACTCGTCTGTGCCGTCCTGTAGTTCATATCCGCATCGTCGCCGCGCCAGATCGTCGTCGGTAGGGCCGGGTGGTCCCTCCTCTCCGGCTCAGCGGCCCCCTGCGTCCACCGGATTCTCCTGAGGACTGGCCGCAAATCCATTTCGGAGAGCCGGTCGGCCCTTGGCCGCCGTACCGGTGCCGCACCATCGTGGAGTTATGAAAATCCAAGAGACCAAGCTGAGGGAATTTTCCGGAGCGCGGCCGATCGTCGTCGGGGTGAACGGTTCCCGTGCGTCCCTTGCTGCCTTGCGATGGGCCGTGGCGGAAGCGGAGGCACGCAAGGTGCCCCTGGTGACGGTGCACGCCTGGGAGCCGTCGGTACGTCGGCGTGCGCCGTATGCCACCGTGGCGGAGCGCCGTACACCGGCCGAGGACCGGGAGTCCGGGCAGAGGCTGGTCCAAGTCGCGGTGGCCGCAGTCCGGATGGCCCATCCGGGCGCTGACGTGCGGGCGGTGCTGGCCGAGGGGCCGCCGGTCGCGGTACTCCTGCGCTACAGCGACGACGCTCTGCTTCTGACGCTCGGGCAGAGCCTGTACAGGGACGGCTCGCCGACCGAACTCGGTCCGGTGACCCGCGCGTGCGTCAGGGAATCCCATTGCCCCGTCGTTACGGTTCCGGAGCTCCGCACCACAGCCCGGCACAGCGAACTCCCGCCCGTGGCCCCCGTGGCGACGGCCTTGGCCGGCTGACCTCCTGCGGCCGCGGCGCGAGCAGTTGGGGCTGAGTCGCGAGGAGGTCGCAGGACGGGCTGGTTCCGCGGGTGGCTACCTCCAGCTTGTGGAGGAGGAGGCCGCTGTGCCCGGCGTCACGTTCCTGCTGTGGTTGGCGAACGCGCTGGAGACGACGGTCGCGGAGCTGGTTGCGCAGGGCAATGTGTCGTTCAGAACCGCACCGGACGCGCTGCCCGCACAGGCGGCGGGCACGGATACCGCATTCGAGGCGGATCACCATCGTGCCCCGGCGGGTCACCGGTCGCAGGATCGCCGTGCGGCAGAATCCCGCCGCGGCGGGGCCGTCAGGAAAACCGCGGTGAGACGCGCCGTCGGGGGACCGTTTCGTCCGCTTGCGACCTCACCGCCGGACAGGGTCAATCGCGGCGGACGGGGACGGTCGGGAGACCATGGAGTACGGAGCGGACCGAATCGCCGTCGCACGGGGCGAACAGGGCCGACAACCCCGCGTTCAGGCGGACGCTGACGGAGCGTTCGGAGACTCCGAGCCGCTGCGAGGCGTCGGCGCAGCTCTGGTCACCGATCAGCATCAGCGCCAGCTCCACCCGGTCGAGCGCGACTGACGCCGTTTCGGGGCACCGGTCCCTTATGTGGGGGACGTGAGGTGGGACAGGTGAAGAGCGCGTCCGATGCGTTGTGATGACGGAGTCCGGTGCGGCGAGCACTTCGGCCATGGCGGCTTCGACCACGATCGGATCGTCCGTCATCAGGGCTGACAGGGCGTGGATGGCGATCAGGTGGCGGTCGCACCAGATGATGATCGAGCGTCGGCGGGCGAGGAGTCGCTCGGTTTCGCGGTTCCGGGTGGAAGCGGCGGCCGGCTTCGTTCTGCGCAGAGTCACTGCGGACCTCTTTTCGAGGCGCGGGTCCCGGTCACCGGGCGCGGGCGCTGAATTGAGCACGAGTTGAGCGAACCTGCGGAAGGAATGCCGCGCGGTGCCGCGCTCCGGTCACGCGGTGCCCGGGCACTGGCGAGGCATGCGGCCCGGTTACGCGAGTGGAGGCAACCACGCCAACAGCGCAGTCCGGAGGCGACAGGGCCGGTCCGGAAGCTCGCTCGGAAGCACTCGGATGGTCGGGCGATGGATCATCGTCTCACTCGCCTCAGGTACGTCCGTATCGACTGTGCGGTATGCCGCCGGGGTCACGGACGTCACGGCAACTGTAGCGGCGTTCGACCACGTCGACCATGATCCGAGGTGATAATCCCATCGGACGCATCCATCCGCGACGGTGGATCGACGGGAACTGCCGAGCAGGGCCCTTCGGCCCCTGGAAGGGCCGTTCGGCATCTGCGCGGACCGCGGGTGCGCGGGACAGACTGCGCAGCGGGGCCGGACGTACGACGTACGCAACCGACCGCCCCGGCGCCCGCACTGATCTCACTGGGCGTCCGCACACGATGCGGAACGAGGAAAAGCCATGACACTCACGACGAGGCCCTTCACCATCGGCGCAGAAGTCTCCGACGAGGACGGCGCCTTCGGGGTCCTGCGCCGGGTGGTCGTCGACCCGGTCGCCAGAACCCTCACTCACCTGGTGATCGAGCCCAAGTACCACCACGCGGCCGGCCGCCTCGTACCTGTCGGTCTGATCGACCAGTCCGCCGCACGGATCGCACTGCACTGCACCACGGCCGAGTTCGAGGCTCTGTCGAGCGCCGACGAGAAGCATTTTGTGCCCGCACCGGACAATGAGTGGGGCTATGCGGGCGGCGAGATTTTCGCTCTCCCCTACTACGGACTCGGTATGGGGACAGGCGCGGTCGCCATGAGGCCCGTTCTCCCGGTTCCTGGGCCGCGCCTCATCACGCGGGACCGTATTCCCACCGGCGAGGTGGAGATCCGCCGGGGTGACGCCGTGCACGCGACCGACGGTGAGATCGGCCGGGTCCAGGGCCTGGCCGTGGACACCGGTGACTACCACGTCAGCCATGTGCTGCTGGACGAGGGCCACTTGTGGGGAAAGCGACGCGTCGCGATCCCCATCGACGCGGTCGTCAGCGTCACCGGCGACGTCCGGCTCAGCTTGACCAAGGACGAGGTACGCGACCTGCCGCCGGTCGACCTCGCCCATGACCGCACACCGAGCGTCGCCGACGGAAATCCTGTCTGAGCCGCAGGGGCTAAGCCTCCGCTGACCGGCACGGCACGAGCCGCGACCCTGTGTCGACGTCTCGGCTCCTGCGGTGCCCTCAGGCGTTGACGCGGGCCAATGGCTGCTCTCGCCCCTGACGGCCAGGGAACAGCAGAGCGGCCGATCCGGGCGGAACGGGATCGGAGCCCCCCTTCGCACGGCGCTCCGCCGGACGGCGGTGATGGAAGCCGCGGCCCGCAGTCCGCCACGGCCTCGGGCCGCTGCCCGGGGTGGGGCGGGGGGATGGGAAACTGGCGGGTATGGATATCCGTCGCAGGAACAACGTCACCGTCACCGGCTGTGCAGACGGGCCGGTGCTCCTGCTGGCGCACGGGTTCGGCTGTGACCAGAACATGTGGCGCACGGTGGTTCCCGCATTGGCTGAGAGCTACCGGGTGGTGCTCTTCGACTACGTGGGTTCCGGCCGGGCGGACCCGTCGGCCTGGGACGAGCGGCGTTACAGCTCCCTGGAGGGCTACGCGCGGGACGTACTGGAGGTCTGCGAGGAGCTGGACCTGCGGGACGTGACGTTCGTGGGGCACTCGGTCAGCGCGATGGTCGGGGTGCTCGCCGCGGCGAAGGCCCCGCGGCGTGTGTCCCGGCTGGTGATGGTCGCGCCGTCGCCCTGTTACATCGACGACGACGGTTACCGGGGCGGGTTCAGTGCCGAGGACATCGACGAGCTGCTGGAGTCGCTGGAGTCGAACTATCTGGGCTGGTCGGCGGCGATGGCCCCGGTCATCATGGGCAACGCGGACCGCCCGGAACTCGGCCAGGAGCTGACCGCCTCGTTCTGCGCGACCGACCCGGACATGGCTCGCGTCTTCGCCCGCACGACGTTCCTGTCCGACAGCCGCGAGGACCTGAAAACGGTCACGGCGCCGACGCTGGTCCTTGAATGCAGGCAGGACGTGATCGCGCCCCGGGAGGTCGGCGCCTACGTCCACGCGGCGATCCCCGGCAGCCGCCTGGTCACGCTGGAGGCGACGGGTCACTGCCCGCAGCTGAGCGCGCCGCAGGCCACCGCGGGCGCGATCATCGAGTTCGTCGGGACGAGCCGGTGATGTGCAGGACCGACCAGGCGCCCGAGCCGGGCGAGGAGCAGGACGTGGACACCACGGACGCGGTGTTCACCTCACTGCTGGAGGACAGTGCGGAGGAGCTGTACGAGCAGGCCCCGTGCGGATATCTGTCGACGCTGATGGACGGCACCATCGCGAGGATCAACACCACCCTGCTGGACTGGCTGGGCATGGAGCGTGCGCAGGTGGTGGGGCGGATGCGGTTCACCGATCTGCTCACTGTGGGGGGCAAGCTCTATCACGAGACGCACTTCGCGCCGCTGTTGCAGATGAAGGGCGAGGTCAGCGGCATCGCCCTGGACATCAGGGCCGCCGGAAAGGCGCGGATGCCGGTGCTGGTCACCTCGAAGGTGAAGACCAGCGAGGACGGCGAGCCCCTGCTGATCCGCACCACCGTTTTCGACGCCCGCGACCGCCGCGCCTACGAGGCGGAGTTGCTGCGCGGCCGCGAGGCGGCTGAGGAAGCCCACCGGCAGGCTGAAGCGGCGCGCCGGCGGGCGGAGGCTGATCGCGTCCGGCTCCAGGAGGCGCTCGCCGTTCTCCAGCAGAGCCTGCTGCCCTCGCAGCTGCCCGCGATCCCGGGCCTGGAGGCCGGTTCCTACTACCACACGGCATCCCCGGATCTGCTGGGCGGAGACTTCTACGACCTGTTCCCCCTGGACTGCGGCCGGTGGGCGTTCTTCCTCGGGGACGTGTGCGGCAAGGGGCCCCAAGCTGCCGCGGTCACCTCACTGGCCCGCTACACCCTGCGCGCCGCCGCCCTGCACGATGCCGACCCGGTCACCGTCCTCACCACCCTGAACACGGTGCTGCACGAGCGGTACGCCAGCGGCGAGGGCCGCTACTGCACCGCCGTCTTCGGAGTCCTGGAAACCGATGAGGGCCACGTCGGCGTGCACCTGGCTTCCGGCGGACACCCCTCCGCGGTGATCCAGCGCGCGGACGGCAGCACCGACTGGGTTCCCACTCCGGGCGGCCTGCTCGTCGGCGTCCTGCCGCAGGCCCCGTTCACGGCCGCCCGCGCCGATCTGCTGCCCGGCGACACCCTGCTCCTGTACACCGACGGCCTGACCGAGGCCCGCACCGGGCCGGACCGTGAGCTGTACGGCGAGGACGCTCTGTGTGCTTTCATCGCCGCCCAGCCGCCGACGGGCCCGCAGGCTCTCATCACCGCCCTGAGCGGGCTGCTCGCCTCCTTCGGCGACGGGCTCGACGACGACACCGCCCTGCTCGCCCTCGGCGTGCCCGCCCCGCTTCCCACCACCGCGAGTGACGAGCTGACATGAACCCTCTGACGATCACCGCCCGAGCCACCGCCACCGGTCCCGTCCTGGAGATCACCGGTGACCTCGACTACGCGACGGCACCCGAACTGCGCAGGGCCGTAGACGGCCTGGCGGTCGCCGCGGGGCAACTGCTGGTCCTTGACTTGGCCGGCCTGGACTTCTGCGACTCCAGCGGGATCAGCGCTCTGCTGTCGGTTCGGAGTGTGGCTATCGAACACGGCGGCGACATGACCCTCGCCGCGGTTCCCGCGAACACCGCCCGCATCCTGGGCATCATCGGTCTGGACCAGGTTTTCACCATCCACCCGGACGCCACGACGGCCACCGCCCGCGACTCCGCCGCCAGTTGATCCTGCTCCGGACAGCGTCAGCCAAGGGGGCCAGCGTCCGGGTGGCCGCGCTATGCCGCCCTCTGCCAACCCCGCTGCTGCGCGTTCCGTTACTTGCCGCCTGCCTGCTCCAGGGCGGCCTCGTAGGCGTACAGCGCGGCGATGACCGTGGCGCGGTCGGCGGGGTCGAGACCGCGCATGACGCGTTCCCGGGCAGAGGCACTGCCAGAGAGCCATTCGCCGATCGGTGCGGTGTAGGCGGGGGCGGTGGCCCCGGTGCGGCGGGGGAGTTGGCAGGCGATGCCGCCCACGGCACTGGCCGCGCCGGTGATCAGAACGTTGACTGGTGGGTGCGGCCGCCAGCGGCCGGGCGGGCAGGGAGACCCGCTCGGCCCGGGTACCGCAGCTGGGACGGGGAATCAGGCGTTGATCGAGGCTTCGTGTCCGGCGTCCTTCGCCGATGTCCGTGTCCGGGGCAGGACGAGATAGGTCAGGGCCAGTCCGATCAGGCTCAGGACCGCGCCCGCCAGGCCGGTCCACCGCAGAGCACCGGCGGCGACGATCGCGCCGCCGATGACCGAGCCGGCTGCCGCACCGAGGTTGAAGGCGCCCACGTTGACGGACACCGCCAGGCTCGGCGCGGCGCCCGCGTGGTACAGGATCAGTCCCTGTAGCGGGGCGATGGTCGCGGTGGCGAACAGACCGAGTACCAGGACTGCCGCCACGGCGGTGGGCTGCCACACCACGGCGAACGGGATGAGCGAGAGCGTCGCCGCGAGCCCGCCGAAGACCCCGCGTACGGTGGCGCTCATCGACTTGTCGGTCAGCTTTCCGGCGGTGAGGTTGCCGAGAAAGCTACCCGCGCCGTAGGCGAGCAGCAGACCGGAGACCGCGTCGGCGGAGAAGCCGGAGACCCGGGTCAGCAGCGGCGCGATGTAGGTGAACAGTGTGGCGACCCCGGAAAAGCCCACCGCGGTGGTGGCGATGGCGAGCATGACCGGCCGACGGGTCACCACGCGTATCTCGTCACGCAACCGCGTGGACGGTGCTTCCTGACGGGGCAGTACGGCGGCCAGGAGCACGGTGCCCACCAGGGACAGAACGGTCAGCGCGGCGAATGGAGCCCGCCATCCGGCGCTTTGCCCGAGCAGTGCCCCCAGGGGCACTCCGAGGAGCGTGGCCACGGTGAAGCCGGAGGCCACGGTGGCGATGGCCGAGCCCGTCTTCTCAGCCGGGACCACCCGAACCGCCGTGACCAGCGCCAGCGCCAGGAAAGCGGCGTGACTCAGCGAGGACACCACGCGGCCCACCAGGAGCAGGCCGAACGACGGCGCCACGGCGCTCATCGCACTGCCCGCCGCGAACAGCAGCATCAGCCCGATGGCGAGGCCCTTGCGCGGCAGACGCGAGGTCAGCAGGGCCATGAGCGGCCCTCCGACCACGACTCCGAGCGCGTATGCGGTCACTGCTTGTCCGGCGGTTCCCACGGAGACGTCCAGATCCTCGCCGACCTGGGGCAGCAACCCGGCGATCAGGTACTCCGAGGTACCCACGACGAAGACGCTTACGCACAGTGCGGCGAGCGTCGCGAAACCCTTGTTCACCTTCATGCCGCAGACGCTAAAGTCTCACATGGGTATGAGAGTCAAGCCCGAACGGGCAATGTCCGCGCGACTGTCAGGAGGTCCCTGTGCGTATCGGTGAGTTGTCCCGGCGGACCGATGTGGCCGTGTACTTGTTGCGCTACTACGAGGAGCAGGGTCTCCTCCATCCGCAGCGTCGTCCCAGCGGTTACCGGGAATACGTCGAGGAGGACGTCGCCGTGGTCCGCCGCATCCGCAGCCTGCTCGCCGCCGGCTTGGGCACCTCCACCATCACCGCGGTCCTGCCGTGCCTGCGGGATACCGGCGACCGTCTCGTCCCCACCTGCTCGGACCTGCTCGCCGACCTCCACCAGGAACGCGACCGCATCGCTCAGGCCATCAGCGACCTTCAGGCTTCCATGGACGCGCTCAACAACGTCATCGCTGCGGCCCCAGCCGACGTCACTCGCAGGGCACTTGCTTCACTCGACGTGTGAACGAATCGACTCTCACCGCCGTACCCCGACGGCGCTGAGGTCCCCAAGGTGGCGCCCGGCCTGTCGAAAGGGTTACGGAGTTGGCCCGCACATGGCCCGGATCTTGGTGACGGACTCCCGCCAGATGCCGAGCAGTGCCCGCACCTTTACTTGTCCTCGCGGCACCCGGTTGCCACCGCGGTCCTGCCCGTGGAAGCGCACCGTCGGACAGGTGCGAGGCAGAAATGGCCGTGCGGCATCGCGGTCACCGTCGAACAGCCGAGGCCGTGCGAATTGTCCAGGAGCCGCCGGGTCGTCGGGGTCCATGCGGACGTCTGTCTCGGCTGCGGGCCCATGCTCCATGCCGGCCCAGCAACCCCATTCTGATAGCGGAGAACGCGTCCGTCCGCGGGGGCCGAGGTGGTCGTATGGGCTGATATGCCATACCGCCCAATAGGCGCAGACCAGCGCGTCGGCTGCGAAGGGGCTTTGTACCTGTGCTACGGCAGAGTCCTCGGCGCGAGTGTTGCCAACACATCTGCGAGAGTTGGCTTTGGTGAGTTGGGCGATGGCCGCACCAACCAGGCCCCCGCGGCGCCGCCGCACCGGCTAATCGTGGCATGCCATGATCCTGACGGGCTGGTGCCACCGGCATCACGCCACACGCTGGGGATACCGCGTCGGAACAACGCCTCCAGCCGAGGCCGAGGTGGTCGTGCCTGTGCTGCCGAAGCGAAGGTGTGGAAGCAGCGCGGCCAACCGCGGGCAGGCCCGATATTCTTGGTACCGGCCGTATCGGTTCGTAAACGGCGCTTTGCGCCTCAGCGGGTCCGCTCGATGACGCAGCGGCCTCGCCGGAGTTCGGGTCTCCCGGAGTGCCGTAGAATTGAGCGTCCCAGCCGATCGGCTGTGGCTGAGCCTGGCGAACTCCGCGGCGAGCCTCGTGGATGTCAGCTCGTCGTTCCCAGCGGATGCGGAGTCGTTTGAAACCGTGGAGCCAGGCGAAGGTTCGCTCGACGACCCAGCGGTAGGTGCCCAGTCCGGTGCCGTGCCGAGTGCCACGGCGACCGACAGCACGAGCGCCGCAGCGGTGAACGCACCGCCGCAGTGTCCTCGCAGGTAAGTACACCATCGTCAGCGCGGAGTGCCGTCCTGAAGCAGTACCGGGCTCGGTCGACACGGCTCAGGCACACCAACGATGGCAGAGACGACAGCGGGATAAGACCGTGAGGATCGCGCGGACGCGCGAAGCTTCCCGCAGCGCCGGAGCCCGGCGTGGCCTACAGTCCGGCGGCGGCCGAGGACTACGAGACGCGTAATGAGGCCAAGGTCGGCGTCCACCGCTGGTGCGCCCATCCGTGGACTAGCGGACCCGCGCTGCAACTCTTGCTCCAGCCGGGCGATCTGCGCGTCACTGAGGCGAGGACGGCCGGGCGAACCCTTCAAGGCCACTCCAGCCTCGCGACACTCACCGGCGGTGTGGCCTGGTGGTGGTCAGACGGCGTCGATCACCCGCCGTACTGCGGATTCGATGGCGCGTTGTCCGGCGGGTAGGGGGTGGCCGCGGTTGTCGCCGCCGTTCCGGCCGACGTCGTAGACCCATGGTGAGGCGCTGCACAGTTCGTGACCGTGGAAGCTGTTCAGGACCGAGACGTAGGTAACGTGAGCGCGGGCGGCCGCGGCCCGGGTGGCGGCATCCATCTGCGCGGCCAGGTCGTTGAGATTGGAGCGCTCAGAAGGTGTGAGCCAGCCGCACCGCCTGGTGGCCGACTGCTGCGCGGGGAACAACCGCGGATAGCCGACCACGACTACCCGGGCATGCGGAGCTGTCGTTTTGACCAGCTGATAGGCGCTCAGCAGCTTCCCCGGGAGCGTCTGGCTGATGTAGCTCCTCGCGTGGGCGACGGTGCGATCCAGGACGCAGTCGCTGAGGAAGCAGTGGGTCAGGATGCGGGAGAAGCCGACATCGTTTCCACCGATAGTGAGCGTGACCAGGCTCGGTGCGGGCCGAAGGGAACGCAGACGGGTCGTCACCTGTGCGGGTTCCCCCTTGAACGTCGAGCTGAGCGCCGAGATTTCCGCCCCTGAACACGCCAGGTGCGCTACGAGATGCACGGCCGCGTCGTCTACCGCCAGCAGCCGGGGCCACGCCTGCGGGCTACGATCGCAGGCGTGGGAAGCGGCGTCGAACGGCGGATTGCCCTCGCCAGAGGAGTAGGAGTCGCCCAGCGCGACAGTCGAGACCGGCGCCGGAAGCGGCGCACTGGATTTCAGGAGCGTGGCGCGAGGTTCGTCCATCCCCAGCCCCGGGCGCGGCATGGACACCAGCACGGTCTGCCAAGTGCCACATAGCCCGTCCGGGGCGGTGCACTGGACTTGTTCGACGTAGAGACGGCCTTCGGCTAGGGCGTACTGGCTGCTGTTTCCGCCTGCGCCGGAGTCGAGCGCGGAGGTGTCGAAGGAGTCCACCGGCGCGCCGGTGGTGTGGCTGTAGGTGTCTACCTGAAAGCTGGTGGAGGTGTACGCGTTATAGGTGACATTGCGCAGCAGCACGATGTGGCCGCGGCTGTCGGCTTGGACGGCGACCGGTGCGTAGGCGCGGTCGCGGGCGTCGTCTCTTTCGGGGACGGTACGGGTGAACAGCAGATGGCCCCTGGGATCGACAGCGATCAGGCGGTCGGTGCTGCTTCCAGCCTGAGTGACAGTCAGCAGGACCGGCACCCCCCACGAGGCAGCGGTCCAAGCGTTGATGAGTGGGTCGGCGCAGTATGGCAGGGTGTAACGGCCGGTGCGGCCACTGATGTTGAACACATCGAGGCGGTTGACCGGGTCGTACCGCCAGCAGTCGGGTTTGGAGGTGGGGCCGCTGCGGTTGGTGAGGTACGCGAACACGTAGCCGTCGGGGTTCACAGCGAGCCGCTGCGGCATCTCGGCAGCGGCGGACACCACGCGAACGCGGCCGATGTCGTTGCCGTGGTAGTCGATGTACCGCACGCCGTCTCCGGCGTAGTTCTCCACTACCAGGCCCCGCCGGTAGGCCCCGACGATGCCGGAAGCGTCCGCGGACCGGTTGGCGAACAGCAATGCCCCGGTCGTCGCGGATATGCCGAAGATCACGGCTTGCCAGCCGCAGTTGGTGTACGCGGTGCCGGCGCCGTAGATGTTGCCGTCCGCGCCCGGGACGAGCTGTCCGTATCCGATAGCGACAGGAGACTGGCCGCACGTCACGCTGATGGGGCGGGTCCACTTCAACGCCGCGCCCTGGTACGCCGCCACGACCGAAGGATCGGTGCCGTTGCCGTGCGGGCGTGGGCGGATGCCTACCGTCAGACCACTGGCGCTCACCATGCTGACACAAGACGCCAGCGCTCCTGCGGGCGCGCCGGGAAGCGGAGACCCACCGGCAGTGAACCGCTGCACTATCGACCCTGTGCTGTCGTTGCCCGTGCATCCCTGGACGCTGGAGTTCCCCTGCAAGTCCGTATGGAGCAGCCCTGAACTCTCAACGGGCTGCTGCCATGCCGCAGCCGACGGCTGCGGCATGTCCTGCGGGAGTTCGGCACGTGCCGCGGGTGCCATGAGCCCCGCCGCTAATAGCATTCCTGTCACCGCTGCGACCAGCGCACGTCGTGTCCCCGGCATAAGTCCCACCCCTCAGCTCACTCCGCGGACCGCCGGGCGGATCACCCGGGCCAAGCGGAATCAGGCGATGTTAGCGGCCGATGTGTCCTTATGAGCCCTGTTCGCCGTTATTGCCTGTCAGACGCTCATTCGGCATCTACTCCGATACGCACCGACAAGCACCTGCCTGTCAGCAGGCGCGTCCGCCCCACCGACTCTCCGGTGCCCTCTGCGCCGTCACAGGCCCCGGGCCCGGACGGATCCCGCTTCGAAATTCCCCGGGCCCGCTGTCACCGTGGATGACCCGTCAAACCAAACTGAGTCGATCGCATGGCGTTGACCTGTGTGGACTTGATTGAGTGAGACGGCTGCGCGTTGCGATTCCGTGGACCAGCACAACACCTAACTGTTCGTTCCCCACCAGCACACGCCCCCCTCACCCCCCGCCGCTGAGACGCCGGCAGGCCAACGGATCGCGGCGTGGCCGACCGGCCCCGCGGACGCCCAGGTGCCCCCGCGCAGGCGGAGGTCGCTGGTCTGCGCCGGGGTGACGGGGTGACGGGGCAAGCGCGTACGGGCCGTGACCCCTGATCTTGGACACACGAGACACCGGATCCTGAGGACCTGAGGACGGACATCTCGTGGTCATGAAGAGCTATCCGCCGCAGTTCAAGGCGGACGCGGTCACGCTGTACGAGTCGCGGCCCGAGGCAACGATCAGGCAGCTTGCCGCTGATTCGGGGATCGACCCGGCGACGTTGCGGAACTGGGTCCGGGCGGCCGGAGTCAGCCGACCACGGGGACGCCGGGCAGCGGCACCCGCGGAACCGTCGACGCCGTTGGAAACGGAGAACACGCCCTGCGCAAGAAGGTCCGCGAACTGGAAGAGGAACGGGAGATCCCGCGGAAGGCGGCCAAGTATTTCGCCGGGGAGACGCGCTGGTGAGCCGCTTCCAGTTCGTCGCCGACCACCAGCGCCGCTACGGCGTCAAGCGGCTGTGCGCCATCCTCGGCATCGCCCGCTCCAACTTCTACTGCTAGCACGCAACAGCCAGTGCCCGGGCAGCCCGGCAAGCGGCAGACGCTCACCTCGCCGCCCGGATACGGGAAGTGCACCGCGAATCGGACGGCACCCACGGCGTCCCCAGGATCACCGCCGAGTTCCCGAAGGCGGGCGAGTACGTCAACCACAAGCGCATTGCGCGCGTGATGCGGAAGATCCCTCGGCCAGGCTTTTCAGCAGGAATCGCGAACGTCACTCAATTCCTACTAGCGGCTACCAGACCAGCGGTTACAGGTCCGATACTCTTCTTGATTTCTTCCATTGGAAGGCCTGATCCGGAAAGGATTTCGATTACTCGAATCTTCACTGCTTGACGAACCTCCGAACTGGGGGAAGTAACGAGCTCTTCAAGGAGGCGAGCACATCTCACCACCACGGGGTCACCTGGTAGCTGCCTCTCTAGCGCAGGGACGAGCACAGGCCAGACAAACGCCTCGGACAGCAGCGAATAAATCCCTATTTCGTGCGGAACTAGACCTAGGTCGCGCGCCGACTCGACCTCAGCGGCCTCCAGCTCCTCAACCAAGGGAAGGCACTCGGGCAGCCAGTGGAGCAGAGCTGCGCGCACGTACTCCGCATCGGAAGATACTTTTTTAGACACGGGCACAGTCACCTCGCTGCATCATCGATGTTTTGGGGGCTACGCCACAGGGGGAGGCCCGCAGTCCCCACCAGAAATCTCACAATAGATCATCCCGTCCCTCAGGTACTGTACAACGACGTCGACTATGAGGAGGCTATCGGTAATGCCACCTAGCGTACTCAGCATGCCCGATGTTCTCAGGCTCGGGCCGCTAGTCCGGAGCACGGGCTTGTATGGCCTCTCCTGGAACTGCGAACCTGTGACCGATTCAAGCGCTGGCGAATTCGCAACCCGGTTAATTTCACCGCGAATAGTCCTATCAGCCTCAGTGGGTTCGTTGAGGTACGTCGTAACCTCGCCAGCCTTGTCGACGGATTCGTCCGTTCGTGATGGCGTGAGCAAGAAGCCGTGGATCGTGGATGACGGGTTGTGGGCTCGGATCGAGCCGCTGCTTCCGGCATGGCCGAACCTGTCGCCGGGCCCGCGGCCTGTGGATAATCGGCGCTGCCTGCAGGGCATCCTATTCGTGCTGTACACCGGCATCACCTGGCAGCAGTTGCCGCTGGAGCTCGGCTTCGGCTCCGGGCAGACCTCCTGGCGGCGCCTGGGTCGCTGGCAGGCGGCCGGAGTCTTCGAGGACCTGCACCGCACACTCCTGGCCGAGTTGAACACGGCCGGCCTGATCGACTGGACACGCTGCGTGGACGCCTCCCACGTACGCGCGAAAAGGGGGCGAGGCGACAGGCCCCTCGCCGGTTGACCGCCGCACGACCGGCAGCAAACACCACCTGATCAGTGACGGCGGCGGCATTCCGTTCCACGTGATCACCACCGCCGCCAACGTCAACGACGTCACCCAGACCCTCGACCTGGTCGACGGGATCCCGCCCGTCGCCGGCCGAGTCGGGCACCCCCGCAAACGCCGCGACGCCCCTGCTCGGGGACATGGGCTACGACAGCAACCCCAACCGGCGACAACTGCGCCAGCGCCGGATCCTGCCGGTCATCTCCCGCAAGGGATCACGGGACATCATCGGCCTCGGCAGGCTCCGCCACGTCGTCGAGCAGACCTTCGCCCAACTCCACCAGTTCAAGCGACTTGCCGTCCGCCGGGAACGGCGCCTCGACCTCCACAACGCCTTCGTCTCACTCGCCTGCGCACTCATCTGCTGGCGACGCCTCAACAACGCATCCTCATGATCGTGTTACGAGTTCTCAGGTTTCAACGCCCGCTTCGGTCGCATGTCAACGCGGGCGAACCTGCCCGCACGTTGGCGCGCGTGGCCACTCACCGGTGACGCGCGTACGGTTGGCACGATGCCCCGGTCCCCGGCAGCGGGTTTTTGATCTGTCTGGAAGAGGCGCATCGGGTGCATGTATTTCACGCAAACCCAAGGGCGCGTGGGCGCGCAACAGCGGCGCCTGGGGGCATCGACGCCCGGACGCCGCACACGGTCACTGCGGCGGCCAGTCTTCCGGCCGACCGTGTCGTCGGCGAACTGGCCTCCAGCAGGGACGGTCTTCGCGCGAAGGCGGCGGCGGAGCGGCTGCTGCGATGGGGGCCTAACGCCGTGTCGTCGCACCGTGCGCGGGCGCTTCCCGTGCTGTGGCGGCAACTGCGGTCTCCGCTGCTGGGACTGCTGCTGGCTGCCGCGGCCGTCTCCTACGGTGTCGGAGAGCGCAGCGCCGCCGTGATCATCGCGGTGATCGTCGCCCTCTCGGTGGGCCTCGGCTTCGTCAACGAGTTCCGGGCCGAGAAGGCCGCCGAGGCGCTGCACAGCCAGATCCGCCACCAGGCGGTCGTCTTCCGCGACGCCAAAGCGGTGAGCGTTCCGGTGACCGACCTGGTACCGGGAGACGTGGTCAGCCTCCGGCTGGGTGACATCGTGCCCGCCGACGTGCGGCTGCTGGAGGCGACCGACCTGGAATGCGACGAGTCCGTCCTCACCGGTGAGTCGCTGCCGGTGTCCAAGGCGACGGACCCGGTTCCGGCCGGGACGGCGCTGGCAGACCTGACCTGCTGCGCCCTGATGGGCACGGTCGTCCACTCCGGCAGCGGCCGCGCTCTGGTGGTCTCCACCGGTGCCGATGCCGAGTTCGGGAAGATCGCGGTCGGGCTGAGCGGCCACCAACTGGAGACGGAGTTCCAGCGCGGGCTGCGCCGATTCTCCATGCTGCTGGTCTACGTCGCGGGCTCCCTCACCGCGTCGATCCTCGTGATCAACGTGGCGCTCCACAAGCCGCTCATCGACTCGCTGCTCTTCTCGCTCGCCATCGCGGTCGGCATCACCCCCCAACTGCTCCCGGCTGTCGTCTCCACCAGCCTGGCCGCCGGGTCGCGGCGCATGAGCCGCCGCAAGGTACTGGTCAAACGCCTGGTCTGCATCGAGGACCTCGGTGACGTCAACATGCTGTTCACCGACAAGACCGGCACCCTGACCCTGGGGCGCATCGACTTCATGCGCGCCGTGCCCGCAGGCGACGACTCTCCCGAACAGGTACTGCGCTGGGGCCTGTTGAGTACCGAGAGCAATGCCGCCGACGGCTCGGCGGTGGGCGGCAATCCACTGGACACCGCCTTGTGGGACTCACCCGCGGCCCAGACCCAGCACACGGCTCTCGCCGCCTGGACGCAGGTGGCGGTACTGCCGTTCGACCACCAGCGGCGCATGGTCTCCACCGTGGTCCGCGACGGCTCCGGCACGGCGATCCTGGTCACCAAGGGCGCCCCGGAGAGCGTGCTGGAGCGCTGCGTCGACGTACCGGACACCGCCAGGAAGGCGCTGGAGGCCGAGTTCGCCGCGGGCAACCGCGTCGTGGCCGTCGCCACCCGGCCGGCTCCCGGTTTGCGGAAGCCCACCGCCCCGGACGAGAACACCCTGCACCTCAGCGGCCTGCTGGTATTCCTCGACCCGCCCAAGCCCGATGCGGCAGCGGCGCTGCTCCGGCTCGCCGGCCTGGGGATCGACGTCAAGATCGTCACCGGCGACAACCCCGCGGTGGCGGTCCGGGTCTGCCACGACCTGGGTCTGCCCGCTGCCACCGCCCTGACCGGGACAGACCTGAACACGCTCGACGACAACCAGCTCATCGAGGCGATCGAGCGCACCACGGTGTTCGCCCGCGTGAGCCCGGAGGACAAGGCACGCATCGTCCGCGTCCAGCGCACCACCGGAAACGACGTGGCGTTCCTCGGTGACGGCGTCAACGACGCCCTCGCCCTGCACGCCGCGGATGTCGGGATATCCGTCGACTCCGCCACGGACGTGGCCAAGGACGCCGCCGACGTGATCCTGCTGGAGAAGGACCTCGACGTGCTCGCCGACGGGGTCACGGAGGGACGCCGGATCTTCGCCAACACCATCAAGTACGTCCTCATGGGCACGTCCAGCAACTTCGGCAACATGTTCAGTGCGGCCGGTGCCTCGCTCTTCCTCAGCTTCCTCCCGATGCTGCCGTCGCAGATCCTGCTCAACAACCTGCTGTACGACTCCAGTCAGCTCGCCATCCCCACCGACAATGTCGATGAGGCGCAACTGCGCCGCCCCTCGCACTGGGACATCGGGTTCATCCGTCGCTTCATGATCTGCTTCGGGCCGATCAGTTCGGTCTTCGACTTCGCGACCTTCGGCGTCATGCTGTGGGTCTTCCACTCCGGTGCGACGCAGTTCAGGACCGGCTGGTTCGTCGAGTCACTCGCCACCCAGACGCTGGTGATCTTCGCCATCCGTACCCGCCGCATTCCGTTCTGGCGCAGCCACCCCAGCCTTCCCCTGGTGCTGGCGGCGTTCGGCGCGGCTGCGGTCGGCGCCGTACTGCCGTCGACTCCGCTGGCCCACACCCTCGGATTCCAGCCATTGCCGGCAGGGTTCTTCGCGGCGCTGGCGGCCCTGACCGTCTGCTATCTCGGACTGATCGAAGCGGGCAAGTGGCTCTTCTACCGCACCTTGCCGTCGCCGGACACTGTTCCCTTGCCACACGCGGGTCACCGGCGCCTGCTGCGACGGCGGGCCGCACGCTTCAGCTCGCTGAAGCGTCAAGCAGGCGGCACGGCCCGGGTGTAGGCGTGTACTGACCCTGAATCGATGACTACGGCGTCCCGGCCCTCTGGCCTGGTGCGTTCCGGCGGCGGAGCCACCGGAGCAGTCCGTCGGCTTCCCAGACGATGAAGGGGAACGGCGCGATCACGGCCAGCTGTGACGGGCCGAGCGACGCGGTGCCGAAGATGTCCTGGAGCGGGGACGTATAGACGACGGCTGCCGTGAAGACCGGTTCGAAGGCGATGCCCCACGGCAGGCGCGGGTTGGACCGCAGGCCGATGGTGAACAGCGAGGCGTGGTCGGTCCGGGCGGCGAACGCCGTGCCGATCTGGCAGGCGACGATGCCGGCGAAGGTGATGGTCGAGGCCTGCAGATAGGCGTGGTGAAGGGCCGTACCGCCGCCGGTGGGGTCGCCGGGGTGCCAGCCGGCCCGCCAGAGGGTGAAGAAGAAGCCGCCCATGACCAGGACCGCCGAGATGCTTCCCAGGAACGCCCAGGCGCGGATGAGCAGCGCCCGGTCGATGACTCCGGCGGTGCGGGGTCGCGGCGGCCGGTCCATCACTCCGGGTTCGGCGGGCTCGCGTCCCAACGCCAGCGCGGGCAGCGTTTCCGTTCCGAGGTCGATGGCGAGGATCTGCAGGACCGTCAGCGGCAGCGGCAGCGGCACCGCGCCACCGGACAGCGCGACCACTTCGCCGCGGGCCTGCACCGCCTGGGCGACACCTTCGCGGGGCGGGTCGGCCATCGCCACCAGACCGATCAGGGTCAGCCCGGCTTCGGCTTCCTGCCTGTTGTCCAGAGCCCCGGGTACGACGCGCCGGGCGACGCGTTTCGAGTGCGCCCTTGGTGTGCACCACGAGGTCACCGGAGGTCTGGTCCACCGTCGACATGCGCTTGAGGTGGGCGTCGAAGTGGAAGACCGCCCGGCGTGCGGCCGTACGCTGCGATGAGATCACTCCTACCCCGAGCTCCGATGCCAGCCCCCCCGCCAGGGACATGGTGCACGACGGCCTCGACTTCGACGGTGTCTTCTGCGCGACCGGCACGGTGGCGATGGGCGTGCCGCGCGGCCTCGCCGACTCAGGGGTGCGGGTGCCCGGTGAGGTCAAGCTGATCGGCCTCGACAACGTCGAGACGAGCGCATACCGCGCCCCCTCGCTGTCCACGATCGACCCGGACGACGACGCGAGGGCACAGTCCGCGGTCGGCCTCCTGGCCCGGCGGTCGCGTCGTCGGTCAAGGACCAGGAAGGGATCGTCAGCCGC
The DNA here is from genome assembly GCF_040610915.1 of Streptomyces sp. NPDC003300. Classification (NCBI taxonomy): domain Bacteria; kingdom Bacillati; phylum Actinomycetota; class Actinomycetes; order Kitasatosporales; family Streptomycetaceae; genus Streptomyces; species Streptomyces sp. NPDC003300. The sequence continues at coordinate 154,735 of NZ_JBEXNE010000003.1, read as the reverse complement.
GTCACTCCGGTGGCCAGGGAATCGAGCTGCCGATGAGGCCAGATGGACCGCGGCAGAGTGAGCCGACCCGAAAGTGCGTCCCGCGCAGGGGATGACGGGCCCTCGTCGTACTCGCTAGGCTCAATCCAGCAGTGGGAGCGCTCCCACATACCCCGTCGCATCTGGCCCTCGCTCCCTGAGGGCCCTCTCCCCCCACGAGAGCACGGAGGAAAACTGTGACACCCCCCATCGGTACCCCACGCCCGGCCGAGGCGGCCAAGGCTCCCGCGCGCGGGTCGCGGCTGCGCAAGGCCATGGCGCTCGGCGTAGCCGCAGGTCTCGCCGCCACCGGCATCGTCCTGAGCACCGAGATCACCGCAGGCGCCGCGGCGCAGGGCAGCCTCCCGACCGGGACCCAGCTCTACGCGGACCCCAACTCCCAGGTCGTCCGCTGGGTTGCCGCCAATCCCGGTGACTCCCGCCAGCCGGTCATCGCCCGGCGGATCGCAAGCCAGCCGCAGGCGATCTGGTTCTCCAACTACCGCCCCTCCACCGTCACCGGCGACGTCCGGGCTGTCACCACGGCCGCGGCCACCGCCGGACAGGTGCCGGTGCTGGCCGTGTACGAGATCCCCAACCGTGACTGCGGCGGCGCGTCCGCAGGCGGTGCACCGGACCTGGCCTCGTACGACGCCTGGGTGCGCAACTTCGCCGCCGGGCTGGGCAGTGGCCGGTCGATCATCATCCTGGAGCCCGACTCCATCGCCCTGACCACCTGCCTGACCGCACAGCAGCAGGCCGACCGGTTCGCCTCGCTCTCCCGGGCGGGAGCCGCCATCCACGCCGCCGCACCCAACGCAAAGGTCTACCTGGACGGCGGCCACTCGGCCTGGAACAGTGCCTCGGAGCAGGCCAATCGGCTGCGCAGCGCCGGCATCCTGACGAATGCCGACGGCCTCTTCACCAACGTCTCCAACTTCAATACCACGGCCAATGAGGTCAACTTCGCCAAGAACGTGCTGGCCGCGCTCGGCAACCCGGCCAATCTGCACGCCGTGGTGGACACCAGCCGCAACGGCAACGGTCCAGCGGGCGGCGGGGCATGGTGCGACCCGTCTGGCCGGGCGATCGGTGCCTATCCCACGACCAACACCGGCGACGCGGCGATCGACGCGTTCCTCTGGGTGAAGCCGCCAGGCGAGGCGGATGGCTGCGCCGGCGCCGCAGGTACCTTCCTGCCGGACGTGGCATACGCGCTGGCATCCGCCGGAACCTCGGACCCCGTTCCGCCGACGACCCCGACGACCCCGCCGACCACCGTTCCGCCGACTACCGTTCCGCCGACGACCCCGCCGACCACGGCCCCGCCCACGACCCCGCCGCCGACATGGGCGGCCTGCTCCGTCAGCTACAAGATCGTCAGCGCCTGGACGGGCGGCTTCACCACGGACGTGACCCTGCGCAACACCGGCGGCAGCGCAGTCAACGGCTGGTCTCTCAAGTGGACTTTCCCTGCCGACCAGAAGATCACCAGCGCATGGAACGCCACGACCACCCAGTCCGGCGCCACCGTGACCGCCACCGACCTGGGCTACAACGGCGCCGTCCCCGCGGGCGGCTCCACCAGCTTTGGTTTCCAGGGAACAGGCTCCGGCACCACCTCGCCCACCGCGTTTACGCTCAACGGCGCTGCCTGCACCGTCTCCTGACGCACCATCCGCTTGACGGCGGTGGCCGGCCCGGAATCTTCCCGGGCGCGGCCGCCGCGGTACGCCCGGCACGGGCGATTGATGGGACGAGCCCGCACGCGGGGGAAAGCGGCAATGATCGCGCCTTTGAGTCTGACTGGGGCCGGCCCTGCCGACACCGGCTGACAAGGTCAGGCGGGAAGCCGGCGGATCAAGGTCGAGGCCCGGTACGCGGGATGGTTCCCAGAAGGTGTCTGCGGTTGGTCCGCCCACGACCCGACCCTGTCAGTCCGTCACGAACATACCTTCGGGGAAGAAGGTGCCCCCGACGGGAACGTCGACCTCGAAGAGCTCGTTCGTGGACAGGACGAATCGCAGACGTTCGTTGTCGCCGCAGTGTCGGGATGAGTGGCCCAGCAGCAGGAAGTGCTCGTGGGGCCTGAACTCGAACTCGCCCTTGGCCGGGATGACGACCTTGTCCAGCCTGCCGGCCTCCACCTCTTGGTCCCGGGCGATGGCCTTGTGCATCGTGACGGACATGAAGGTATCGGCGAACACCAGGTGGATCTCAATGTCCGGGCCACCATGCCTGACGACCAAGTTCGTCTGGGTCACGCCTGTCACCTCGCACGACAACCGCGCATATGCGGTGAAGACCGCCTACACCACGTTCAGCTCGCAACTGATGCACCAGAGCGACGACGGCCGCCTGTCCAAGGACCAGTTCGTCACCGAGCTGCACGCCCGGCTCGACGACTCCAGCCGTGCGGACGTGATCGAGGTTCTGTCCGAGGCCCTGTTCAACATCGCGGACACAGCGCGAATCAACGAAGTGAGCAAGGCGGAGTTCGTGGACCTCGCCAAGGCCGCCGGCGATGCCGCCCCGTCCATCGTATGGGAGGCATTCAACAGCGACGGCGTCATCCTCGGCGTGGAGTAGGCGCCGGGCAACCCGCCCGGAGTGGGCCCGAATGCGCTCCGCCCCATCGCGAGCCGACGGGCCCGGCCGCCCGACCGCACGGGCGGGCGGCCCGAAGATCACCCTCACGCGGTCGCGCCCTATGCCGCCGTGCGCTCAGGAACGGCGGCAAGGAGCCAGCTCCCCGGGACGCCGTCCGGTGCAGTGAAGAAGCCGTGCGCCGCCGCTTGGAGGTCGCCGAGGGTGAGGAAATCGTCATGGTCACGGTCGAGATGCTCGAACTCGTAGCCGACGGTGTCGACGGAGGCGTCGGCGTGGCGGGCCTTCAGGTACTCCTCGAACGCGGCCCTGCTGACCTTGCCGGACCTGTCGGTGTCCATGACGGCGAACACCGTGGAGACGAATTCGCGGATGTAGTCGGGAAGGTCTCGGGAGTCGTCCCGCCCATCGCCTTGTCCACGTAGTTGAGCAGTTCGATCTTGCTCACCTGACCGTCTTTGTTCGCGTCGCTGTGCCGGACGAAGCCCTGGACCAGCCTCTGGGCTCCCAGGGCCAGTGGCGTCGGCCGGGAACCCGAAATCCCTTCGACGTACGCCAGATCGCGCGGGTTGATGCCGCCGCTTCCGTCCTTGTCGAGCCGCTCGAACAGTTCAAGAACCCTCTGCGTGTACGCGCCCATGATCGGCATCCTTGAGTGTGAAGGGTGCTGCTGCCAGCCTTGCTGACGAACGTAGTCCGGCGATCATCAGCGCTTCCGCAGCACTCAGCTGGTGTCCACCGATCGGGTGACACCCCGCGGGGCCGGATCCGGAGCGGGCAGCCCGACCGCGCGGTCGAGGCGATCGAGACTGCCCGGCGCGACGGCCGGCGGCCCGTCTGAAGCGGCGTGCCGCCAACGCCACTCGGCTTGTGCCGATTCCTCCGCCGTTCGTCGTCATGCTGCGCTCGCATGTGGATCGGTTCGGCGTGGCACCGGACGGTCGGGTCTTCCGAAACGCGGCTGGCGGTTACGTCGACGCCGGGGCTTATGGCATCACGTGGGCCAGGGCGCGCGCCAGTGCGCTCACAGCCGAGGAGCAGGTCTTGATGCTGGCGAAGCGGCCGTATGACCTTCGGTACGCGGGCGTCTCCTTCTGGCTGGCCTCCGGCGGTGATCCTGCCGAGGGCGCCCGAAGGGCCGGGCATTCAGGTCATGTTCAGCTGCTGCGCCAAGTATCTCGCTGGAGCGCAGGACTATGCCGACGGTCGCATCGAGGAATCGGTGCGGCTCTGGGGGCAGATGGCGGAGACCGTCGACGGTGGGCCTCGGGCGGTCCGGTCCGGAAATAGACCGGGACAGCTGGTCAGAGGGGGGAGACCAGGGGGAGATGTCGGGAGAACACCGGGCGCCGTACCCCGACGGCGCTGAGGTCCCCGAGGCGGCGCCCGACCTGGCGAAAGGCCAGGTCAGGCGACATATTTGAGGAGTCTAGAAGAAGCCGAGCTTCTTCGGGGAGTACGAGACGAGGAGGTTCTTGGTCTGCTGGTAGTGCTCGAGCATCATCTTGTGGTTCTCGCGGCCGATGCCGGAATTCTTGTAGCCGCCGAAGGCCGCGTGGGCCGGGTAGGCGTGGTAGCAGTTGGTCCAGACGCGGCCCGCCTTGATCTCGCGGCCGAGCCGGTAGGCGGTGTTGCCGTCGCGGGTCCAGACGCCCGCGCCGAGGCCGTACAGGGTGTCGTTGGCGAGTTTGAGGGCCTCGTCGGTGGAGTCGAAGGTGGTGACCGAGACGACCGGGCCGAAGATCTCCTCCTGGAAGATCCGCATGTTGTTGGTGCCGCGGAAGATCGTCGGCTCGATGTAGAAGCCGCCCTCCAGGCCGGGGACGGTACGGCTGGTGCCGCCGGTCAGGACCTCGGCGCCCTCCTGCTTGCCGATGTCGAAGTACGACAGGATCTTCTCGTACTGGTCGTTGCTGGCCTGGGCGCCGAGCATGGTCGCCGGGTCCAGCGGGTCGCCGCCGACGATGGCGCGGGTCCGCTCCAGACAGCGGGCCATGAACTCGTCGTAGATCGAGGAGTGGATCAGCGCGCGGGACGGACAGGTGCAGACCTCGCCCTGGTTGAGGGCGAACATCACGAAGCCCTCGATCGCCTTGTCGAGGTAGTCGTCGTCCGCGGCCATCACGTCCGGCAGGAAGATGTTCGGGCTCTTGCCGCCCAGTTCCAGCGTCACCGGGATGATGTTCTCGCTGGCGTACTGCATGATCAGCCGCCCGGTGGTGGTCTCACCGGTGAAGGCCACCTTCGCCACCCGCGGGCTCGACGCGAGCGGCTTGCCCGCCTCCACGCCGAATCCGTTGACGACGTTGAGCACACCGGCGGGCAGCAGGTCGGCGATCAGCTCGATGACGACCAGCAGGCTGACCGGAGTCTGCTCGGCGGGCTTGATGACCACGCAGTTGCCCGCCGCCAGCGCCGGCGCGAGCTTCCATGTGGCCATCAGGATCGGGAAGTTCCACGGGATGATCTGGCCGACCACGCCCAACGGCTCGTGGTAGTGGTACGCGACGGTGTCGGCGTCGATCTCCGAGATGCTGCCCTCCTGGGCGCGCAGCGCGCCCGCGAAGTAGCGGAAGTGGTCCACCGCCAGCGGCAGGTCGGCGGCCAGCGTCTCGCGGACCGGCTTTCCGTTCTCCCACGTCTCGGCCACCGCCAGCCGTTCGAGGTTCTCCTCGATCCGGTCGGCGATCTTGTTGAGGATGTTCGCCCGCTCCGTGGCCGAGGTGCGGCCCCACGGACCGGCGGCCGCGTGCGCGGCGTCCAGGGCCAGCTCGATGTCCGGCGCGGTGGACCGCGCGACCTGGCAGAAGGTCTCACCGGTCACCGGGGACGGGTTGTCGAAATACTGTCCCTCGGCCGGTGCGACCCAGTCGCCCCCGATGAAGTTGTCGTACCGCTGGGCGAAGCTGACGATGCTGCCCTCGGTGCCTGGCTGCGCGTAGACCATGACGGCGCTCCTCGGTGTACCGGTGTGCGGGTTACGGTGTCAGCACTCACTGTGGTGGCCCGAGGTTGGCAAAAGGTTGGCGGCGCGGGGCCTGTGCGGACGCCGGGGCACGCAAGGTTGGCGGGGCGGGGCCTGTGCGGACGCAGGGGCGCGCGGGCGCCGCTTCCCGCACGGCCGGAGACCGTCGCGTCAGCTCCGCAGCGCCGCGTTCAGCCGGCTCGCCGCGATCCCGCGCCGCGCGTCGCCGGGACCGAGCAGCCGCAGCGCATGCTCGTGCACGGCGGCGTCGTACGGCGCCCGCTCCCCGTACCGCAGCGCGTGCTCGGGGCGGGTGTCGGCGAGCACCGCCTCGCGGACCACCACTTCCAGATGCTCGCGCCAGGCCACGATGCCCGGCGCCTCCGACATCGGCAGCAGCGGCCCGCGGTAGTGGCCGACGGCCGCCGCGATGTCACCGCACTCCAGCGCCCGCAGCACCTCGGCCGCGTCGCAGCTCACCGGCACCGTCAGCGCGTACCGCCTGGTCGCCACCCCGCCGTTCAGCGCGCGCCGCAGATGCGACAGCTCGGCCTTGAACGTGGACGCGGTCACGCAGCGGTCGCCGTACAGCGACGCGCGCAGCCGGTCGGGCGCGAAGCCCTCGGGCTCCAGGGCGAGCAGCGTCAGGATCTCCAGTTGGCGCGGCGGCAGATGCAGCGGCTCACCGTCGCTGCTGGCCTGCGCCGTACCGAGGCAGCGCAGTTCGAGACCGGCGGGGCGCTGCGGCTCCGGAGCGCCGTCCAGCAGCCGGGCCTCGATGGCGGAGGCCAGGGTGCGTACGGTCGGCAGGGCCAGCGGGTGCGAGCGGTCCCAGGTGGTGGAGAGGTCGAGGACGCCCAGCACCCGGCCGTCGGGGGCGTGGATGGGCGCGCAGTAACAGACCCAGCCGTGCAGGGCCGCGACCAGGTGCTCGGCGGAGAAGACCGTGCTCGGGCGGCCGGTGCGCAGCGCCAGGGACAGCGCGTTGGTGCCCATCGCGCGCTCGTCCCACCGCCCGCCCGGCGCGAAATTGACCCGCTCCGCCCTGCGCCGCATCAGCCTGCCGCCGCACGTCCACAGGATCGTGCCGGACTCGTCGGTCACCGCCGCGACGAAACCCGCGTCCTCGGCGATGCTGTGCAGTTCCCCCGACAGGTCGGCGACCGGTGCGCGCAGCGGCGAACCCTTCCACCGCGGATGGACCGCGCCGTCCTCGGAGACCGGCGCGCTGTCCCGCGCGGGATCCACCGTGCCGACGCTGCGCACCCAGGAGTCGGTGACCTCACGGCGCAGCGGAGCCGGGCCCGCCGGATAGCCCCCCGCCGACCTCAACTGCGGTACGCGGCGGGCCCATTCGTTTTCCAGTACGGTCCTGCGGTGCTGGAGCGCACCCTGCTCTGCCATGGCCTTCCCGACTTCTGTGTCGTCTTCGTCGTCGACATGGATGTCCGGGCACTGCCGGGTGCCACCTCGTAGGGGAGGCGGCGTGATCCGCATCATAATCGGACACCTCGCCCGCAGGAAGGCTGTTCGCGGCAGTCCGCACCGCGTTCACGTCCGGTCGGCAGCAGAACGGCTCGGGCCGCTCGTACCGCTCGGGCCGCTCGTACCGCTCGGGCCGCTCGTACCGCTCGCGCGCCTCGTACGGCTCCCAGGACGCGACGGAGGGCGGCGCCCCCTGTGACACGGGAGGCGCCGCCCTCACGGCATCCGAGGACCGCGGTCGGTCAGTGGCCGAACAGGTGCCGCACGTGACGGTGCCGCGGTGTGGCCGCCGTCTCGGAACCGTCGGCGCTGTCGGCCGCCGTGGAACCGCCGTACGCGTAGTCGGTCCCGGTGTCCCCGGCCGGTGCGGCCGTGGTGTCCGCCGTGCCCAACCGGGCCGCCAGCGCGTCACGTTCCCTGGCGTTGTCCTTCGCGGCCCTGCGGGCCTCGGTGAGCTTGCGGGACTTGCGCCGGTGGCTCACTCCGCCGCCCATCGCCATCGCGGCGCCGAGGCAGAAGATCAGGGCGAGCGCCAGACCGGCGCAGAAGATCTGAAGGGTGTTCATGGTCGCGATGGAGTGCCCGAGCACCGACACGTTGTACTCGGGACCTCCCGACGTGTTGTCGGCGATGGCGAGGCCGGTGAAAGCACCGGCACCGGCCAGGAGCAGCAATCCCAGGATCAGCATTGCGGTCACCTCCGATGGTGAGCTGCGTACCCCTCGGCTACCCGCCGGACGGCATCACATACGTCCCGCCCGTATCGGCCGCCGATATCGCATACGTCCCGCCCGTATCGGCCGCCCATCGCCCGCCGCACGCGCCGCCCCGGTGACGCGGCGCGTCACCGGGGTCCGTCACCACGCGTCACCGCCCGCCACCGGGGCGTGCGCGAGACGTCAGTGCGTCGGCGGGTAGCTCACCACGTCCACCGGGACCGTCGCCGAACCCTGCGCCGCCGCGCCGTAGCCGTTGATGACGTGGTCGATCACGCCGTCTCCGTTGAGCGAGACGGTCAGCAGGTCGTGGAACCGTACGCCCGGGCGGTCGGGCACCTCGAAGCTGTGGGCGTTGTGGATCGTCGGGTCCACGTTGAAGAAGCAGTAGCTGCCAAGACCCCAGCCCTCGTGGTGCCGGACCGAATCCGCCACCTTGTACGCGGCCCAGCCCGCGACGCCGTGATGCCCGTAGGCGGCCTGATTCGGCGGGTCGTACGGCAACTCGTTCTGGAACATGACCGTCCGGCCGTGGTCGCCGTTCCAGATGACGTTGTACTTCTGGTAGTGCTCCACGAACAGGCCGGTGGCCAGGACGTGGTCACCGTTGACGACCACGCCGGTCTCCGCGGTGTTCACCGTCCAGCCGACGCCCGTACCGTGGTCCGCGCGCCAGGCCCAGATGTGGTCGAGCAGCACATTGTCACTGTTGACGACCAGGCTCGTGGTGGCCTTGCCCGCGCCCGCGCCGCCGATCCGGAAGAACACGTCCTGGAGCGAGGTCGGATCGCGCGGGTCCGTACGGCCGCCGCGCCTGCTGCCGACCTCCAGCAGGGCGGGGGAGTTGGTCTTCCCCGCGTCGAAGAGCAGCCCCGCGACGCGGACGCCCTTGACGTCCGCGACCGTCATCGGCACCGCTCCGCCGACCGGCGTGAGGGTGGGGAAGCCCAGGCCGAGCACCACCGTGCCCGACCACTTGACCTTGATGGACTCCGCCAGCCGGTAGACGCCCGGCGTCAGGAGCAGGTGCTTGCCCTGCGCCAGCGCGCGGTTGATGGTGCGCACCGAGTCCGTGGGCTTGGCGATGAAGAACCGGTCGATGGGGACCGAGGTGCCCGCGGTCGTACCGCCGGACCAGGACGCGCCGACCGCGTCGTGCCGCAGCGACGGCAGGAACACCCGGTAACGGCCCGCCGAGTCGACGTACAGGAAGGGCTTCTCGCGGCTGAGCGGGCTGGTGGCCAGCGTCGTGTACGGCGGGTCGGGGAAGGACTGCTCGGGGGCGCCGACGACACCCGCGAAGACCTGGTTCCACACGCCGTTGGACCAGGAGCCGACCGAGCTGTCCCGCGTCAGCCACTGCTGCTGCGAGGCGTTGATCACCTGCCCGTCCACCACCGAGTCGGCGATGAAGCCGCCGCTGGAGTAACCGCCCTGCCGGGGGAAGAGGAAGAGCTGGCCGCGGATGTGCACCCGGCGCAGCGGCGCGGCCTGCGACACCGCCCACCAGTTGATGCCGTCGGTCGGGTTGACCGCCAGATTCTCCGCCGAGCGCCAGAAGTTGGTGAGCGCGCTGTCGCCGCCGCCCGGCTGCGCCTGCCCCTCGACGCGCACCGCGCCGTTGATGGTCACGTCGTCGGGCGACAGCCCGAGGCCCGCGACCGAGGTGTAGTAGCCGAGTTGCGCGTCGACGTCGTACGTGCCCGGCTTGAAGAGGAAGGCGTAGCGCTGCGTGCCGAATTCGTTGGCGACCTGTACGGCGGTGGCCGCGTCCAGCGCGGCCTGGATGTCGGCGGCGGGCATGCTCGGGTCGAAGACGGTGACGTTCGGGCCGAAGTCGGGTTCCGTGGACGGCGAGTGGCCGCCGGGGGAGTGGGAGCCGGGGGAGTGCGCGCCGGCCGACCGCGCCGCGGCGGGGGTCGCGGCACCCGCCAACGGCACCACACCGGCGAAAGCGGCCGTGGCGATCAGCGAACGGCGGCTCAGACCGCCGCGCTCCCCGGATGTGTGCTGCGACTGCGATGGCGCCTGCGGCTGCTGCGAGTTGGGAAGTGCACTGTCTGCGGCCCTGAACGAAGACATGAGCTACGACCACCTTCTGACGGCGAGGGGGGAATTGAGAGCGCTCTCTTGGAGACGTACCCTCGCGGGCCGCGCGACTGGGTGTCAAGCACGAAGAGAGCGCTCTCTCGCAGCGAATCGGCTGGTGACTCCACCGGGTTCACCAGCACACCACTGGCCTCAGGAGTGCTGCCTCGGCCACCGGCGGACGGGTCGTCAGACGGTCGCGAGCGAGATCTCCGTCGACTTGATCAGGGCGGTGACGGCGGTGCCCTGGGCGAGTCGGAGGTCGACGGCCGCGTCCTTGGTGATCGCGGAGGTCAACTCGCCGCCCTCGACGGAGATCTTCACCGCGGCCATCGCGCCGCCCGTGGCGATGTCTGTGACGGTGCCCGGCAGTTGATTGCGGATGCTGAGCCCCGAGACCGGGCCCGTGGCAAGGGAGACCTCGGTGGACTTCACCAGGGCGCGGACCGCCGTGCCCTCGGCGAGGCCGAGTTCGTCCGCCGCCTCCAGGGTGATCGCGGCGGTGATGTCCTGGCCGCCGTCCAGCCGTACCTTGACGGTCGCCATCACCTCGCCGGGGGTCACGGACGCGACGGTGCCGGGAAGTTGGTTGCGGATGCTCAGGCTCATGGGGATATGCCTCGATCGCCTTATGGAATGTCGGATTTGCCGGGTGCGGCTCTGGCACTCTAACCGGGCGCCGTACGCACGCCGGGGCGCGAACCGGCACGGCGCGTCCGCCGTGTCGCCGCCGCCTGCGCCCGCCCCCCGTGCTGCCCGCCTCTGGCGTCCCCCGGAGTCCGCCGGAGTCCATTGAGAGGCCGCCGTGTCGCCGCCCGTGGTGTGCGGAGCCGGGTGGCGGGCTGCGCTTATTGTCTTCCCCATGCAGTCCTACACGATCGGCCAGGCCGCGCGGCTCCTGGGCGTCAGCCCCGACACGGTCCGCCGCTGGGCGGACGGCGGCCGGGTCGCCACCCACCGCGACGACAACGGCCGCAGGCTCATCGACGGCCGCGACCTGGCCGCGTTCTCCGTCGAGATCGCGCAGTCCGACAGCGCGGACGAGGACGCCTCGTACACCTCGGTCCGCAACGCCTTCCCCGGCATCGTCACCGCCGTGAAGCTCGGCGACGTCGCTGCCCAGGTGGAGATCCAGGCCGGGCCGCACCGGCTGGTGTCCCTGCTGACCCGCGAGGCCGTCGAGGAACTGGGCCTGGAGGTCGGGATGCAGGCCACCGCCCGCGTGAAGTCCACGAACGTGCACATCGACCGGGTCTGATCCGCCGCGCCTTCGTCCGCGCCACCGTCGCGCCTCACCGTGTCGTCGCGCCCGCTGATGTCAGCCCGCCCACCGTCCCGAGGTGAAGGCGACCGTGAGGACGGTGGCCAGCGGCGCGGCGACGCACACGTACGCCGTGGTCAGCCAGGGGCGCCGTACGCTCCAGGCGGCCAGCCCCGTCCACAGCGGCCACCACAGCAGTGAGGCGCGCGGCACGGACATGTACCAGTACGAGGTGCCCAGCGCCCACAGGCTGAGCCCGAGGTAGACGGCCTCCGGCCAGCGGCGCCGCTTGAGCAGCAGGCAGAGCAGCGCCAGACCGACCGCCATGGCGACGAGTTCGAACTGGAACAGCAGCGCGTACGGCGTGGCCTGCGTGTGGTCGAAGGCGCCGTCCCAGGTGTGCCGCCACGCCTGCCACGGCGAGTGGAACGTCCGGTACCAGCCGCGTTCCTCCGCGTGCTTCCAGGCCATCCAGTCGCCGGTGCGCGCGTGCAGATACCAGGCGTAGACGAGCGCGGGCAGCGCGGAGAGCGCCGGCCAGTGCAGCAGCCGCAGCCGTTTGGTCAGCGGCCCCGAGGTCAGGAGCTGGACGACGAGCGCGGCGCCGAGGAACAGACCGCTGATCCGGACGGTGGTCGCGGCGGCGGCCAGCGCGGCGGCGAGCGGCCAGTTCCCGCGCTTGGCGGCCAGCCAGCAGGGCAGCGCGAAGGCGAGGAACAGCGCCTCGGTGTACCCGGCGGCGAGGAAGACCGCGCAGGGGGAGAGCAGCAGGAAGAGCACGGCGCGCGATCCGGTGCCGTTCCCGTCGTCCGGGAGCCGGTCCGCGCCGCGCCCGGCTACGGACGTACGCGCGGACCGGCCGTCCAGCGCGGCGATCCGGGCCAGCGACAGCACGGCGACGGCCCCCGCCACGAACGAGATCAGCAGCCCCGCGGCGGTCCAGTCGCGTATCAGCAGGTGCACGGCGCGCAGCAGCAGCGGGAAGCCGGGGAAGAACGCCTCGCGGTTGTCGGGCGTGGCCGCGCCGCTGCCGAGAACGGCTCCCGGCACCGGCGCCGGGAAGTAGCCGTCGCGCGCGATGTGCAGGTAGTAGCCCCAGTCCCACTGCTCCCAGCGGGACATCATCGATGGCGCCCGCTGTGCCTTGCCGTCGCCGGTGAACAGCCGCCCCGTGCAGTACGCGGTCGTCCAGGCGCCGACCCGCGTGAGCGCGTACAGCCAGAGCACGGCGCGGTCGGTGGGGCCGAGGCGGGGGAGCGGCAGACGCCCCGGGAGCCGGTGGCGGAGCGGGACGGTACGGTCCGGCGGCTCGGACGGTACGGGGCGGGGCGCGGTCGCGGGCGGGGAGAAGGCGCTCTTGGGCATGGTCGTGCTCCTGAGGGGGCTGCCACGGACCGCTCGGGCGACGGCGTGGGCGGACGACGTACGGGTGACGGTTCCGGGCATGCCGGACTGCCCGGCCGGCCGGTGCGGCCGGGGCGGGGTGCGACGGGGGGGGGGGAGTGTTTAGCGGGCTGTCGTCATGTGGACCGTGCCGGTCGGCGGGTAGGTCCGGACCGGGTAGTCGGAGGTCGCGGTCGACGACGGGAGGCCGTTCGGGCCGGTGGTGGCGGGCCCCGGGCTCGTGGCGGGCGGGACGGCGCCGCCGTCACCGGGCAGCAGCGTGACCAGCGACGCGGTCGTACCGCCGATCAGGACGCAGGCCACCGCGGCGACCGTCGCGAGCCGCTGCTTCCGCTTGCGGTCGCCGCGGGCGCGGACGACGGCCGGGGGCGCGGGCGTCGCCGCGCGGTGACCGTCCGCCGCGGCGTTCTTGAACGCGGACCTCAAGCGCTCCTCGTGGGTATCAGGCACCAGGGGGCTCCTCTGCGTGCGGTTCCGGCAGATGCTGGGCGAGCGTGGCCCGGCCCCTGACCAGGTGCGTCTTGACGGTGCTGCTGGACACACCGGTCTCCGCGGCGATCTGGTCGACGGACAGGTCGCACACGTAGTGCAGGGTGACGCTCCGCCGCTGTCCTGGCGGCAGTTCGCGCAGCGCGGAGACCAGGGCGACCGTGCCGGGGCCCGGTTCCTCGACGGACGGCGGGCCGCCGTACCGCTGCCACGCCTCCTCCGAGCGCCGACGGCCGCGCCAGCGGCTGACCGCGAGCCGCCAGGCGACCGTACGGATCCAGCCCTCCGGGTTGCCGTCCCTCGCGAGCTGCCGCCGTCGGCTCCAGCCCCTGACGAACGCTTCCTGCACCACGTCCTGCGCCTCCGGCAGATCGCCGAGCATCACATAGAGCTGACCGGTGAGCCGTCTGACCGCGTGGGCGTAGAACTCTTCGAACTCCTCAGCGGTCAACAACAGCTCCCAGTTCTCTTCGGCCTCATCACGCATACGCCTGGGGCCGGACGTCCGGTCGACATCCACGGGAGAGAATCTGCTGTGACGGCCGCCACATGAGGTGGCGGCGCGCCGTGGCCGCTACTCCGCGGCGGGCGACTCGGCGCGTTCCTTGAGGCCGCGGGCCTCCATCTCCAGGTACCTGCGGGTCAGGCCGCCCGCCACCAGGCCGACCAGGCCGGACAGCGCGCCGCGCTGGGTGAGCACCAGGGTGAGGCGGGTGCCGTCGCCCTCCGGCTCGACCAGGTGGTCGCCGCTCGTGGTCACTCCGGGACCCGCGGACCGCCATGAGAACCGGGAACCCTCGTCCAGCGCCGTGACCGTCCACACCGCCTTGCGCAACTTGGGCTGCTCGATCGCGAATCGGCGCCCGACGGCGACGACGTGGTCCGCGCTCCCGCTTCGGCTCGCGCCGTCCGCGTCGAGCGGGCGGACGGAGGTCATGGAGGCTGTGAGAGCGGGCCAGTCCTCGACGGCGACGAGCACCTCCCAGACGCGTTCGACGGGAGCGTCGACGGTGATCGAGGTCTGGTAGGTCGGCACAGGGACTCTCCCTCGCGGTCGCGTGGCTCCGGCAGGAGACAGACTCCCACGCGCCCCTCGTACCGCGCCGGGTAGCATGGCGGTCTGCGGCGCTCCCCGGAGCACCGCGCGGCGGTGGGGCCCGCCGTACCCGAACCACGGCGACACAGCCGTCAACGGTCCCTACTTGCGACGCGCGCACGCCAAGCTTGGGCGTGCCCGGTGAGTAGGAGACGAAAGTGGCAGAAGTCCGGCCCGTGACGCCCGACGAACCCGTGGACCCCGACATCGATCTGCACGACCCGGCACAGCGCGAAGCGTCGCGCGAGGGCCAGGCCCCGGTCGTCGCCGTGGTCGCGGTCGGCGGCGCGGTCGGCGCGTGCGCCCGCTACGGGGCCGCGCTGCTCTGGCCGACGGCCTCCGGCACCTTCCCGTGGACGACGCTGACCGTCAACGTCGTCGGCTGCGCGGTCATCGGTGTCTTCATGGTGCTGATCACCGACGTCTGGAACACGCACCGTCTGGTGCGGCCCTTCTTCGGCACCGGCGTGCTCGGCGGCTTCACCACCTTCTCCACCTACGCCACCGACATCCGGGCCCTGATCGACGGCGGGCAGGCCCTTACCGCGCTCGCGTATCTGGCGCTCACGCTGCTCGCCGCTCTCGCCGCGGTGTGGCTGGCGGCGGCCGCGACCCGGCACGTGGTGCTCGGGCGGCTCGCGGACCGGGCCGAGCGGGCCGACGAGGCGGAGGCGCGATGAACTGGCTGCTGGTCATCGTCGGGGCCATGGTCGGCGCTCCGATGCGCTACCTCACCGACCGCTCGGTCCAGAGCCGGCACGACAGCCTCTTCCCCTGGGGCACCTTCACCGTCAACGTCGTCGGCTGTCTCGTCCTCGGCGTCGTGACCGGCGCGGTCACCGAGGGCGCCGCCTCGTCCCAGGTCCAGGTGCTGCTGGGCACCGGCCTGTGCGGCGCCCTCACGACCTACTCGACCTTCTCCTACGAGACGCTGCGGCTGGCCGAGAGCGGCGCCCGCTTCTTCGCCGCGGCCAACGCGGTGGCGAGCGTGGCGGCCGGGCTCGGCGCGGCCTTCGCCGGTACGGCGCTGGCGCAGGCGTTCTGGGGCTGAGCCGCGGGGTTCGTCAGCGCGCCGACAGCACGCTCATCAAGTGACTTACGGCGCGGGGCAGTTGGGCGCCGAACCGCTTCGTGTCGACATGGGGCGGGGGTTCGGGTGAGCCGTCCGCGTCCGTCGGGCGCTCGCCCGCGCCGATCCACTCCTCGGTGGCGCCGGCCTCGATCGAGAACACGGCGCCGCCGTGCAGGACGTCCACGGTCTGGCTCGTGGAGTCACCGGTGAGAAAGGCGCGGTCGCCGAGGCCGGTGACCGGCCTGCTCGTCCGCGGGTCGTGGACCATGACCACGCCGCTGCCGGCGGCCGGCTCGGCCGGGTCGGCGTCCCGCGCCTTCAGTCCGTCCTCGAATTCCGTCCGGGGGTCGGTCTTCTTGTGCAGGTCGACGCTGACCGAGATGGTGTACGAGGTGATCCAGCCGTCGTTCTCCGACGTGTTGCCGACCAGGCGGCACGCGATGTGGTCGAGCGTCCTGCCGACGTTCATCGGTCCGGGGATCTCGCTCATCGAGGACAGGCCGATCATGTCCACGAGGGGCTGGAGCGCCGCCACGGTGCACGGATCCGCGAGGCGGTATCCGTGCAGGTCGGGCGGGGCCGTACGGCCGTAGTCGGCACCCCGCAGCGCACCGGCCCAGGCCGCCGACGCGACGACGGCCCCGGCGAGCGCCCAGACCCAGGGCCCGCGCCGCCGGTGCACACCGGACAGCCGTCCGCCGCGCGGCTCCCGCGGCCGGTCGTCGTCGCCGATGACATCGACGGGCCGGTCGTCGCCCGACCCGTCCGTCAGTTCGGGCTCGGTGATCACGCCGCCCCCCTCGTCGCGTTGGGGCCACCCTATGGCGGGGGCACGGCGCGCGGACGGGGGACGGGCGTGATCCGGTCAGCGGTCCAGGTACGACAGGAGTTCCCGCGCGGCCGGTCCTGGCCGGTCGTCGTCGGGCAGGGCGACGGAGACCGGCCAGCCCGGGTCCTCGGCGCCGGTGATCGGCACGGCGCACAGCGACGCGGCCGACTCCTTGCGGGCGATGGGGCGCGGGACGACCGCGATGCCGAGCCCGTAGCGGACCAGGTCGATCACCGTGTGCACGTCGTACACCTCGAGGGCGACCTGACGGGAGGCGCCGCAGGCGGCGAAGGCCCGGTCGGTGAGCTGCCGGGCGCCCCAGTCGGCGTGGAAGTCCACGAAGGTCTCGCCGTCGAGGTCCGCCCACTTCACCTGCGGCTCGCCCGCCAGCCGGTGGCCGGGGTCGCAGAGCAGCACCATCGGCTCGGTGGTCAGCGGCAGCAGGCGTACGCCCTCGGGCGGCGCTCCCGGCAGGGTCACGAAGGCGACGTCGAGATGGCCGTCGGCCACGTCGCCAGCGAGCACGGTCGAGCCCGCCTGGCGCAGCCGGACCTCTACATTGGGGTGCCGGGCGCGGAAGCGGGCCAGCAGGTCGCCGATGTCGATGGTCACGCACTGCTCGATGCCGACCGAGAGAGTGCCGCGCAGCAGCCCCTGCACCGCGGCCACGGCCTCCCGCGCGGCGCGGGCGCCGGCCAGCGTACGGGTCGCCTCCACGAGCAACGCCCGCCCGGCGCCGGTGAGTTCGACGCTGCGTGTGGTACGGACGAACAGCGGCGAGCCCAGCTCGCGCTCCAGCGCGCGCACCGAGGCGGACAGCCCGGACTGGGAGACCAGCATGCGCTGGGCTGCCCGGGTGAAGTGCCGCTCCTCGGCGACCGCCACGAAGTATTCGAGCTGGCGCAGTTCCATGATTCAGCACTCTAGCTGCTGAATCGAGCCCCATTGTTCCAAGCCCGGACGGACGGCGGCGGTCGCGGCCGGTGGCCGCCTGGGGCGGGAGGGGTGGTCCGTGCGGGGGTGACGAATGCCACCCGCCACCCTTGACGTGCTCGGAAGGCGACGGCATTCTTCCATCATTCGGTATTCAGTTACCGAGGAGTGGAATCAAGTGGAGGAGTGCGCGATGACCGCCGTCCCGGCCGACGCGGACCGGCCCACGCCCAAGGCGCCAGGGCTCGCGGCCCGGCTGCGCGCCTCCATCGGCGCGGAGAAGGTCCTCACCGACCCCGCCCAACTGCGCACCTACGAATGCGACGGCCTGACCAACTTCCGGGTACGGCCCGCCGTCGTCGTCCTCGCCGAGCACCGCGACGACGTCGTGGCGGCCGTGCGGCTGTGCGCCGAGGCCGGAGTCCCGTTCGTCGCCCGCGGCTCCGGTACCGGGCTGTCCGGCGGCGCCGTCCCCGTCGCCGACGGCGTCCTCATCGTGCTGTCCAGGCTCCGCCGGATCGTCTCCGTCGACCCCGACAACGCCCGCGTCGTCGTCGAGCCCGGCGTGATCAACCTGTCGGTCACCCGCGAGGCCGCCCCCTACGGCCAGGCGTACGCGCCCGACCCGTCATCGCAGCAGGTCTGTTCCATCGGCGGGAATGTCGCGGAGAACGCGGGCGGCGCGCACTGCCTCAAGTACGGCTTCACCGTCAACCACGTCATGGGCGCCGAAGTCGTCCTGCCCGACGGCGAGGTGGTGCACCTCGGGGGCACCGCGCCCGAACACCCGGGCCTCGACCTGCTCGGCGCGTTCGTCGGCAGCGAGGGCACGCTCGGCGTCGCCACCGAGGTCACCGTCCGCACCATCCAGGCGCCCGAATCCGTACAGACCATGCTCGTCGGCTTCCACACCGTGGAGGACGCGGCGGGAGCCGTCAGCGACATCATCGCGGCGGGCATCCTGCCCGCGGCCATCGAGATGATGGACGCCCTCGCCATCGAGGCGGCCGAGGCCGCGGTCAACTGCGGTTACCCGCGGGGCGCGGTCGCCGTCCTCGTCATCGAACTCGACGGCCCCCACGTCGAGGTGGACGAACAATTCGTCCAGGTCGAGCAACTGGCCGCCGCGCGACACGCGTTCGAGACCCGCATCGCCCGCGACGCCGCCGAGCGCGCCCTGATGTGGAAGGGCCGCAAGTCCGCCTTCGCGGCCGTCGGCCGGATCAGTCCCGCCTACTACGTCCAGGACGGCGTCATCCCGCGCACCCGGCTGCCCGAGATCCTCACCGAGGTCGGCCGCCTCGCCGAGCGCGCCGGGATCCGCGTCGCCAACGTCTTCCACGCGGGCGACGGCAATCTGCACCCCCTCATCCTCTTCGACGACACCGTCCCCGGCGCCGCGCACGCCGCCGAGGAGCTGGGCTTCGCCATCCTCGACCTGTGCGTCGAGGCGGGCGGCTCCATCACCGGGGAACACGGCGTCGGCCTGGAGAAGAAGTCGCGGATGACCCGGCAGTTCACGGACGAGGACCTGGACACCATGCAACTCGTCCGCTGCGCCTTCGACCCCGACAACATCGCCAACCCCGGCAAGCAGTTCCCGACCCCGCGGCTGTGCGGGGAGCGCCCCGGCGTCCGCACCGCCGCCGACACGCACGATCCGGCGCTGGGCGAGGTGTTCTGAGATGACCGCACCGCACCGCGCGCGTCCGGACACCGCGCAGGCGGGGGCCGTACGGTCCGAGACCGTCGAACCCGCGACTGCCGCCGAGGTCATCGAACCCGCGACCGCAGCGGAGACCGTCGAACCCGCGACCGCCGCCGAGGTCGCCGAGATCCTGCGGAGCACCACCGGCACCGTCGTCCCGGTCGGCGGCGGTACGAAGACCGGCTGGGCCGCCCCTGCCACCTCCTGCGACCTGCTGCTGCGCACCGCGGGACTGGGCCGGGTCGTGGAGTACGCGCCCGGCGACCTCGTGGTCGTCGCCGAGGCCGGGGTGCCACTGGCCGACCTGCAACGACAGCTCGCGGAACACGGCCAGATGCTCGCCCTCGACCCGCCGGAAGCGGGCGCCACGCTCGGCGGGATCGTCAGCGCCAACGCCTCGGGGCCGCGCCGACTGCGCTACGGCACCGCCCGCGACCTGCTCATCGGCGTCACCGTCGCCCTGGCCGACGGCACGCTCGCGCGATCGGGCGGCAAGGTCGTCAAGAACGTGGCCGGATACGACCTCGGCAAGCTCTACACCGGAGCGCACGGCGGCCTCGGCGTCCTGGTCTCCACGACCTGGCGCCTCCACCCGCTGCCACCGGTCACCGGCGCGGTCACCGTGCCCGTACAGGACAGCGCCGAAGCGGGCAGGTACGCCGCGCTGCTCGCCCGCTCCACGCTCACCCCCACCGCCGTCGAACTCAACTGGTCTTCGCGGGCGGGGGAGTTGACCGTGCTCTTCGAGAGCAGCGCCGCTTCCGTACGCGCCCAGTCGCGCGCCGCGATCGCGTTGCTGGGGGTGGGGGCGCACGCGGACGAGGTCCCCGACTGGTTCGGAGCGCGGCCGACCGGCGGCCTCGTCCTGCGGCTTGCCCACGAACCCTTCGCGCTGCCCCGCGTGCTCGACGCCCTCCCGGACGGCGCTTCGGGCACCGCGTCGGCCTGCACGGGAGTGGCGTACATGGCGGTGCCCACCGACACCGACCTCGCGGCGCTGCGGGCGTCGATCGCCCCGTACGACGGCTCCGCGGTGGTGATCGCCGCCGACGACGCGCGCGACGCGCTCGACCACTGGGGGCCGGTCGCCGACTCGTTCGACCTGATGACGCGGGTCAAGGACCGCTTCGACCCGGAGCGGCGCCTGTCGCCCGGCCGACTGCTCGGAGGACTCTAGATGGCCGCGGACACCCCCAACGGGCCCCTTCCGCACGGGAATTCGGCGGACACGTCCAAGGACGCCTCCAAGGACGCCTTCAAGGGCTCCTCCAACGGGTCGGTCCCGCCACGGAGTTCGGGGGAGCCCCCGGTCCCGGTGCCGCCCGTACTCGGTGTGTCCGTCGCGCCCAGCGCGGGCGCCGCCACCGTCGCCCTCGGCATGCCGGGCAGCGCGCCCCCTCCCGGCAGCGCCTTCGACGCCCACCACCCGCCGGACGCGGCGCTCGTCGGGGACTGCGTGCACTGCGGCTTCTGCCTGCCGACCTGCCCGACGTATGTGCTGTGGGGCGAGGAGATGGACAGCCCGCGCGGGCGCATCGACATCATGAAGGCCGGACTCGAAGGCGACGCTTTCGACGCCGGCAGCGTGCGTCACCTCGACCAGTGCCTCGGCTGCATGGCGTGCGTGACGGCCTGCCCGTCCGGCGTGCAGTACGACAAGCTCATCGAGAGCACCCGCGCCCAGCTCGAACGCCGGGTCCAACGGCCGCGCGCCGAACGGCTGTTGCGCGCCCTGATCTACGGCCTGTTCCCCTACCCCCGCCGTCTGCGCGCCCTGCGCGGACCGCTGCGCGTCTACCAGGCGAGCGGTCTCGGGCGGCTGCTCGCCCGCGGCGGAGTGCTGCGACGGCTGCCGCGCCCCCTCCAGGCCATGGAGTCGCTGGCCCCCAGGCTCGGCCACGTCGACAAGCTGCCGGAACACACCCCCGCCGTCGGCGCCCGCCGCCGTACCGTCGGCCTGCTCACCGGCTGCGTCCAGGGGACCTTCTTCCCCGACGTGAACGCCGCGACCGTACGCGTCCTGGCCGCCGAGGGCTGCGACGTGGTCGTACCGCGACGGCAGAGCTGCTGCGGCGCGCTGTCCGCGCACGCGGGCCGGGCCCCCGAGGCGGAGCGCTTCGCGAAGTCCGTCATCGAGACGTTCGAGGCGGCCGGGGTGGAGACCGTCGTGGTGAACGCCGCGGGCTGCGGGTCCAACCTCAAGGAGTACGGCCACCAGTTGCGCGACGAGCCCGACTGGGCGCGGCGCGCGGAGGCGCTGGCCGCCAAGGTCATGGACATCACCGAACTCCTGGACGAATTGGGCCCCGTGGCCCCCAGGCACCCGCTCCCCATGACCGTCGCCTACCAGGACGCCTGCCACCTGGCGCACGCGCAGGCCGTACGCGACCAGCCACGCCGACTGCTGCGGGCCGTTCCCGGCCTGGAGACAAGGGAGTTGGCGGAGGCCGAGATCTGCTGCGGCAGCGCGGGCACGTACAACCTGCTGCACGCGGAACCCGCACGCGAACTCGGCGAACGCAAGGCCAAGGCGGTCCTGGCGACCGGCGCGGACATCATGGTCACCGCGAACCCCGGCTGCTGGATGCAGGTCGCCACCACGTTGGCCCGCATGGGCGAGCGGCTGCCCGTCGCCCACACCGTGCAGGTGCTCGACGCCTCGATCCGGGGCGTCCCCGTCGACCGGCTCCTGGCCCGGGCACTCGAAGGACCCGGCACCGTCATCTCCTACGCCACCCCCGGGAGCCGCGCCACGCGGCGGAGCTCTCGTGAGGCGGAACCGCCCGGGCGCGCCCCGGTCGGCCGATGACGCGTTGACATGCGGTGACGCCCGGAGTTCACTGGCCAGTACGGCGTAGGGCGGTACGCGGCGCGCCTTCGGCACGCCACAGCCTTCAGCTTCCACCGATCTCATGGTGTTCGGGTGGGCGTCGGCACGACACCACGGCCCGGATCACGACCCCGCACGGCAGAGAGAAGTGGCACTTCACATGATGTATGACGCCGAACGCGCACGGCAGCCCGCGACCGGGGCGGAGAATCCGGCGTTCACCGAACGGTGGGCCAAGCGCGAGTCCCGGCCCGAGCCGCTGCTGCCGCAGAAGGAGCGCGACGACTCCGCCGCGCTCCTCCAGCGGGCCGCGGGCTCCTTCGGCGAGAGTCCGCGCCAGGCGCTGGACGAGGCCGACCAGGCCCTCGACGCGGCCAGCGGCCACCTCGCCGAGGTGCTGGCCGAGCGGCTGCGCGTCCTGCGCGCCCGCTGGCAGGACGCAGACGGCGTCCCGGACGGCGCCGTGGGCCTGCTGCGCGACTACCGCGAACTCACCGAGCGCCTGCTGCGCCTCTGACCGAGGGCCCGAGGGCCGCGCGAAGCCCGCTGGCGGAGAGCGATTCTCCGGCCCGGCGGGCTTTTGTCGTGACCCCGATCACACCTCGACGCCGGGCGTCCGGCCGGAGCACCGCACCGTTTCCGCTGCTCAGACGAATATTTGCCGCACGGCAATAATCTTCGGCATATGAGGTGTGCGTGCGGGACGGGCGGGCACGCGACGGTGTGAGCAAGCGTCACTGACTATCGGATGACACAACGTCACTACCGCGAATCGGGACGGAAATTGCGATAAAGGAGCCGCGACATGAGTGACAATATCTGGGGCTACGAGCAGACCTCCGGCCACACGGCGGGAACCGACCTGATCGGATACAAGGTCGAGGCGACCGACGGCCACATCGGAAAGGTCGACAAGCACTCCGATGACGTCGACTCCGCATATCTGGTGGTCGACACGGGTGTGTGGATTTTCGGCAAGCACGTACTGCTCCCGGCCGGCACCGTGAGGTCGATCGACGCGGCGGACCAGAAGATCTTCGTCGAGCTGACGAAGGAGCAGATCAAGAACTCCCCTGAGTTCGACAAGGACAAGCACGTCGGCGACGCCGGATACCACCAGCAGGTGGGCGAGTACTACGGCAGCCACCGTAACCGCTGACACAGCGAGCGGCAGGGAAATTTGGGGCCGCCCCGGCACTCGCCGGGGCGGCCTTTTCCCGTGGGCGCGTGAATTCCGTGGGAGCGGGAAATGCCCCCGGGGGTTTGTCACCGCACGGGCATCGCACGCTGGCATCTCACGGCATCTCACGGCATCTCACGGGCGCCTCACGACGGCGGAGCCGTCCCGGTGTAGGGCCGCAACGGAAGCGGCCGGTCCAGCAGGAAGGCCACGAGCGCCGACTCGTAGACCGCGGGCCGGTCGATCGCGATGGCGTGCCCGGCGCCGGGCACGTACACCAGGGTCGCGTCGGGAAGTGTGCGCTTGTAGTCGTAGGTGACCTCCCACTTCTTGTAGTCGCACTCCCCGCGCATGATGAGCGTCGGTATGCGCGCCGTGCGCAGCCGGGGACGCGGGTCCGGCAGGTGCTTGGCGTCGTCGATGGTGAACTGGTTGACGTAGAAGCCCGTGCGGTTGTCCGGGAGCCGCGCCGGGGGCCGGCCGGGGCACTGGGCGGCGGGCAGTGACGTGGTGAGGATCTCCCGGAAGCGCTGGTCGGCCTCCCGGTCGCCGACCAGGTGGTGCGCCGCGTCGGGGTTGACCGACTGGAGCAGGGCCATGGCGATCATCCGGGGAGTGTTGGTCAGCTCGTCGACCCGCTTCCTGGCCTCCGGCGTCAGCCGGTCCCACAGCTCACCGGTCTCGCCGTCGGGGAAGGCCCCGTACCAGAGCACGCCCGGCGAGCTGAGGACGGCCTTGGCCACCCGGTCGGGATGCGCGGCCATGTAGTGGGCGGCGAGCGAGCCGCCCCAGGACTGGCCGACCAGGATGATCTTCTCCGCGCCTATCGTCCGGCGGATGGCGTCCAGATCCGCCACCTGCCGGGCGACGGTGTACTGCGTCACGTCGCGCAGCCTGCTGGAGCGTCCCGAGCCGACCTGGTCGTACGCGTAGACGTCGAAGCCGTCGGCGGCCAGCGCGCGGCCCGCCCGCGAGATGTCGTCATTGGCGGTGCCCGGACCGCCGTGCAGGAAGATCACCGGTGCGGGCCTGGCCGTGCCCGTGGCCGCCGCCTCGCGGTACGCGATCCGGGAGCCGGTCGGCAGCGCCCAGAAACGCACGTCCGGCGGCACCTTCCCGTCCGCGGGCCGCGGCATCGGCCGCAGGACGGTCGCCCCCGACAGCGCCGCGGCCACCACGGCGAGCACGGTGGCGGAGATCACCGCGGCCCGGCGCCGACGGGCGACGCCGAACAGTACGAAGCCGGGCCACGCCACGAGGAAGGTGACGCCGAACAGGACGACGAGGGCCGCCGCCACCAGGAGCGGGACGGAAGCGGTGGCCGCGCCCGCGCCGACGAAACCGGCCACGGCCGCGGCGAGCCCGAGAACCGCGGCCACCAGAAGAAGCAGGACGCCAGCGGTGCGGCGTAGGAGTGTCTGTGCCATGTCGGAAACGCTATGAGCGCCCCTGGCCGCGTTCCTCCTGCTCAGGGGCCGGATCGACAGGGGGGCGCGACGGCCGGACGGCGGGGACCGACCCCGCCGTCCGGCGGGGTCGGCGTACGCCCGGCCGGATCAGCCCCGACTCGTACGCGGCGATGGTGGCGTGGACGCGGTCGCGTACGCCCAACTTGCCCAGGACG
Source organism: Streptomyces sp. NPDC003300 (assembly GCF_040610915.1). Lineage (NCBI taxonomy): Bacteria > Bacillati > Actinomycetota > Actinomycetes > Kitasatosporales > Streptomycetaceae > Streptomyces > Streptomyces sp. NPDC003300. The sequence continues at coordinate 130,430 of NZ_JBEXNE010000003.1, read as the reverse complement.
ACGGCGACATGGTCCTTGACGGTGGCCGCGCTGATGCCGAGCGCCTCGGCGATCTCCGCGTTCGTCCCGCCGCGCGCCACCTGGACGAGCACCTCGGTCTCCCGGGGCGTGAGCGCGGCCAGCGGCGCCGCGTCGTCGGGACCCGGCGCGGACGTGAAACGGTCGATCAGACGGCGGGTGATGCCGGGGTCCAGCAGGGCGTCCCCCGCGGCGACGACCCGCACCGCGTCGATGACGCGCTCGGGTTCGGCGTCCTTGAGCAGGAACCCCGCGGCCCCGGCCCGCAGCGCGGCGAACACGTACTCGTCCAGGCCGAAGGTCGTCAGCACCAGGACGCGGGTCTGCGGCACGTGGGCGGTGATGCGCGCGGCGGCGGCGATGCCGTCGAGTCTCGGCATGCGGATGTCCACCACCGCCACGTCGGGGCGCAGTTCGGCGGCGAGGGCCACGGCGGCCTCCCCGTCGGCGCACTGGCCGACGACGCTCAGATCGGCCTCGGCGTCGAGCACCGCGGCGATACCGGCCCGCACCACGGCCTGGTCGTCCGCGACCGTCACCCGGATCATGCCGGCACCACCTCGGGAAGCCATACGCGGACCGTGCCGTCGCCGGTCGTCGCGAGCGTACCGCCGACGGCGTCGGCCATCGCGTGCAGCCGCCGCAGCGACGGTCCGGCCTGGGGTCGGCGGTGGACGACGACCTCGACCCCGTCGGCCGCGTAGTGCACGGTGACCCGCGCCTCGTCGGACATCAGCGCCTCCGCCGACCGGTAGGCGGCGACCTCCATCGCGGCCGGAAGCGACCGCACGCGCCCGGTCAGCCGGGCCGTCGCGCGGTGCCTGGCGGCCAGGGCGGCGATGCCCGCCACCGTGGGCGGCGGTACGTCGTCGTCGGCGTCGAGCGGTTCGCGGACCTCGGTCAGCAGCTCACGCAGCGCCCGCAGGCCGCCGCGCGCCTCGGCCAGCACCTGCGGCAGGTCGTCGGCGTCGGCCGCGGCCACCATGGCCGCCACCGGGCGGCGCGCCGTGGCGCGCAGTTCGGCGGACAGCCGCAGCCGTTCGGCCCGCGCCGCCTCGGCCGCCGCCCGGTTCAGCGCCGCTCGCCGGGCGCTCTCGCTGTCGGCTCCGGTGCGGCGGCGCCCGCAGGACCGGACCCCGCACGCCCAGACGGCCGCCGCGGGCACCGCTGCCAGCGCGCCGAACACCGCCCAGCCCAGCGCGACCCGCCGCACGTCCTCGCTGACCATGGCCAGCCCCGCCACTGCGGCGACGCCGAGCACCGCGGGCCAGGTCCGCCGCGCGCCCGGTGCGGTCGGCGCGCGGGCCGCGACCGAGTACAGCAGCACCAGATCGCCCCACCAGCACCACAGCAGCAAGTCCGTGGTGTGCGGCGCGGTGACGCCCAGCCGGTCGCAACCGAGCCACAGCAGCACCACGGCCGAGGCCGCCAGCAGGCCGCTTCGCGGTGCCGTACGCCGCCGGGCGAGCGGCAGCGCGTGCAGGACGAGCAGGGCGAGGAGCACGATGTGGCCGGTGGCCCCGGCGCCGCCGGGGAAGACGTCGGGGCCGCCGCCGGGCAGCAGACCGGCGCCCAGCGGAACCGCCAGGGCGAGCAGGGCGAGGGCCGCGTCCAGTGCCGCGGGGCCGCGCCGACCGGACCTGAAACGGGCGCTTTCTCGTACGGCGGTCGGCCCGGTCGCCAGCGGCAGCCGCGCGCTGACCCGCCACCCCGTGCCCACCGGGCCCGCCGTCAGCCGCCCGCCGTCGGCCGCGACCGCCTCGGCCAGCGCGGTCAGGCCGCTGCCGCTGCCGAGGTCGGCGACCGCGAGCGCGCCGCCGCTGTCCCGCACATGGACGACGAGGTCGCCGCGTTCGACGGCCAGCCGCACCTCCACCGTCGCTCCGGCCGCGTACCGGACGGTGTTCGTCAGCGCCTCACGGACGACGCGGAAGGCCAGCGAGGCCGTGGCGGGCTCCACCGCGGGCTCCCGGGCGGCGACCGTGCGGGTGTAGCGGACGCCGGGGAAGGCCGCCACCAGGGCGTCGACCTCCTCCAGACGGCGGGGCACCGCGAGCGCGTCGGCCAGCGCGTCGAGTTCGAGGAGCGCCAGCCGTCCCTCGTGGCCCGCGTGCCGGGTGGCCTCCGCCATCAGGTCCTCATGTCCGAGCCTCAGCGCGGCGGCGGCCGACACCGTGACACCCGTCAGCCGGTGCGCCACCACGTCGTGCAACTCGGCCGCGAAACCCCGGCGTTCACCGCGCGCGGTGTGCCGGAGCAGGTCGGGCGCCCGCCGGGCGTACTCCTCCCGCGCGGAACCGAGAGCCCGGCGCCATCGGCGGGACCGGCCCCGTACCCATACGGCCGCCGCGCCCGCACAGGCCAGCAGGGCTCCGGCCGCCACGATCCGCGGCTGCGCGCCGTGCCACAGCACGAGGCAGCCGACGGTCAGGGCGGCGAGGAGCGCCCCGAGCGCCGACGCGCCCGCGGTACGGCGCAGGGCCAGTGAGTACAGCGCGACGAGCACCGCCGCCACGGTCACCGGCGCCCAGGCCAGGACCCGCGAGACATCCGCGCCCACCACGGCGGCGACCGCGGCGGCCAGGGCCGTGGCCGGGGCGGCACGCCGGACCGCCATCGCACCGAAGGCGACCGCGACGGCCGCCGCGGCCAGCGCCGTACGGGCCGGACCGGGCGACGCGTCCCGCCCCAGTGCGGCCACAGCCCACCAGAGCGCCTGAAGGACAGCCAGGATCCCCGGCACCAGACGCGCCGAGCGCTCGCGATGCTCTCCCATGGCCCGGAGATTACCGGCCGGGCGACGCCCAGAGCGGAGGGTTCGGGGCCGTACGACGCCACGCGGCGCGGACGCGGGGCGAGCCTTCCGCCGATGCCGATCAGGTGCTTGGCGCCGCAGCGGTCGCAGATGCCGCCGTCTCGGGTGCGGCTGGGCGGCCGAAGCGAGGGGAGGGGTGTGCGCTCCGGGGGGAAGAGTGCCTGTGCGGGTGATCTCCCTGCCACGCGTCAGAAGAGCGGTGGCTCGCGGCGGGCCCTGCGGCAGACGAGCCAGGAGCGGATCCCGGCCCTGCTGCTCGGCCGCGGGCCGCCGCACCGCGCCGGGTCGGTCCGCCACGCGGGCGTGTCCCGGACGACGGCCGCCACGATCGTCAGCGGTCTGATGGCCCGTGTCCGGGCGTCGAGTCCGGCGCGGCGCGCCCGGACGGACTCGACGGGCGGGTCCTCGAACGGCTGGCGGTCGACCCCTCGCCGCCGTGGCCGTCGGCATGAACCACACCTTCGACGTGTCCGGGGCACCTCGGCGAATGGTCCACCGGGAAGATCGCGGGCGAGGGCGCGCGGCTGAATTCGGGGTCCGGCCGCGCGGAGCGGATCGCCGCCGGGTCGGCATCCTTCGACGGCTGCTGAACGACCACGGCCCGCGCCGACGCGGCGCCGCCGTCGCCCGGATCGAGATCGCCCGACCTGGCCGCCGCCCTCAACCGGGTCGACGTGCGCGAGGCCACGGCCCGACGTCCCTGCTCTGTCGGCGGGGAGGAGCTCAACACCGGCTCCCCGCACCGGAGTCGGGCTCGCGTCAGCGGCTCTCGTGGTGCCGGGCCAGCAGTTCGCCCGCGTGCCGGACGTGGTCGGCCATCGCCGTACGGGCCGCGTCCGGATCGTGGTCCGCCAGTGCGGTCAGGATCGCCTCGTGGTCGTGCGCGGACGCCTCCGCCCAGCCGTCGACGCCGGAGAAGAACATCCGGGGCGCGTAACGCGACGCGGTCCGCAGGAACCACAGCAGGCGCGGGGAGCCCGCGGCGCGGTTGATCTCGCGGTGGAAGAAGTGGTTGAGCTGTTCCACCCGCGCGGCGTCACCTGCCCGGTGTGCCGCGACGAGCTCTTCCTGGAGCGCCACGAGCCCGTCCAGCGCCTCCGCGGTGAGGCGACGGCTGGCGAGCGCGGCCAGTTCACCCGAGACGAACGCGTGCACCCGGTAGATGTCCTCGATGTCCGAGCGGGACAGCGGCAGCACGACGAAGCCCCGGTTCGGCTCCAGTTCCACGAATCCCTCGCCGCGCAGCAGACCCATCGCCTCGCGTACCGGCGTGACGCTCAGCCCCAGCCGCTGGGCGAGCGGTTCGAGCCGCAGGAACTCACCCGGCGCGACCCCGCCCGAGACGATCAGATCGCGTACGTACGAGGCGACGTCGTCGGACCTCCGGCGCCCGTCCGTCACCGGCCGCACCCACTCTCTCCGCTGATCCTCTGCCGGGTTCTCCGCCGGTTTCCCCTGCTGGGACGGCGTTCACCCTACATCATGTACGATCTGGAGAAATCATATATGAAAGGTCGGTGGCCATGGCGTCGAGCGTGCGGGTGCGCGGCCCGGTCGTGGGCAGGAGAGGCCGTTGACCGCCCCCGAATTCGAGAAGATCGCCGCCACCTGGCGACCCGAGCCCGCGCAGGTCAGCGGCGCGGTGGAACGGGGGACCACCGACAAGCTCGCCGCGCTGTTGGACGTACCCGCCCCCGAGGACGGCGCCGAACTGCCGCCGCTCTGGCACGAGGTGCTGCTGCGCGACGCCGTCGGGATCGAGCGGATCGGCGCCGACGGACACCCCGAGGGCGGGGCGCTGCTGCCGCCGCTGGCCGACCGGCGGCGGATGTTCGGCGGCGGCACGGTGGAGGTCGTCGCGCCGCTGCGGGTCGGCGACCGCGTCGCCCGCATGAGCCGCGTCGCCGACGTCCGGGTGCGCGAGGGCCGCTCCGGCGTGCTGCTGCTGGTCACCGAGGACCACGTGTGGTCGGTCGCGGGCGAGGACCGGATCAGGGAGCGGCGCGACATCGTCTACCGCCGCGCGGCCGACATCGGACCCCCCACCGCCACCACCGGAGGCGCGGTGTCCCCGGTCACCCCGTCGGCCACCCATGTCCCCGACGAGCGCTACCTGTTCGCGTACAGCGCGCTCACCTACAACCTGCACCGCATCCACTACGACGCCCCGTACGTCCGCGAGGTCGAGCACCACCCCGGCCTCGTCGTCCACGGCCCGCTGCTCGCCCTCTGGTGCGCCGAACACGCCCGGTACCGCCTCGGCGCCGCGCCGACGCACCTCACCTACCGGCTGACCTCGACCGCCTACGTCGGCCAGGAGGTCACCGTCGGCTCGGCCGGGCGGGAGGACGGCGCCCTGTCCATCGAGGCATGGTCACAAGGGCGTTGCTGCGTACGGATGACCGCGCGGGACGCCGCACCCGCCGCCGACTGAACCAGCCGAGCCGTCGCCGCCGGGCGCACCATCGAAGGAGAGCGGATCAGCCATGGCACCTTCCGAGGACAACGACAGCGCGGGCCCGTACGGCGGAGGCGACCGTACGGGTGTCGCGGACGCGCTGGGCCGCGCCCGGTCCTTCCTGTTCGTGCCGGGCGACCGGCCCGAACGGTTCGACCGGGCGCTCGCCGGCGGTGCGGACGCGGTCGTGGTCGACCTGGAGGACGCGGTGCCGCCCGACGCGAAGGAGGCCGCGCTGGCCAACGCGACGGCGCTGCTGGGCCGGGCGACCGGCGTGGTGATCCGCGTCAACGACCCCCGTACGCACCGTGGTTCGGCGGATCTGGCGGCGCTCGGCGCGGCGGGCGGGCCCGTCGCGGTCGTCGTCCCCAAAGCCGAGGACGCGGCCACGGTCGCGGCGGTCCTGGCCGCCCTGCCGCCCGGCTCCGCCGTGCTCCCGCTGATCGAGACGGCGGTCGGCGTCCTCGACGCCCGGCTGATCGCGGCGGCGCCCGGTGTCGTCCGGCTGGTCTTCGGACACCTGGACCTCTGCGCCCAGTTGGGGCTGCGGCCCGACGACACCGCGCGGCTCGTCCCCGCCAGATTCGCCCTGGTCGCCGCCTCGGCCGCCGCGGGACTGCCCGGTCCCGTGGACGGCGTCTGCACCGAAGTCCGCGACCGGGAAACGGTGCTGGCCCAGGCCCGTGCGTCCCTCGACAGCGGCTTCACCGGCAAGTTGTGCATTCACCCCGCCCAAGTGCCCGCCGTCCACGAGGCCCTTGCCCCCGAGCCGGACGAACTCGCCTGGGCCCTGAGGGTCCTCGAACTCACCACGGAGGACGAGGTGAAGCTCGTGGACGGCCACATGGTCGACCGCCCCGTCCACCTGCGCGCCCGCTCGATCGCCGCCCGCGCCGATCGGTGACGTGTCGGCGTAGCGGTGTCCGGCGGTGGCCACCGGCCACGCCCAGGCGGTCCGTGGCCGTACCGCGTGGAGTCACCCGGCGGCGCGCCACCGGGGCGGGCGGCGCTCCATGAACGCGCGGATGCCCTCCTGCGCCTCCTCGCTGGCGAACAGCCGCGCCGACAGCGCGGTGAGGTCGCTCGCGTCCGCGGCGATCCGCCGCCGCCGGTCCGCCGTCAGCAGCTTCTTCGTCTCGGCGGAACCCTGCGGTGAGGTTTCGCGGACGGCGGCGGTGAAGCGGGCGACGACGGCGTCGATCCCGTCGGCCGGGGCCGCCGACGTGATCAGGCCGATCTGCGCGGCGCGCGCCGCGTCGAAGGTCTCGCCGGTCAGGTAGTAGTGCGCGCCCGCGCGCGGTTCCATGACGTCCAGCGTGCACAGCGAGATGATCGCGGGCGTGACGCCGATCCGCGCCTCGGTGAAGGCGAAGGACGCGCTCTCGTCGGCCACCGCGATGTCGCACGCGCCGACGATGCCCATCCCACCGGCCCGTACATGCCCGGTGACCCGCGCGATCACCGGCTTGGGCAGCTCCACGATCAGGCCGAGCAGCGAGACGATCGCCTGCGTCGCCGCCGTCATCGAGCCGCCGCCCGCCTCCGACAGGTCGGCGCCTGCGCAGAACGTACGCCCGGTGTGGGTGAGGACGACCGCGCGCACATCGGCGTCGGCGCCCGAGGACTCCAGGGCCTCGGTCAGCTCCGCGACCAGTCGGGAGGAGAGCGCGTTGCGGTTGTGCGGCGAGTCGAGAGTGATCGTCGCGACCTGGTCGCGTACGACGTGACGGACGAGCTGCGTCATGGAGGACACCTCGGGTTGGCGGCGGTCGACGGTCCCTGCGGTCGGGACGATGCTAGGGCCCGCCCGGTGGCCCGGCCACGGAGCCGGGGAGGGGCAGGGGGAGGTCCGTGATCTGGCGCAGGGCGTCGAGGACGACGTGGACGGCCGCGCGGGGCGGGGAGCCGCGGCGGATCGCGGCGGTGATGGTACGGGATACGGGGGTCGCGAGCTCGCGGGTGGCGACGCGGTAGCGGCTGTGGGCCACGGTCAGGCCGGGGAGGAGGGTGATGGAGAGCCCGGCCTCGACGTGCTGGAGGGTCATCATGTAATTGCTGAAGCGGCAGACCACGCGCGGTTCGAACTGGGCCTGGCGGCACAGCCGCAGGGCCAGCCCGGCCATGTACGACTGCGGCATGTCCAAGGACCACGGCTCGTCCGCGTACGCCGCGAGGTCCGCGGCGCCGCGTCCCGCCGCGGGGTGCTCCGGCGGTACGACCAGCAGGATCGGGTCCCTGGCCAGCGGGACGAGGTCGAGGTCGGGGCCCAGGGGCAGCTCGTCGAAGTCGGTGGTGGTGATGATGACGTCCGCGTCGCCGCCGCGCAGCGCGGGCATGCTCTCGTGCGGCTCCAGTTGCAGCAACTCGATGTCGAGGCGCGGGTGTTCACGGGCCAGTCGGGTCACGACCGGCACGGCCATGGTGTGGATCGCGCTCTGGAACGCGCCCAGGCGTACGAGTCCGGCGGGCTCCTCGCCGAAGCCGTGCAGCTCCGCCTCGACGCTGTCCATGTGGTCGAGGACGGCGCGCGCCCGCCGGGCGAGGATCAGCCCGGCCGAGGTCAGCCGCACCCGGCGTCCAGTGCGTTCCAGAAGCTGCGTACGGGTCTCGGTCTCCAGCACGGCGAGCTGCTGCGACACGCTCGACGGGCTCAGGCTGGCGGCCTGGGCCACGGCCCGGATGGTGCCGAGCGTGTCGAGCTGGGTGAGCAGCCGCAGCCGCCAGGGATTCATCACGGGGCCATTCTTGTGCGGATCTACCGAACAGGACAGCCGGAAATGTGCGATGGACGTGTCGCTCGCGGGCCGCCTACCGTCGAGGACATGGCTGCTTCCCGCACTGGCACCCCCACGTCCACTACCGGCACCTCAACCGGCACCTCCACGGGCGCTTCCACCGGTACGACCGCGGGCACGACCCCCGGCGTGATCACCGGCCCCGCGGCCGTCCCGTCCGCCCCGCCGTCCGCCGAGAGCTTCTGGGCCGACGCCGAACGGCATCTCGTGCGCTACGGACCCGAGTTCACCCCCGAGATCATCGAACGCGCCGCCGGAAGCTTCGTGTACACCGCCGACGGCCGGAAGATCCTGGACTTCACCTCCGGCCAGATGAGCGCGATCCTCGGGCACTCGCACCCGGCGATCGTCGCCACCGTCCGGCGGCAGATCGCGGACCTCGACCACCTCTACAGCGGCATGCTCAGCCGACCGGTCGTCGACCTCGCCCGGCGGCTGTCCGACACCCTGCCCGCGCCCCTGGACAAGGTGCTGCTGCTGACGACCGGCGCCGAGTCCAACGAGGCCGCGATCCGGATGGCGAAACTCGTCACCGGCAAGCACGAGATCGTCTCCTTCGCCCGCTCCTGGCACGGCATGACGCAGGCGGCGGCGTCCGCCACGTACAGCGCGGGCCGCAAGGGGTACGGGCCGGCCGCGCCCGGCAACTTCGCCATCCCCGTACCGAACGCGTACCGGCCCGACTTCACCACGCCCGACGGCGCGCTCGACTGGCGCCGCCAACTCGACTTCGCCTTCGACCTGATCGACGCGCAGTCCACCGGCAGCCTGGCCGCGTGCCTGGTCGAGCCGATCCTCAGCTCGGGCGGTGTCATCGAGCCGCCGCCCGGCTACTTCGCGGCCCTGCGCGACAAGTGCCGTGAGCGCGGGATGCTGTTGATCCTGGACGAGGCCCAGACCGGTCTGTGCCGCACCGGGACCTGGTACGCGTTCGAGCGCGACGGCATCGTCCCCGACATCCTCACCCTGTCCAAGACGCTCGGCGCGGGACTGCCGTTGGCGGCCGTCGTGACCAGCGCCGTGATCGAACAGGAGGCGTACGACCGCGGGTTCCTGTTCTTCACCACGCACGCCGCCGACCCGCTCGTGGCGGCCGTCGGCAACACCGTCCTCGACGTCCTGATCGCCGACAGGCTCGACGAACGCGCCCGCGCGCTCGGCGCGTTCCTCCGCGAGGGCCTGGCGGAGATCGCCGAACACCACGCTGTGGTCGGCGACATCAGGGGCCGCGGCCTGCTGACCGGACTCGAACTCGTCGTCGACCGCGACACGAAGCAGAGCTCCGACGAGCTGGGCGCACGCGTCACCCGCCGCTGCCTCGAACTCGGCCTGCACATGAACATCGTCCAACTCCCCGGCATGGGCGGGGTCTTCCGCATCGCCCCGCCCCTGACCGCCACCGAGGACGAACTCTCCCTGGGCCTGGCCGTCCTCGACCAGGCGATCGGCGACGCGTCCGCCACGCTCTGAGCCGCGCTCATGGCCTGAGCCGCCGTCTCGCTCTGGACCAGCGCCATGCTCTGGACCACGCCCCCGCTCCGAACGACCGCCGCGCGAGCGGCTCGTGCGGCGGTCTAGCGCGGGGAAGCGCTCCCCTTCGGCGGAGTCGAGGCGTAGGGGAGCAGCGCCATCTCGCGGGCGTTCTTCACGGCCTTGGTGATCTGGCGCTGCTGCCGCGCGCTGATCCGGGTGACGCGGCGGCTGCGGATCTTGCCCCGGTCGGAGATGAACCTGCGCAGCAGATCGGTGTCCTTGTAGTCGATGTACTCGATCTTCGCCGCGTCCAGCGGGTTGGGCCGGGATGTGGGGGCCTTCCGGGGATCGGGTCGGCGGGGCATGGGCGGCACTTCCTCGGTCGGTTCGGGTCCCGGCCGCTCCGGCCGGGGGAAAGGGCGGATCAGGACAGCGGGGAGAGCAGTTCGTCGAAGGCGGCAGGGAGGGTCCGCCATCCGGCGCGGCCCGCCGCGTACTCGGCGTCCGTCAACAGGCAGGAGTCCAGGAGGTCTTCGAGTCCCGACCGGTCGAGGCCGGGGGAGGTGAAGACCAGATGCTGGCAGCGGTCGCCGTGCTCCGGGCCCCAGTCGAGGGACGCGGCGGCCGTACGGACCGGGGACTCCAGCTCCCAGGCCGCGTCCGGCAGCGACGCCAGCCACGGGCCGACGCTCTCCACGCACAGGGCGCCACCGGCCGCGTCCCACGCCAGGAGCGTGTCGGGCCGGTCCGCGAGCCAGAAGCGGCCACGGCTGCGGGCGGCGGCGCAGGCCAGATCCTCCAGTGCCGCGTACAACCGGCCGGGGTGGAAAGGGCGGCGCCTGCGCCAGACCAGGGTGCCGACCCCGGCCTCCTCCGCTTCCTGCGGCAGCCGTGAGCAGGCGGGGTGCTGCGCGGCGGCGGCGCCTGCGACGTCGAAACCGGCGAAGGCCATCCTGGCCAGCTCGGTGGTGCCCGCCGCCACCTGCCGCGCTGTCGGGTGGAGTTGACGCAGCAGGGCGCGCTCCTCGTCGGTCGGCTCCTCGTCCTGCACGACGACCAGCACCGGCGGGTACTCCAACTGGCGGGCCCAGGTGTCGCCGACGGTGCGCCGGTCCTGCGGCGCCACCGCGAGGCCCGCGTCGCCGAGGTCGTCGCCGTTGGCCAGGCAGGGCAGGACGAGAGCGGGGTCGACCGCCGTCATGACACCGGCCAACTCCAGGAAGCCGGAGCCCGGTTCGGCGATGATCTCGGCCATCCCCTGCGGCTCGACGGAGTCCCACAGCTCCACCACCGCGAGCCGCGTCAGACCGCTCGCGGCCAGCCGCTCCAGCTCCGGCACCAGGTCCTCGCGCAGAGCGCAGCACGCGCAGTCGTTGACCAGCGGCGTCTCGCCCTCGGACACGAGGCCGTCCGCGTCGCGCACCGTACGGCGCACGACACCGCGTTCCGCGGCCCGCGACAGGTCGTGGTGCAGGGCGACGCTGTTGGGGACCATCGACAGCAACTGCCCGACGACCGTGCGGCGCGCGTCGCCGTGCATACCGGCCACCACGACGACCGGCAGCCGGTCGTACCCCCGCGTCATCGCGGACCCCGCCGCGCGTACCGGCGCTCGAAGCGCTCGACGCGGCCAGCGGTGTCCAGGACGCGGGCGGTGCCGGTGTAGAAGGGGTGGCTCCGCGAGGAGATCTCCACGTCGATGACGGGGTAGGTCCTGCCGTCCTCCCACACCACCGTCGTGTCGCTGGTGGCGGTGGAGCGGGTGAGGAAGGCGAAGTCGGCGGCCTTGTCGCGGAAGACGACCGGGCCGTACGGGGGATGGATGTCGGGCTTCATGGAGGTGTCCTCGTGGTGAGTCGTCGGCTGCGGGGTCCGGTTTCTCCGGCCGCGGTGTCGGGTCAGCGCGCGGGGTCGAGCAGGCCGCGCTCGTAGGCCCTGACGAGCCGCCGGGGGACCGCGTACGCGACGCCGTCGATGGTGACGGTGACCAACCGCGGTGCGGCGGCCTTCCATTGGGCGCGGCGGTGCCGGGTGTTGCCGCGAGACATCTTGCGTTTGGGAACGGCCATGACGGTCCTTCGTGAGGTGGGCGGACGGGCGAGCCACCACACTATATGGAGATGGATATCATTTTCAATAAGAGGTGCGTGGACGGGCGCGATCCCGGACACGCCGGTGCGCCGGGACCCTGTCAGCGGGTCCCGGCGCACCGGTCGAGCGGGTCGGACGTGGCCAGGCGCGGTCAGGCCGGTTCGGCGTAGCGGCGGCGGGCGAAGTGCCTGACGGCGGGCTCGACCTCGCCGGGCTCGCGCAGGCGGCGCACCGCCACCAGGGCGTACGTCTCATGGCCGTCGACCACGTGGGTGCGCGGCAGGGCGAACCTCTCCCCGGGAACCGGCCAGACCAGCAGCCACAGGTGCCTTTCCGAGGTGTACGGCCGCGGGCCGACGGTGACCGCGGCGATCTGGTCCCAGCGGAAGACGAGGTCGGTGGCGCCGAAGTCCCGCATCGCGATGCCCTCGGGGCCGATCCGCAGGCCCAGCGGACGCAGCCACCGCAAGAAGAGCCAACTGCTGCCGTACAGACCGCCGAGCCGGGTCAACGGCCCGAGGGCGACGGCCTGTTGGGCGCCCCCGACGGGTCCGCCGGTGACCATGCGGAACGTGGCCAACGCGCCCACGACAGTGAGGACGAGCGCCAGGGCGAGCGGACCGGCCGCCGTCCATCGGGGCGCGAACGTACGCGCCTCCTTCTGTGGTCCCTCGTCTGCCGGACCGAAGTCGCCGATTCCCGGCGCGTCCGAGATCGGGCCGAAGCCGGGTACGAGCGGCGCCCCCGCGCCCGGCGCCACGGCCGGACGGTACTGGTACGGCGCGCCTTCGAAGCGGGTCCCCGCGTACCGCTTCAGCGTGTCGATCAGCACGCTCGGCCCCTGGTCGACCTCGCCGCCGTCGATCAGCGGGTAGCCCCGGCGGCCCTCGGGGAAGGAGCGGATCCGCGCCCCGGGAAGGGTGACGCCGGCCGCCGGGTAGACGAAGAGCTCGGGCTACGCCGCCTGCCGGGAATCGCCGCGCGCGAGCACCGCCCATACGACGGCGCCGACCGCCGCCAGCGCCCCCCGCCCCACCCAGCGTCTGCCGCTCCGGCGAAGCCGCCCGCTCCTGGTGAACTCCACCGTGCCACCCCCCTGTTGCCGTCCCTCGGCCGCGTCCGTCGCCACGCGTCAGGGGAGACGACGGGACCGCGCGCGGCAGTTCCTGTCCGCGCGGGAACGGTGGGGGAGTGACAGGGAAGCGGCCGGGGGCACCGCCGTGGTCGGCGGTGCCCCTGCGGCGTACGGCGTCCGGTGTGCGGCGTGCGGCGTGCGGCGTGGGTCAGGCGCCGGTGGCCTTGGCGTAACGGGCGCTGACGTCGGTCCAGTTGACGAGGTCCCAGAGCTTGGTGACGTAGTCGGGGCGGACGTTCTTGTACTGGAGGTAGTAGGCGTGCTCCCAGGCGTCGAAGACCAGCAGCGGGGTGGCGCCGTGGCCGACGTTGCCGTGGTGGTCGTAGACCTGTTCCACGATCAGCCGCTCGCCGAGCGGCTCCCAGGCCAGGACGCCCCAGCCGGAGCCCTGGACGGACGCGGTGGCGGCGGTGAGGTGCTTCTTGAACGCCTCGAATCCGCCGAGGTGCTCCTCGACGGCGGTGGCCAGCGCGCCGTCGGGGCGGTCGCCGCCGTCGGGGGACAGATTCTCCCAGAAGATCGAGTGCAGGACGTGGCCGGAGAGGTTGAAGGCGAAGGTCTTCTCCAGGCCCACGAGCCGGGCCGGGGCGAGCTGTTCCTTCTCGCGGGCCTCGGCGATCTGCTCCAGCGTGTCGTTGGCGCCCTTGACGTAGGCGGCGTGGTGCTTGGCGTGGTGCAGCTCCAGGATTTCGCCGGTGATGGCCGGTTCCAGAGCGGAGTAGTCGTACGGCATGTCAGGAAGCGCGTAGGTGCCCATCAGGCACGGCCCCTTTCGACAGAGTGAGAATACGTGCCGCGACCCACCCTATGACCTTATTGCGAGAGAGTTGCAATAGCGGCACAGGTGCAGCAGCATGGTGTCGGGCGGGGTCGGCCCGACAGCATCCCGGGAGAGTCGCTTCCTCGACGCTGATCGTCTTTCCAACCGGCAACCCGCCGGCCCGCCGGTCCCGCCCGCCGACGTACTGCTGTGCCCGCCGCCCGTGCTCCGATGCCGCCGACCTGGGCGGGCGGGGGCCGGGAACGCCGGAGCCCCCTTCGGCGCGGATCTCCGCGTCGAAGGGGGCTCGGCCACGCGTGCCGGAAGCCGGCCGCCTACTGCTTCTTGCGCCGCCCCGCCGCCTTGGGTTCGTCCAGGCAGAGCCGCGCCGCGGTCCTGCTCAGGTGCTCGCGCATGATCCGCTGCCCGGTCTCCACGTCGTCCGCCCGGATGGCCGCGATGATCGCCCGGTGCTCCTCCATGCCGCGCTTGCCCCTCTCGGGCGCTGTCCGCTGCGCGGTCGCCGGCGATATCAACTGCGGCCCGTGGAAGGAGTGGATCAGCATCTCGAACGCGGTGTTGTGCGTGCTCGCCGCCAGCCGCGTATGGAATTCGGCGGACAGCGACACGTCGTAGTCGCCGCCCGCGACCGCCTCCTCCTGCCGGTCGCAGATCGCCTGGAGCGCGGCGATGTCGTCGTCGTCCGCGTTCGCGCACAGCAGCGGCATGATGCCGACCTCCAGGACCAGCCGGACCTGGGTCACATCGGCCGCCGACACCGAGGAGAGCGTGAGCAGATCGGTGATGCTCGCCCCGATCCGGTCGCTGGTCGGCGTGGTGACGAACGCCCCGCCGTGCGCGCCCACCCGGATCTCGACCAGTCCGCCCGCCTCGAGCACCCGCAGCGCCTCGCGCACGGTCACCCGGCTGACCCCGAACCGCTCGCACATCTCGCGTTCCGGAGGGAGCCGGTCGCCCGGCGTCAACTTGCCCTCATGGATGAGCGAGCGCACCTGGTCGACGATCAGCGCGGAGATCCGGCGGTCGTTCACGGGGCTGAGGAGTCGGCCGGACTGACCGTCCTCGGTCCTCGCTGTCGGACGGCGAGCGGCCATAAGGGTTCCTTCCCTAGACGCGGACGACCCCATAGTAGCTGATTAAGGTATGACCAATAGGCCCTGGTCGGGGCCCGGCTCGTGCTCCCCCGTGAGGTCGGCCTCCGGGCCCTATCGACTCCGTGTGCCCCGGTATTGAGCCTTTCCCGCCTCCCGGCGCGCGGATGTTCTCCCGGTGTGTTCGACCGCGCCGCCCGGCCCCCTCCCCGGCCTCCTGGCGATGGCGGGCGCCCTGCCGCCGGCCTGGGCGCTGACGGCCTGCGCGGGCGACGCGGCCCGTTCACAGCCCGAGATGGACCCGCCGCACCCGGCGGGTCAGCGCGGGGGAGGGAAGGACTGGGTGGCGCCCGGTCGCGCGGGCATGGGCTGGGTGGAGGCCGCGGTCTGGGCGGCGAGGTGGGCGGCCGTCGTGGCGGGGGCGAATTCCGGGCTGGTCGGGGCGGGTTTGCGGTCCTGGAGGCGGAGGGCGCCGGTGAAGTCGCCGAAGGTGCGGCGGCGCCACTTGCTGATCGGGGTGAAGGTCACCGGACCGTGGCCGGACAGGCCGCCCGCCGCGGTGATGGTCTCGATGAACCGAAGCGCCGAGGTGTGGTCGGAGACCTCGGAGAAGATCCGGCCGCCCACGGTCCAGGGGGAGACGATGACGCACGGCACGCGGAAGCCCGCGCCGACCGGCAGCCCCCTGCCCGGAGTGCCCTTCGGCGACGTCAGGTGGACGAACTCCTCCGGGTACGTACGGGGGTTGGGGACGGGCGGCGGGACGTGGTCGAAGAAGCCGTCGTTCTCGTCGTAGTTCAGGACGAAGACGGTCGAGTTCCACAGCTCCTCGTTGGAGGCCAGCGCCTCCAGCTTGGACGCCAGGTACTGCGCGCCGGCCGCCGGGAGATTCGGCGGGTGCTCGTCGGCCTCGCTCGGCATGTAGAGCCAGGACACGTCCGCGAGGACGCCGTTGGCGCAGTCCTCCTCGAAACCGAGCGCCGGGTCGGACGCCGGGGACGGGTGGGTGGGATCGCCGACCCGTCCCGGTGTGCCGTCGCCGTAGAGCGTGCCGCCGGTCATGACGGCGGTGTGGAGGGCGACGGGCAGGGTCGCCTTGTTCTTGAAGCTGGCGAACCAGGCGAAGACGTTGAACCCGCTGGTCGCGCCGGAGAAGTACGTCTTGACGCTGTACCCCGCGTCGTGGAGGATCTCCGCCGCCGACGGGTGGGTCATCGGGTTCGGCGTGACCGTCTCCAGCACGGGGCCGCCGAATTTGCCCTCCGGGTCGTTGGTGCCGGACATCCACACCAGCCGGTTCGGGTCGGTCGGGCCCAGGACGGAGCAGTGGTAGTTGTCCAGCAGCGTGAAGGACTCGGCGAGCGCCCAGTGGAACGGGATGTCCTCGCGGGTGAAGTAGCCCATCGTGTACGCGCCGTTGACCTCGCCGTCCGAGGCGATGTGCGCGGACAGCCAGCCGTCCATCGCGCCCTGGTTCCACGAGGCGTGCTGGTCGCGCCAGTCGTGGGAGAGCGACGGGATCGCGGCGGCGCCGGTGCTGAGCGTGGACATGTGGAACGGTTCGAGATACCCGTCGGGGTTGGCCGGATCGGGCTGCCGGAAGACCGAGTCGCCGTTGGGCAGCTTGATCGCCGTCTTGTCGTTGAAGCCGCGGGCACCGGGAAAGGCGCCGAAGTAATGGTCGAACGACCGATTCTCCATCATCACGTACACGACGTGCTTGATCTGGGACAGGTCCCCCTTGGCCGGCCCCGCGGTCGCGGCCCGCGCGAGGTTCTCGGGCAGCACGCCCGCCACCCCGGCGGCACCCGCCAGCGCGGCGGCGCTGGCGACGAAGCGGCGCCGGGAGATCCCCGAGCGGCCTGAAGCGGTGTTGCTCATCGTCTGTCTTCTCTCCGTCTCGTGGGACCCGGTCAGGACTTCTGCGGGGCGGGACCGCGCGGGGCGGCGCCGCGACCGCGCGGAGCCGTCGGCCCCGCCGCGTCACCGGACCGGGCGACACCGAGCACCTGGGCGACCGCGCTGTTGCGTGTGTCGGCGAGGTACAGCAGGTCCGAGGACCGGTCGATCGGAGGTCGCCGCGCCGCCGTCGCCGGAGAACGCGCCGAGGCC
The DNA here is from genome assembly GCF_040610915.1 of Streptomyces sp. NPDC003300. Lineage (NCBI taxonomy): Bacteria > Bacillati > Actinomycetota > Actinomycetes > Kitasatosporales > Streptomycetaceae > Streptomyces > Streptomyces sp. NPDC003300. Next base: position 113,661 of record NZ_JBEXNE010000003.1, on the reverse strand, counting down.
GTCGTCCGCCTTGTCGGCAGTATGGTCGCCCGCCACGGTCGTGATGGTCCCGGTCCGCGCGTCGACCCGGCGGATCACGTTGTTGGCCGAGTCCGCGATGTAGTCGCGGAAGGCGCCGTCGCGGTCGTCGGCGCGGCGGCGTGCGGCGGCTCGGGGCGGGGCACGCGTGCACCGCGAGCGGGTCTCCTGTCGTTCTTCCAGCGTTCAACTCGTAGTCCGTGACGGCGCATTGTGCTGTCCCTAGGGTCCCTGAGGGCTGTGAAAGAAGGGACTCATGGACACTCTCCTTGCTGTCCGGGCTCGTGGGATCACCAAGTGCTTCGGTGACGTCGTCGCCCTCGACGGCGTGGATCTGGACGTCGCGCAGGGGCGGATCCACGGCCTGGTCGGACCGAACGGCGCTGGCAAGACCACGTTGTTGGGCCTGCTCCTGGGCCTGGCTGTCGCCGACGCCGGGCACCTCGACATCCTGGGCACGCCGATCGGCCGGCTGCTCGCCGCTCCCGAGGGGGTGGCCGGATTCGTGGACGGGCCGGGGCTGTACCCCTCGCTCACCGCCCGGCAGAATCTGGCCGCGCTGGCCGCCCTGCGCGGACGCGACGCGCGGACGGCGGGGATCGACGACGTACTCGACCAGGTCGGCCTCACCGACGTCGCCGACGACAAGGCGCGCGGGTTCTCCCTCGGCATGCGGCAGCGCCTCGGACTCGCCGCGGCCCTGCTCACCACACCCCGGCTGCTCGTCCTCGACGAACCGTCCAACGGCCTCGACCCGGCGGGGAAGAAGCACGTCCACGGTGTCCTCACCCGGCTCGCCGCCGAGGGCGCCGCGGTCGTGCTCTCCAGCCACCGCATGGACGACCTCGAAGCGCTGTGCTCCGACGTCACCATCCTCGCCACCGGAAGGACCGTCTTCTCCGGCCCGCTGGGCAAGTTGGCCGCCGAGAGCCGCGAACTCGACTACCGGCTGCTGACCTCGGACCAGCGGGCCGCCAGCCGGCTGGCCCATGACACGGCCGGTGTGCGTGTCGTGGACGAGGCCGCGACATGGCGCGGCGCCGACGTCCTCGTCGTCCGCGCGCCGACGCCGGCCCTGGACGACCTGGTGGCGCGGATCGTCCGCGACGGCGTCGCCGTACGAGAGGTGGGCCCGGTGCAATCGCCCCTCGAAGCCGCGTTCCTCGCCCTCACCGAGCAGGAGGCGGCCCGATGACCGCGACCGTGTCCGCGACCGACCGCCCGGCTGACGGCCATGACGGCCATGACGCCCATGACGGCCATGACGCCCATGACGGCCATGACGACGGGGCCGGAGTCCGCCGCGTCTCGGTGGCCCGCGCCTACCGCTTCGAACTGGTCAAGCTGGTGTCGCAGTGGCGCATCCGCCTGCTGGTGCTCGCCTGCTGGATCGCGCCCGCGCTCTTCGTCGCCGCGGTGAGCCAGCAGAGCACGCTCCCCTCCGACACCCTCTTCGGCCGCTGGATGCATGCCACGGGGTGGGCCGGATCGCTGGTGGTGCTCGGCTTCTCCGGCACCTGGGCGCTCCCGCTGCTGACCTCGCTGGTCGCCGGGGACGTCTTCGCCTCCGAGGACCGGCTCGGCACCTGGCGGCACCTGCTGGTGGCGGTCAGGTCGCCCGGGCGGATCTTCGCCGCGAAGGCACTGGCCAGCCTCACCGTCATTCTGCTGCTCGTGGCCGGGCTGGCCGCCTCCGGCGTGGTCGGCGGGCTGCTGTCGGTCGGCAACCACCCGCTGGTCGGCCTCGACGGCCACCTGCTGGCGCCTTCCGACGCCGCGCGTGACGTCCTCCTCGCCTGGGCCTGTGTCGTCGCGCCGACCCTCGCCCTGGCCGCGATCGGACTCCTCGGGTCGATCGCGCTGGGACGGTCCCCGATGGGTCTGCTCCTGCCCGCGCTCGTCGCGCTCGCGATGCAGCTCGCCCAGATGCTGCCGCTGCCCGTCGCCCTGCGCCTGGCCCTGCCCGGCTACGCCTTCCTCTCGTGGAACGGTCTGTTCACCAGTCCGGGACAGCTCGAACCGCTGCTGATCGGCATCGCGGTGAGCGTGGTGTGGGCCGTGGTCGCGACGGGACTCGCGTGTCTGCTCTTCCTGCGCCGCGATTTCACCGACCTCACCTCCGACGGCTCGGGGCGCCGTGCCGTCACCGCCGGACTCCTGCCGCTGACCGGCCTGTTGGCCGCGACCTTCGCGGTCATCGCCGTGGCGACCCCGTCGACGGGCTCCGGAATCGACCAGGACAAGATCCAGCGGTCGGTGGCCACCGCGTTCGCCCACCTCTACCGCGTCCAGGCCGGCGACCTGAACCGCCCCGACGTGACGGAGGAGCACCTGCGCGTCACCGCGGCGTGCAACAGGGGCGGGGGCCAGGTCGCCGCCGAGGGTCCGGGCAACGACTGGCGCTGCGTCGTCACCTGGCATCTCCCCGACGTCACGGCCGCGGGGACGGCTGTCTACCAGCTCGACGTCACCGCGGACGGGCGGTTCGTGGCCGACGGCGACGGGCCGAAGGAAGTCAACGGCTACTTCCTCGTGCGCACCCCCGTCGGGGACGCGCCGAACCCGCTCTGGCAGTTCGACGGCAACGTCGAACTGCTCCACTCCTCGAAGGGATGACTCCATGCAGGTAGCTCGCCGCCGAAGGCGTACCGAGAAACCGGAGTTCAGCATTTTCGGCAAACGCGTCGGACGCCGGGCGGTCCTGGTGACGTCGGGCGTCAGCGCCCTCGCCCTCGCCGCCACCGGCACCGCGTTCGCCCAGACGCACCAGTTCGGCACCCAGCAGGTCGGGCAGACCACCGACCGGGGCCAGGTCATCTCCAGCGACCAGTACATCGCCCCGTACGGCGACCGCCTCGTCGTCAACAACGGCAAGATCATGTCGTCCACGGTCAGCCCGGACGGCACCCACCTGGCGGCCGCGGTCACCGACGGCGGGATGGCGCTGTCCGTCGTGGACCTGAAGAGCTGGAAGGTGCAGCAGCTCATCGGCAACTCCGCCGCGGCCGACCTGCGGATCAGCGGCAATGACGTGGGACAGGAAAGCCCCGCGTACTCGCCCGACGGCTCGCAGTTGTGGCTCGGCCAGACCGACGGATACACCAAGTTCACCGTGAACGCGGACGGCAGCCTCGCCCACCCGACGGCCGTCAAGATCCCCGCCGACGGTCCCCGGCACGCGCTGGCGAGCGCGGCGGTCTTCTCGCCCGACGGCGCCACCGTGTACAGCGTGGTCAACGGCCAGAACCGCGTGGTCGCCATCAACGCCGCGACCGGATCCGTCCAGCGGAGCTGGCCCGTCGGCAACGCCCCGCGCGGCATCGCCCGGGTCGGCGACAAGCTGTACGTCAGCAACGAGGGCGGACGTCCGGCGCGTCCCGGCGAGACCACCATCAACTCGTACAACACCCAGGTGGCCGCCGACCCGGTGACCGCCGCCACCACGACCGGCACGGTCAGTGTCATCAACCTGGCCAAGCCCGACGCCGCGCCGGCCAGCATCACCGTCGGGCTGCACCCGACCGCGGTCTACGCCAAGAAGGGAGCGGTGTTCGTCACCAACACCGCGACCAACGACGTGTCGGTGATCAGGACGGCCAACGACAAGGTGGTGCAGACCATCGCCACCCGGCCGTGGCCCGAGGCGTCGGTGGGCTACGAACCCGACGCCGTGACCCTCACCGACGACGGGCACCTCCTGGTGACGCTCGGCCGCGCCAACGCCGTCGCCGTCTACCGCTACACGACCCCGCAGGAGCCGGTCAGTTACGTCGGACTGCTCCCGACGGACTACTTCCCGGCCGAGATCGCGACCGTCGGCAAGCAGGTCGTCGTCTCCAACACCCGTGGCGTGGACGCCCGTCGGCCCAGCACCGCCGCCGGGCACGGCACCCACGACACCACGTCGAGCGTGCAGCACTTCACGCTGCCGAACGACCGTGTCATCGCGTCCCAGACGGCCAAGGTCTTCCGGCAGAACGGCTGGACCAACGGCTCGCTCAAGGAGGCCGCGTCCAAGGGCCACGCGAAGCCGGTGCCGGTCCCCGCGCGGCTCGGCGACCCCTCGACGATCAAGCACGTCTTCCTGATCGTCAAGGAGAACCGGACCTACGACCAGATCCTCGGCGACCTCCCGCAGGGCGACGGCGACCCGGCGCTGACCCAGTTCGGCGAGAACGTGACACCCAACCAGCACGCGCTGGCGCGCCAGTTCGGGCTGCACGACAACACGTACGACATCGGCACCAACTCCGCCGAGGGCCACAACTGGCTGATGCAGGCGGACAATCCGGAGTACACCGAGTCCTCCGCCGGTGAGTACCTGCGCAGTTACGACACCGAGGACGACGCGCTCGGCCACCAGCGAAGCGGATTCCTGTGGACCGGCGCGCAGGCGGCGGGGAAGTCGGTGCGGGACTTTGGCGAGTTCCAGCAGTTCCTGACCAAACCCGCCGACGCGAGCTGGCAGAACCTGTACTGCGACGCCAAGACCATGGACGCCACCGGGAAGGACACCGCCTACCCGCTGGACTCCTCCTCGCCGATCCCGTCGCTCAACGCCGTTTCCGTGCCGGGCTTCCCGAAGTTCGACACCAGCGTCCCCGACGTCTACCGGTACCAGATCTGGAAGCAGGACTTCGAGAAGAACGGTCCGGCGAACCTGAACATGTTCTGGCTCTCCAGCGACCACACCGGCGGTCCCGCGAGCCCGGCCGCGCAGGTCGCCGACAACGACCTCGCGGTCGGCAAGATGGTCGACGAGATCTCGCACAGCAGGTACTGGAAGGACTCCGCCATCTTCGTGGTCGAGGACGACTCCCAGGCCGGTCTCGACCACATCGACGGCCACCGCGCCCCGATCCAGATCATCAGCCCGTACGCCCGGCACGGCGTCGTCGACAACCACTACTACTCGCAGATCACGATGATCCGCACCATCGAGCAGATCCTCGGGGTCCACCCGATGAACCAGAAGGACACGGCGGCCAGCCCGATGACCGCGGCCTTCACCAAGAAGCCCGACCTCGCGCCGTTCAACGCGCTGGCCAATCGCACCTCGCTCACCGACGGTCTGTCCACCCCGCCCTCCTGCGGCGTCGACACCCCGGCGGCGCAGGACCCCAACGCGGCGGCGGTACCGGCGGCGGCGGTCCCGGCGGCCGAGAAGCGGCTCGCGGACCAGTGGGACACCTGGAAGTCCCAGCAGCGCCTGACCGGCCCCAACGCGGTGCCCGACTACGCCAACCCGGCGCAGATGAACCACCTCACCTGGTACCAGACGCACAACTGGACCAAGCCGTACCCCGGCGAGGCCAGGATCTTCGCGCCGAACGACGTACCGGGCGCCTACATCCCGTCGTCGGAGAACGACGGCTGACGGTCCGAGCCGGATCGATCGCGAAAGGGCCCCTGGCCGGCGTCACCGCCGCCCAGAGGCCCTCCAGTCGTCCTGCCGTCTTTCCGTCAGCGGGAACGCGAGATCCGCTCCTCGGCGCCGTAGCGGTGCTCCTGGTCGCCGTCCATCGCCTCGTAGATGGTCCTCTTCAGGCCCTCGGGGTCCGGAATGTGCTTCAGGGTCAGCAGGCCCTGCTCGGAGGCCGACTCGATCTTGAGCGTGCCGCACCGGATGATCCGCTCCCACAGGGAGGCGGCGAACGAGATGTCGTTGATCCGGGCCAGCGGGATGCTGCGCCCGGTCTTGTTCACGAAGCCGACCCGCGTGTGGACCCGCTTGGTGGTCAGGATGTAGAGGGTGCCGCGCCACTTCATGAGCGGGATCAGCCAGAACCACAGCGACACGAGCGCGGCCACACCGAGCACCACGTACCTGGCGGCGTCCGTCCAGCTCTTGCCGGAGGGCAGCACCCACATACGTTTCCGCCCCCCGCCGACCACGTCGCGGCGCGGCCGGTGCCGCCGTGCTGTGTGTCGAACCCGCCGTCCATCGCCGTTGGTACCGGCAGGTGCGGACGGAATCCGGCTGGGCGGGCCGCTGGTCGGCGGGTGGCCGGTCGCGAACGGGCAGGTCGGGGACCGTACAGTGGGCGATCCGAACGGTGGTACGAACAGCGAAACGCGTGTCGGCACGGGAAAGGCCCGATCATGACGTCCCCTCTGAGCCCGCAGGTCCGCCCGAATCTCGTTCCGGACGACGGCGTCGTGCTCTTCATCGGCGACAGCATCACCGACTGCGGTCGTGACCTGGACGCGCCCGACTCCCTCGGCGACGGCTACGCGGCGATGGTGGCCGAGCGGTACGCGGCCGGGCACCCCGGCTCCGGGGTCCGCTTCGTCAACCGGGGCATCAGCGGCAACCGCGCGGTCGATCTGCGGGGCCGCTGGGACCGGGACTGCCTGGCGGTCGGCGCCGACGTGGTGTCCGTCCTGGTCGGGATCAACGAGGTGTGGCGCCGCTTCGACAGCGACGACCCCACCTCCGACGAGGAGTACGAGGACCACTACCGCACCGTGCTCGGCCAGGCCGCCGACCGGGGCAGCGCGCTGGTGCTGATCGAGCCGTTCGTGATGCCCGTCAGCGAGGACCAACTGGCGTTCCGCGACGACCTGGACGGCAAGCTGGCGGTGGTACGGCGACTGGCCGCCGACTTCTCCGCCACCCTCGTCCCCGCCGACGCGCTGATGACGCGGGCCGCCGCCGACGCCGGTCCCCGCAAGTGGACCGACGACGGCATCCACCTGACCCCGGACGGTCACGCCCTGCTCGCCGACGCCTGGCTCACCGCGGTCGGAGCGGCGCTCCCCGAGCGGGCCTGACCCCCGCGCCCCGGCCGCTTGCCGGTCGCCAGGGCCACCCGGCTCACAGCCGGGTGGCCGTGCGGACCAGGGCGGCGAGGGGGAGGGAGCGGCTGTGGGCGGGCCAGGCGATGTGGGTGACGACGGGCGGAGCGTCGCTGAGCGGGACGGCGGTGTGCTCGGCCCACAGCCAGGCGCGGGCGGAGTCGGGGAAGACGGCCATGGTGCGGCCGAGGGCGATGAGCTGGGCCAGTTGCGTCTGGTCGTGGATCTCGGGGCCAGGGCCTGGGGGATACGTGCCGTCGTGGGCCCAGCGGGCGAGCGGGAGATCGGGGAGGTCGCTGACGTCGGCCAGCGACAGGACCTCGCGCGTGGCCAAGGGGTGCCCTGCGGGCAGGATGGCGATCTGGCCCTCGGTCATCAGTTCCTCGCTGTCGAATCCGGCGAGGGAGTTGAACGGCTTGTGCATGAGCGCCACGTCGGCGCGGCCGTCGCGCAGCATCTCGCCCTGCTCGCACGTGCCGCTCGGCAGCACCTCGATCTCTGCGGCGTCCGGCTCGGCAGCGTAGGCGTCCAGGAGCTTGTGCAGCAGCTCGTGCGACGCCGCGGCCTTCACCGCCAGGACCAGACGGTCGCGGGCCCCGCCCGCGCGGTCGGCGTCACCGGCCCGGCGGGTACGGCGCGCGGCGGCGGCCGTCGCGTCCAGGGCCGCGCGGCCCTCGTGCAGCAGCACCTGACCGGCGCCGGTCAGCGCGACCCCGCGGCGGTCGCGGATCAGCAGCGTGACGCCGAGCCGCCGTTCGAGCTGCTGGATCGCGCGGGACAGCGGTGGCTGGGCCATGCCGAGGCGCTCGGCGGCGCGGCCGAAGTGCAGTTCCTCGGCGACCGCCGTGAAGTACCGAAGCTCGCGGATCTCCAAGGTGTCCATGACCCCAGCGTACGTGTGATACCTGCCGGGTATGACAGAGCACCGTATCGGTGTTGGATGCGCGGCCCGGCCGCGGGCGAGCATCGACGGTATGAGCGAAACGAAGATCGCGCTGGTGACCGGCGCGAACAAGGGAATCGGCTACGAGATCGCGAGCGGCCTCGGCGCCCTCGGCTACCGGGTGGGCGTGGGAGCGCGTGACGGGGGCCGCCTCGAAGCCGCCGTCGACAAGCTGCGCGCCGCCGGGGTGGACGCCTTCGGGGTGCCGCTGGACGTGACCGGCGACCGCAGCGTCACCGACGCCGCGGAACTCGTCGAGCGGCGGGAGGGCCGCCTGGACGCCCTGGTCAACAACGCCGGTGTCTCAGGACCGACGGGGCCGGGGTGGACGCAGGACCCGACGACGCTCGACCTCGACCTGGTCCGCACGGTCGTGGAGACCAACGTCCTCGGCGTCATCCGCGTGACCAACGCGATGCTGCCCCTTCTGCGGCGCTCCGCGTCGCCGCGCGTCGTCAACGTCTCCAGCAGCGTCGCCTCCCTGACCCGGCAGGCGGACCCGGACGTCGAGATCGGCCCGGTCATGGCGGCCTACTCGCCGACGAAGACGTTCCTCAACGCCGTCACCGTGCACTACGCCCGGCAGTTCGCCGGTACGAACATCCTGATCAACGCCGCCTGCCCCGGCCTGGTCGCGACCGACTTCACCGGCTTCCTCGGCCCCCGCACCCCCCAGCAGGGCGCGGCCACCCCCATCCGCCTCGCCACCCTGCCCGACGACGGCCCGACCGGCGGGTTCTTCGAGGACGCCGGCGTCGTCCCCTGGTAACGGCTTCCAGCACCGAGTCCCGAGGGTGCGCCGGGTCAGCCGGTGACGGCCTCGGCCGCGAGGGCGTCCTGCGCCGTGCCGCGCATGCCCGCGACGATCATGTCGACACCGCGCCGGTAGTACGCGTCGTTGCTCGCGCACGACAAGAGCGCGTCGGCGGCGGCCACGACGTGCGGGTACCGGTCGGGGGAGAGGTCGAGCAGGCTCGCCTTCTTCGCGCTGACGGCCTCCTCGCGGGACTCGGGGTCCAGGGCCGGATTGCTGCGGCCGGGCTCGGTGATGACCAGGGTCACCAGCGAGCACAGCGCCTGACCGGCGGTCTGCGCGCCCTGCTCGACCGGCAGACCGGCCGCGGAGAGCAGCGCGAGGGTGCGTTCGGTGACGACGAGACCGGGCTCCGAGGCGAAGATCCGGGTGATCACCAGACCGGCGGCGTTGGGGTGCGGGCGCAGCGCCGCGAGGAAACCGCTCAGCAGGTCGTTCATCTGCTCGTGCCACGGCCGCTCGTCCGGCTCCGGGACCCGGACGTCGGTCAGCAGCCGCTCGGTGACCGCGTCGAACAGCCCGTCCTTGTCCGGGAAGTGCCGGTACAGCGCCATCGGCGTCACGTCGTGCTGCTGGGCGACCCGCCGGATGGTGACGGCTTCGAGACCTTCGCTGTCGGCCACGGCGAGCGCGGTGGAAATCAGCTCGTCCCTGTTCAAGCGCTTGTGAGCCGCCACGGGTCCCGCCACCTCCTGGTCGACAGCCTGAGCGACACCGGATTCCTCGCCGCCGCCACTACGCAGCGTACTGCGTATACAGCCGCGAACGGTGCCGCCGAGGATCAAGGTATACGCCGTACGCATACGGGGTGTGCCTCCGGGACTGTCCCGGAAACGGCGGCCGGTCCGCACCTCGGCCGGTGGCCGTATTGCCGGAATTTGCTATAGTCGGATGAGTACCCGACGAGCGCGTCGTACCGGGACCCTGCAAAGACGGCGCACCCCCGTAAGCACGAAACCCACGGAGGTGCCCTCATGGCATGGGTCCTTGTTGTTGTCGCAGGTCTGCTCGAAGTGGCCTGGTCGATCGGAATGAAGTACACCGACGGCTTCACCCGTCCCGTCCCGAGTCTGCTGACCGGCGCGGGCATCGTGGCGAGCATGCTGATGCTCTCCCAGGCGGCGAAGACGCTGCCGATCGGTACGGCGTACGGCGTCTGGGTCGGCATCGGCGCGGCCGGTGCGGCCGTGGTCGGCATGGCGGTGCTCGGCGAGCCCACGACCGCCGCCCGGATCTTCTTCGTCTCGCTGCTGCTGGTCGCCGTGGTCGGTCTGAAGGCGACCTCCGGCCACTGACCGGCGCTGCCGACGGGTCAGCTCGGCTGGCCCGTCGGCATGACGGTGACCTGCTGGATGTTGACCCGCGGCGGCAGCGTCGCGATGAAACCGACGGTCCTGGCGATGTCCCCGGCCTCCAGGAACTCCATCGACCGCCGGGCGCCGTCCAGCCACTCCAGCGCGCCCGCGTCCGTGACGTGGGTCTGGAGTTCGGTGCCGACGATGCCCGGCTCCAGGGAGGTGACGCGCACGTTCTTCGGGCCGAGTTCGACCCGCAGATTCGTGGACAGATGCGTCACGAACGCCTTCGTCCCGCAGTAGACGGCGAAGGTCGGGAAGATGTTCCGCGCGCCGATGGACGAGGTGTTGATCAGGTCGGCGACGCCGCGCTCGGCCGCGGCGGCGATCAACTGCGGGGTGAAGGCGCCGATCGCGTTCATCAGGCCCTTGACGTTGAGGTCGATCTGCCGCTGCCACAGGTCGGTGCGCAGCTCCTCGATCGGCGAGGGCAGCATCACGCCCGCGTTGTTGAACAGCAGGTCGGCGCCGCCCAGTTCGGCCGCGACCCGGTCGGCGGCGGCCAGCAGGGCTTCCGGGTCGGTGACGTCGACCGGCAGGGCCAGCGCGGCGCCGCCGTTCTTGGTGATCCGGGCGACCAGGTCGTTCAGCCGGTCGGTGCGGCGGGCCAGCACCGCGACCTTCGCGCCGAGTTCCGCCAGGTGCTCCGCGGACGCCTCGCCGAGACCGCTGGAGGCACCGGTGACGACCGCCACCCGGCCGGTGAGGGGCTTGCTGATGTCGTGCGCGGACATGGCTGTCCACCTTTCGTGTTCGGTGTGATCCGGCGGCGGACCCTCGGTCCGCCTGCCGTCCAGCAGACCACCCGGGCAGCCGCCGCGGAGCGCCGAAAAGTGCCCTGAGCAGGCAGGTAACGGCCTGACCCGCACCGGCGAGGCAGGTACTGACAGGGCCAGTCACGACGCGCGCGGCCCGCGCGCCGCCCGCCACACTGGGGGTATGGACCGCAGCACCGACACCGCCGACTTCCTGCGCTCGCGCCGGGCCCGTATCACCCCCGACGAGGCGGGACTGCCCGCCGACGGCCGGGTCCGCCGGGTGCCGGGGCTGCGCCGCGACGAGGTGGCCCGGCTGGCCGGGGTGAGCACCGAGTACTACACCCGGCTCGAACAGGGGCGCGGCGGGAACCCGTCGCCCGAGGTGCTCGACGCGCTCGCCCGCGCGCTGCGGCTCGACACCGCCGAGCGCGAGCACCTGACCGACCTGCTGACCCGCAGGCCCGCAGGGTCCCGGCACGCGCCGAGCGGACCGCAGCGGGTTCGGCCGGGACTGCATCTGCTGCTCCAGACGCTGGAGCACGTGCCCGCCTTCGTCCTCGGCCGCCGCACCGACGTGCTGGCGTCCAACCGGCTGGCCCGCGCGCTGCTCGTCGACTTCGACGCGCTGCCCGCGACCCGCCGGAACATGGCCCGCTACTACCTGCTGGACCCCGAGGCGCGCGAGCGCGTCGTCGACTGGGAGCAGCTCGCCGCCGAGACCGTCGCCATGCTCCGGCTGGAGGCCGGCCGCTACCCGAACGACCGCCATCTCGCCGACCTGGTCGGTGAACTCACCCTGCGCTCACCGGAGTTCACCACGTGGTGGAACGACCACCGGGTGCTGCGCCGCACTCACGGGATCAAGCGCTACCGCCATCCCGTCGCGGGGGACCTGGAGTTCTCCTACGAGTCGCTGCAACCGCCCGGCGATCAGGACCAGACGCTGTGCGTCTACACCGTCGAGCCGGGCTCGCCGAGCGCCCAGGCGCTCCAGCTCCTCGGCAACTGGACGGCGCCCGCTCCGGAAGGGCGCGACGGCGGCCGGGGAAGCGGCCAGGACAGCGACCCGGAGCTGCAAATTTAAGTTAATTAGGAATTATCGTTGACAGGGTTCGGGACCGCCGCCACAGTCTTCGTCGTGGCGGCGGTCCCCGGTGTTCCGGGAGGCGGCCGTCCGCGTATCCCCAACTCTCGGGAGACCCTTCATGACTTCGCATCGTTCAGGGACGGCGCGTGCCCGGCGCGCCGTGGCGACGGCGGGAGCGGGCGTACTGCTCGCGGTCGCGGTGCCGGGGGCGGCGCATGCCGACGCCCCGGCGCGTACCGCCGCCGACGGCGCCCCCGCCTTCTACGACAGCGGCCTCGCGCCGACGCCGTACATGGGCTGGAACACCTACTACGGCCTCGGCGCCCCCACCGAGGCCCAGGTCAGAAGCGTCGCCGACCACCTCGTCAGCAGCGGTCTGCGCGACAGCGGCTACGACATCGTGTGGCTCGACGGCGGCTGGCAGGCCGACACGCCCCGCGACAGCGCCGGACGCCTGACCGCCAACCGGGACCGATTCCCCTCCGGCATACCGGCGTTGGTGACCTATCTGCACCAGCGCGGACTCAAGGCCGGCATCTACACCGACGCGGGCGACTACGACCCGGCGAACTGCGGGCTCGGCAGCCGCGGCCACTACCGGCAGGACGCCGACCAGTTCGCCGCCTGGAAGATCGACGCGGTCAAGGTCGACTTCCTGTGCGGCATCGCGGAAAAGCTCGATCCCGGCCCGGCCTTCAAGGAGTTCAGCGACGCCGTCGCGAAGTCCGGCCGCCCGATGATCCTCAACCTGTGCAACCCGCTCACCGACGACTGGGGTCTGCCGCACACCCCGGCGCAGGACGCGCACAACGCGTACGTGTACGGGCCAACCGCCGCCGACTCCTGGCGCAGTGGCACCGACATCGCCTACGGCACGCCGACCGCGGACGAGTGGCCCAATGTGCTGCGCAACATGGATGCCAACGCCTGGCACCCCGAGGCGCAGGGCCCCGGCCACTACAACGACCCCGATTATCTGATCCCGATGCGGAAGATGCCCGACGGCTCGTACGAGCTGACGCAGGAGGAGTCCACCACGCAGCTCGTGATGTGGGCGGAGATGGCCTCCCCGCTGGTCATCGGCTCCGACCCGCGCACCCTGCCCAAGGCGATGCTCGACACGCTGCGCAATCCGGAGATCCTCGCCGTCGACCAGGACCCGCTGGCGATCCAGGGCGTACGGGTGGCCACGGACGCGACCGGCGACGTCTACAGCAAGGTCCTCCAGGGCGCGGGCCGCCGCGCGGTCGTCCTGCTCAACCGCTCGGACCGGCCCGCCGCGCGCACGGTCGACTTCGCCGCCGCCGGGCTGACCGGCGACGTGGCCGTACGCGACCTGCGGGCGCGCGCCGACCGGGGCACGCGCAGCGGCTCGTACACCGTCACCGTCCCGGCCCACGGCACCGCCTTCCTGAAGCTCACCGGGCGCGACGACGCGCCCGGCGTCACGCTCGGCGGCCGGTCCACGGCGAGCCCCGCGCTGGTGCGCGACGGCGCCACGCTGACCGCGTTCACCCGTGGCGACGGCGGCGAACTGCGGGTGCGCACCGGCCGGGACGGTCACTGGCCGGCGCGTACCACCGACCTCGGCGGCCCCACCCGCGGCCGGTTCCTCGGCGACCCCGCCGCGTACGGCGGCGCGGGCGGCCGGATCGACGTGTTCGTGCGCGGCACGGACGGCGCCGCGTACCGGCGGACCTACGAACACGGCCGCTGGGGCGGCTGGCAGAGCCTGGGCGGGCGGCTCGCGGACGCGCCGACCGTCGCCTTCGACGGCCCCGACCGGTGGACGCTGTTCGCCACCGGGAGCGACGGCACGGTCCGCAGCCGCGGCCCGCGCACCGGCTGGACCTCGATCGGCGCGCCGGACGGACTGGCGCTGTACGGACGGCCGTCGGCCGTCGCCGACGCCGCGGGCCGGATCCATGTGGCGGTGCGGGCCGCGGACGACGCGGTGTGGACGCGGGTGCGCGACACCTCGGGCGCCTGGTCGGGCTGGTCGTCGCTGGGCGGCACCATCAGTGCCGCGCCGACGCTGGTCACGGCGGGCGGCACCGTCCAACTGCTCGCGCGGGCCTCGGACTACACGCTCTGGCAGCGCGGGTACGACGCCGCGAGCGACACCTGGTCGGGGTGGTACCCGCGCACGGCGTTCGTGAGCGGGGCGCTCGACGGGTCGGCCGGGGCCACGGCCGGGGCGGACGGGAGCGTGCTGGTGGTCTTCCGCGGGGTGGGCGGGGCCGTCCGCCAGAGCACGCTCTGACAGGTCGGGTACGGCGTCCGGTGTGGGATCGCGCACGGGCCACGGACGTGCCTAAGTAAATAAATTAGGAATTAATCTTGACGGCGCTCCGCCGTCACGACAGTCTGTACCAGCCGAACGAGGGCCCGGTCGTCAGGGGGCCGGGCCCCGTTCCGTGGGCGTAAGGGAGTCCCATGAACACCTCGCAACCCAGCCGCCGCCGGTTCCTCGCCGGTGCGGGCGCCGTCGGCGCCGCGGCGATGATGAGTAGCTGCGTCACCTCCGGCTCGTCCGGTGCCAAGACCCAGTCGGGCAAGGGCCCGGTCACCCTTCAGTCCAACCTGTCGTCCCCGCAGGCGAAGGCCGCGATGCAGGACCTCGTGGCCGCGTACAACAAGCAGGGCGACGGCAAGGCCAAGCTGAACACGGTCGCCTCTGAGACCTTCCGCACCCAGCTCCCGACGTACCTCACCTCCGGCAACCCGCCGGACCTGCTCACCTGGTACCCCGGCTCGGTCGCGGACTCGTACGCCAAGAGGAATCTGCTGCTCGACGTCGGCGACATCTGGGCCGAGCCGGAGCTGTCCGGCTACTCCAAGGCGCTCCAGACGCTGTGCACCTCCTCGTCGGGCCAGAAGGTGTTCGTGCCCGCCACGTACTACTGGTGGGGCGTGTTCTACCGGAAGTCGAACTTCGCGAAGTGGGGCGTCCAGGAGCCCAAGACCTGGGACGAGTTCATGGCCCTGTGCGAGACGCTCAAGTCCAAGGGCGTCGCGCCGATCGGCCTCGGCGCTGGCGGCGGCACCGCGTGGGTCGCGTCGTCCTGGTTCGACTACCTCAACATCCGTATCAACGGCGCCCAGTACCACCGCGACCTGCTCGCGGGGAAGCACCGCTTCGACGACCCCGAGGTCCGCAAGGTCTTCGACAAGTGGGCCGAGGCGCTGCCGTACTTCGACCCCAACGGCACCGCGCTCGCCTTCCAGGACGCCACCACGGCGCTGCTCCAGGGCCGCACCGGGATGATGCTGATCGGCACCTTCTTCGCCGACTCCGCCCCGAAGGGCGAACTGGACGACATCGACTTCTTCCGCTTCCCGGTGATCGACGCCAAGATCCCGATGGCCGAGGAGGGCCCCACCGACGGCTACTTCGCCAGCGCCCGCACCGGCCACCGGGACGAGGTCAAGGACTTCATGCGGTATCTGGCCACCGCCCCGGCGCAGGAGACCTACATCAAGGGCTCCTCCGGCACCGCGCTGCCGACCAACCCCAAGGCCAAGGACAGCGGCACCCCGCTGGTGAAGAAGGGCCGCGCGCTGATCGAGAGCGCCGCCGAGGTCACGCAGTTCTTCAACCGCGACTCCAGCGACGCCCTCCAGCCGACCGCCGACACCGCGCTGACGAAGTTCCTGGCCAAGCCCAAGGAGATCGACTCGATCCTCACCACCTGGCAGCGGGACGCGCAGAAGATCTGGAGCCAGTGAGATGGCGGTGCTCACCGCGACCCGCGCGGACCCGGGCAAGAAGCCGGGGAAGCCGAAGAAGCGCAAGCAGGCGACCCGGGTCCCGCCCGTCGTCCTCGCCTTCGTCCTGGTCCCGCTGCTCGCCGAGGGCTTCTGGGTCTTCTGGCCCGCCCTCCAGGGCTTCTACCTCTCGCTGACCAAGTGGGACGGGGTCTCGGCGCCGCGGTTCATCGGCCTGGGCAACTACCGGGAGATGGTGCACGACAGCGTCTTCCACACCGCCGTGCTCGACACCGTGCTGTGGCTGGTGCTCTTCGGCGGCCTGTCCGCCGCACTCGGCCTCGGCGCGGCCCTGCTGCTCCAGCAGGAGCGGCGCGGGGTCGGCTTCTACCGGGCCGCGCTCTTCCTGCCCGTGGTGTTCTCGCTGACCGCGACCGCCCTGGTCTGGCAGGCGATGTACCAGCCGGACGGCCTGATCAACCACACCCTGTCCGGCCTCGGACTCGGCAGCCTCACCCACCCCTGGCTCGCCGACCAGGACACCGCCTTCTACGCCGTGATCGTGCCCGCCCTGTGGCGGCAGATCGGCTACGTGATGGTGCTCTACCTGGCCGGACTCAAGGGCATCGACCCGATGCTCTACGAGGCCGCCAAGGTCGACGGCGCCTCCCGCTGGCAGCAGTTCCGGCACATCACGCTGCCGCAGCTCAGCAGCGTCAACGCGGTCGTGCTGTCGGTCATCATCATCGACTCGCTGCGCTCCTTCGACGTGGTGTGGGCGCTCACCCGCGGCGGCCCGTACCACTCCTCCGAACTGCTCAGCACGTACATGTACTCCACCGCCTTCCAGTCCCTGCGGCTCGGCTACGGTTCCGCGCTCGCCGTCGTGATCTTCGTGCTGGCGTTCGGCGTGATCGCGTCGTACCTGGTGCGCGCCTTCAAGGAGGCCGACTCATGACCGTCACGCACGCGGGCGCCGACGCGGCGCCGACCGCGGACCGTACCGGCGAGGACGCGGGTGCCGGTGCGAAGGCCGCGCGCGGCGGGAGCCGTCGGCCCGACCGGCGCCGGGCCTGGGGGACCGCCGCCTTCCACACCGGCGCGGGACTGCTGTCGCTGATCTGGCTGATCCCCATCGTCGTCGTACTGGTCACCAGCACCCGCTCGTTCGACGACATCGCCGCCAACGGCCTCGGCGGCCTGCCGCACTCCTTCACCCTCGACGGCTTCCGCCAGGCGTGGGTCGACGGCGGACAGCAGCGCGCGCTGATCAACAGCATGCTGGTGTCCGTCCCCACCGTGCTGATCTCGCTGCTGCTCGCCTCGATGGCCGCCTTCGCGCTCAGCCGCTACGACGTGCCGCTGCGCCGCGTACTGCTGCTGGTGATGCTCAGCGGCAATCTGCTGCCGCCGCAGATCCTGCTGATCCCGGTCTCCAAGCTCAGCGAGCAACTGGGCTTCTACGACTCGCTGTACGCCCTCATCGGCGTCCAGGTCGGCTTCGGCGTCGGCTTCTACGTCTTCGTGCTGCACGGCTTCATGCGGTCCATCCCGCCGGAGATCCAGCAGGCCGCCGTCATCGACGGAGCGGGCCCCTGGCAGATCTACACGCGGATCATCCTGCCGCTCGCCAGGCCCGCGCTCGCCGCGCTCACCGCGCTGTCGTTCACGTGGATCTTCAACGACCTGCTGTGGGCCATCACCGTGCTGCGCACCGACAGCAAGATGCCGATCACCGCGTCGCTGATCGGCCTCCAGGGCCAGTACGTCTCTATGTGGAACGTCATCGCGGCCGGTTCCGTGATCGCCGCCGCCCCGACCGTCATCGTCTTCCTCCGATTCCAGCGGCACTTCGTGGCCGGACTCAACCTGGGAGCAGTCAAGTGACCCCGTCCGCAACGCCGTCGGCCGCACCGTGGCTGCTGCGCACCGACACCACCACCTACGCCGTCCGCCTCGGCGGCGACGGGCGGTGGGCCGAGGTCGCCGCCTGGGGCCCGCACGGCGCCGAGACCGGCCCGTCCCCGCTGGACTGGTCGCGCCGCACCCACTACATCACCCCCGCCGACGCCGCCCCGGCCGAATACCTGCCCCAGGGCATGCGTCCCTTCGGCGGCGCCGACCTCGTCGTACGCCGCCCCGACGGCGAACGCGGCGTGTGGTGGACCTTCGAGCGCGCCACACAGGACGACGACCGGTCGCTGCGCCTGGACTTCACCGACGACCACCTCGGACTGCGGGTCGCGCTGCGCTACGAGACCGTGCCCGGCACCGACGTACTGCTGCGCTGGACCGAGCTGACCTGCACGGGACCGGACGAACTGCGCCTGGAACGCCTGGACTCCGCCGCGATCAGCGTCCCCGTCACCGACGGCGGGGGCGCCCGGCTCACCTACCTCACGGGCCAGTGGTCGCAGGAGTTCCAGCGCACCCAACTCGACCTCGTCAGGGGCCGGTTCGAGATGGCCTCCACCCAGGGAGTGCCGGGCCACGCCTACGCGCCCTGGCTCGCGGTCCAGGACGCCGCCGCCCCGCAGGAGGGCGACACCCCCACCTACGGCATCGCGTTGGAGTGGTCGGGCAACTGGCACATCACCGCGGACGCGGAACCCGGCGGGATCGTCCGCGTACGCGCCGGGCGGCTGCCGCACGAGGAGTCCGTCCGCCTCGCGCCCGGCGCCACGCTCACCACCCCGCGCGTCGCCTGCGCCTTCAGCCCGGAAGGGCTCGACGGACTGACGCGGATCTGGCACGCGTACGAGCGCGCGCTGAGCGGCGAGCGGCTGCACCGTACCCGCAAGGTGCAGTACAACTCCTGGGAGGCCACCGGCTTCGACGTCGAGGCCGACGCGCAGCTCGAACTGGCCGCCGTCGCCGCCGACATGGGCGTCGAACTCTTCGTCGTGGACGACGGCTGGTTCCGCGGGCGGCGGGACGAGACCGGGGGACTGGGCGACTGGACCCCGGACCCGGCCAACTTCCCCGAGGGATTCGACGGCTTCATCGAGCGGGTCCGCGCCACCGGCATGGACTTCGGCCTGTGGGTCGAACCGGAGGCGATCAGCCCGCGGTCCGAGCTGTACGCCAAGCACCCCGAGTGGGTGTACCGGATCGACGGCCGCCCGGCGACCCTCGTCCGCGAGCAACTGCTGCTCGACCTCGGCCGGGTGGACGTGCAGGACTTCGTGATCGCCACCTTGGACCGGCTGCTCGGCGAACACGCCGTCAGCTACCTCAAGTGGGACATGAACCGCCCGCCGACCGAGCGCGGCAGGCCCGACACGGGACCGGCCGCGGGCCAGGACCTCGACGCCGACCACGTCGCCGGATACCTGCGGGTCCTCGACCACCTGCGCGCCCACCACCCGCACGTCACCGTCGAGGGCTGCGCGGGCGGCGGCGCCCGCATCGAACACGCCACGCTGGCCCGTACCGACGTGGTCTGGCCCAGCGACAACACCGCGCCGCTCGACCGGCTCGCCATCCAGTACGGCTATCTGCACGCGCACGCCCCGCACACCATGAGCTCCTGGGTCACCGACGCGCCCGGCGTCTTCGACCCGCGGCTCCGCTCCCTGGCCTTCCGCTTCGTCCTCGCCATCGCGGGCGTGCTCGGCATCGGCGCCGACATCCGCGCCTGGACACCGGAGCAGCGCACCGAGGCGGCGGGCTGGATCGCCCGCTACAAGGAGATCCGCGACGTCGTCCACCACGGCACGGCCCGGCTGCTGAACGGCCCCGCCGATCCGACCTGCGGTGTCCAGTACGAGGAGCGCGGCGGCGCGCGGGTCGTGGTCACCGCGTGGAGCACCGGACGGCTCGACGGCGCGCCGCTGGTCCCCGGACGCGCCTCGCGGCTGCGGCTGCGCGGCCTGGACCCCGCCGCCCGCTACACCGACACGGCGGACGGGACGGTGTACAGCGGGGCGTATCTGCTCCACAGCGGCCTGCCGTTCGGCTGGACCGGTCGACACGACGCCGAACTCGTCGTGCTGGCGCGGCAGGAGGCCGCCGACGGCTCCGGGCGTCACTAAAGTCGCGGGAGGCCCGGACCGGTCCGACCGCACCGAGCGACCCGACCGCACCGAGCGACCCGACCGCACCGACCGTACCGACCAGCCCCACCGTACCGAGGAGCAGGACCAGCACATGAACGCAGCACTCCGCTTCGCCGACAAGGTGGCCGTGGTCACCGGAGCCGCTTCCGGGATCGGCGCGGCCACCGCAGAACGGCTCGCGGCCGAGGGCGCCGCCGTGGTCCTCGCCGACATCGCGGCCGACCGCGCCGAGGGCGTCGCCGCGGGCATCCGCGAGGAGGGCGGCCGGGCGGTGTCCGTACGGGCGGACGTGTCCGACCCCGAGGACTGGGAGCGGATCGTCGCGGTGGCGCACGCCTACGGCCCCGTGGCGGCCCTGGTCTCCAACGCCTACACCGTCGACGTGGCCCCGGCCCACGAGATGTCCGTCGCCTCCTGGGAGCGTCAGCTCGCGGTCAACCTCACCGGCGGCTTCCTCGGCTTCCGGGCGCTGCTGCCCGACCTGCGCACCGCGCGCGGCGCCGCCGTCCTCACCTCCTCCGTCCACGCGCACAAGGGCATCCCCGGCCACCCCGCCTACGCGGCGGCCAAGGGCGCGCTGCTGTCGCTGAGCGGTCAACTGGCCGTCGAGTACGGGCCCGAGGTCCGGGTCAACGCGGTGCTCCCCGGTCCGATCCTCACCGCGGCCTGGGACCGGGTGCCCGAGGAGGACCGGGCCCGCAGCGTCGCGGAGACCGCGGCGCGCCGCTTCGGCCGCCCGGAGGAGGTCGCCGCGGCCATCGCCTTCCTCGCCTCGGACGACGCCTCGTACATCACCGGTTCGAGCCTGCTGGTGGACGGCGGCTGGAGTGTCACCAAGGCCTCGGCCTGACCGCCGCCGACCACCATCGCCGTACCTCACCCGGGGTACCCCACCCGACCTGGAGAAAGGCAGAACGACATGACGCCATACGCGCGCCGCGGAGTGCACGGGCAGACCGTGGAGACTCTCGCGCGCCGGGTGCTCAGCGGCGAGATCCCCGAAGGGGCGACACTCGATCTCGTGGCGTTGCAGAGCGAGTTGGACGTCAGTCTCACCGCGCTGCGCGAATCGCTGAAGGTGCTGGCGGCCAAGGGGATGGTCGACGCGCGGCAGAAACGCGGCACCTTCGTCAGAGCCCGCGCCGACTGGAATCTGCTGGACGCCGACGTGCTGCGCTGGCAGTTCGCGGGCGGCACCGGCACCGGGGCCGACCTGGGGCTGCTGCGCAGCCTCGGCGAGGTCCGCGGGATCGTCGAACCGGCCGCCGTACGGCTGGCGGCGGTGCGCCGTACCGACGGCGACCTGGTCGCGCTGGACGCCGCGCTCACCGCGATGGGTGAGGACGAGGGCGGCGCCGCGCACGCGGTCGAGGCCGACCTCGCCTTCCACCGCGCCCTACTCGCCGCCACTCACAACGAACTGCTGGAGCGGATGGAGATGGTGATCGAGTCCGGTCTCGCGCACCGCGACGAGATCGTGCACAGCTCCCCGCACGGCCAGGACCCGGTGCCCAGCCACCGGGCCGTCCTCGACGCGGTACGCGACCAGGACCCGGACGCCGCCGAGCGCGCCATGCGGGCCCTGCTCGACCAGGCCGTCCGCGACCTGGACCTGGTGCACGGCTCGGGCGCCGAGGCGGTCGAGGGGTCCGGCGGGTCCGGGACAACCGGGGCATCCGAAACGGCGCGGGCATCCGAAACGGCGCGGGCATCCGAAACGGCGCAGGCATCCGAAACGGCGCGGGCAACCAAGGAATCCCAGACCTCCACGGCTTCAGAGGCGGCGAAGTGAAGATAGTGCGCGTCGAGACCTTCCTCGTACCGCCCCGGTGGCTGTTCTGCCGGATCGAGACGGACGAGGGCGTCGTCGGCTGGGGCGAACCCGTGGTCGAGGGGCGGGCCGAGGTGGTGCGCGCCGCCGTCGACGTGCTGGCCGAGTATCTGATCGGCCAGGACCCGCTGCGGATCCAGGACCACTGGCAGGTGCTCACCAAGGGCGGCTTCTACCGCGGCGGCCCGGTGCTCTCCAGCGCCGTCGCCGGTCTCGACCACGCGCTGTGGGACATCGCGGGCAAGACGTACGGCGCCCCCGTGTACGGCCTGCTCGGCGGTCCGGTCAGGGACGCGGTCCGGGTCTACGCCTGGGTCGGCGGCGACGAGCCCGCGCGGCTCGCGGAGGACGTCGGCGCGCAGGTCGAGGCGGGCTTCACCGCCGTCAAGATGAACGCGGCCGGCCGCACGTCGGCGCTCACCACGCCCGCCGAGACCGCCGCCGTCGTGGAGCGGGTGGCCGCCGCGCGCCAGGCGCTCGGCCCCGGACGCGATGTCGCCGTCGACTTCCACGGCCGCTTCACCGCCGCGGGCGCCCGGCGCGTGCTGCGTGAAATCGCGCCGCTGCACCCGCTGTTCGTCGAGGAGCCGCTGCTGCCGGAGCTGGGACATCTGCTCGGCGGCCTGGTGGCCTCCACCGAAGTGCCGATCGCGACCGGTGAACGCCTGTACGGGCGTGCGGAGTTCCTGCCCGCGCTCACCGCGGGCATAGCCGTGGCGCAGCCGGACCTCTCGCACGCCGGGGGCATCACCGAGGTGACGCGGATCGCGTCGCTCGCCGAGACGTACGGCGCCCAACTCGCCCCGCACTGCCCGCTGGGGCCGATTTCGCTCGCCGCCAGCCTCCAAGTCGCCTTCTGCACGCCGAACTTCCTCATCCAGGAGCAGAGCCGCGGCATCCACTACAACAAGGACGCCGACCTCCTGTCCTATCTGGTGGACACCGAGCCGTTCCGCTTCGTGGACGGCCAGGCGCAGCGCACCGGGCTGCCGGGGCTCGGGATCACCGTGGACGAGGCGGCGGTACGCGCCGCCGACCGCGGTGGGCACGCCTGGCGCAATCCGGTGTGGCGGCACGCCGACGGGTCGTTCGCGGAATGGTGACAGCGCTGACCGGGGCGGCGCTTCCCGTACGGATCGTCACCGACTGTGCGCACGGCGGCCGTTGGACGTCGCTGCGGGCCGGGGACCGCGAATGGCTCTGGCACCGGGACGAGCCGCGCCGCGCGGGCGTCGCGCCCGGTGACGCCTTCGCCGACGCGGGCGGTGTGGAGGAGTGCCTGCCCACCGTCCGGGGCGTCCCCGACCACGGCGACGTGTGGTCGCGCCCCTGGCGGCGCGAGAACGGCGGGGACGGCGCAGATGGCGCGGATGGCGCGGACCGGGTCGACCACCCCGACTTCCGGCTCACCCGGCGGATCGGGGGCGGCCCCGGCGGCGGCGCGGTGGTCGACTACCGGCTGACCGCCGCGCCCGGCTACCGCTTCCTGTGGGCCGCCCACGCGCTCCTCGACGTGTCGCGGGACGGCCGGATCGAACTGCCGCCCGGCGCACAGGCCCTGCACTACCCGGACGGGGGTGCGCGGCGCGAGCCGTTCACCTGGCCGTCCGTCGGGGGCACGGGCGACGGGACGCCTACCCGCTTCGACCTGCTCGGGCCCGACGACGGTACGGCGAGCGGCGCGGTCGTCGAGGCCGCGACGGCGACCGTGCGCGACGGGACCGACCGGCTGCGGTTCGCGCTCGACGTGGCCGGTCAGCCCGCGTCCATCGCCCTGTGGCGGAATCTGGGCGGCTTCCCCGAGGGCGCGCCGTACCGCTCGATCGGCGTGGAGCCGATGCTGGGCCGGGTCTTCGACCTGGCGACGGCGGGGGAGGGGGACGCGGCCCGCGTGCCCGCGAGCGGCGAGGTCCGCTGGCGGCTCACGGTCACGGCCGCCGGTGCTTCCGCCGCCACCGCCGCCGCGTCCGCCCCGGACCGCTGAACCCTCGACGGGATCGGCTGACCGTGTCCGGCTCACCACGACCGGCTCACCGCACCGCGACCGGCTCACACCGACCCCACCGCCCGCCCCGGCCCCACGCCGTCCGAATCACCGCAACAGGAAAGGAACATCACCCGTGGACCTGCTCACCGCGCTGCGCGCCCACCGCCTCGTCGCCATCGTGCGCGGCGACGACGAGGACGCGTCGCTGCGCACCGTACTGACCCTGGTCGAGGAGGGCGTCGCACTGGTCGAGGTCTCGCTCAGCGGCCGGAACGCGCTCGGCGTCATCGCCGCGGCCCGGGCCGCCCTCGGCCCCGACGCGCCGCTCGGCGCGGGCACCGTCCTCACCGAGCAGGACGCCAAGGACGCGCACCGCGCCGGGGCCGACTTCGTCGTCACGCCCGCGGTCGGCGAAGGCGTCAGCGCCGCACGGGAGTTGGGCCTGCCCGTGCTGGCCGGAGTGATGACGCCCACCGATATCGTCACCGCGCGGCGGCTCGGCGCCACCGCGCTCAAGCTCTTCCCCGCCGAGCAAGCGGGCGGCCCCGGCTACCTCCGTGCCCTGCGCGGCCCCTTCCCCGACCTGCCCTTCGTGCCCGTCGGCGGCGTCGACATCCCGGCCGCCCGCGCCTACTTCGCCGCCGGAGCCCTCGCGGTCGGCGTCGGCTCGCCCCTCATCGGCGACGCGGCGAGCGGCGGCAGCCGGACCGCGCTCCGCGCGCGGGCCAGGGACTTCCTCGCCGCCGTCGCGGAGACGGACGCGCCGAGCACGCGGGCCGCGCGATGACCGGGAGTACGACGGGACGGGGGCAGCGCCCGGCGCCGTCACTCGCCATGACCGGACGGGGCCCGCGCCGTACCCCCGCGAGGAGACTGCCGTGATCCGGATCGGCGGCCCCGTCGCCTGCCTCGGGGAGACCATGGTCGCGATGGTGCCGGAGACCGGTGAAACGCTCGCGGAGGCACGGCGGTTGCGGGTGGAGGTCGCCGGGGCGGAGTCGAACGCGGCGATGTATCTGGCCGACCACGGGGTGGAGGCCCGGTGGGTGTCGGCGGTCGGTGACGATCCGTTCGGGCGGCGGATCGTGGCCGAGGTCGCGGCGTGCGGGGTGGACGTCGGCGGCGTCAGGACCGACACGGGGCGGCCGACCGGGGTGATGGTGAAGAGCCCCGGCGGGCAGCGCACCCGCGTGCACTACTACCGGCGGGGGTCGGCCGCGTCCGCGCTCGGGCCGCGATCGCTGGCGGCCGAGGCCGTACGCACCGCGGGGCTGCTGCACCTGACCGGCGTCACGGCGGCGCTGTCGGACTCCTGCCGTGACCTGGTGGACGCGGCGCTGCGCGGCCCGCTGCCGGTCAGCTTCGACGTCAACCACCGGCCCGCGCTCTGGCCGGACGGCGCGGCGCCCGGCGTCCTGCGCGACTTCGCCGACCGCGCGGACATCACTTTCGTCGGCCTGGACGAGGCCCAGGAGCTGTGGGGCGCGCACCTCGCCGACGCCGCCGACGTACGCGCCCTGCTGCCGGGCCCGCGCGTGCTGGTGGTCAAGGACGGCGCCCGCGCCGCGACCGCCTTCGACGGCGCGAAGGCGCACACCGTGCCCGCCCGCGCCGTCGAGGTCGTGGAACCCGTCGGCGCGGGCGACGCCTTCGCCGCCGGATTCCTCACCGGCCTGCTCCGCGGCGAGCCGCCCGTCCGCGCGCTGCGCCTCGGCCATGTCACCGCGGGCGCGGCCCTGCGGGTCCCCGGCGATCACGGCCCGCTGCCGGACCCCGCCCGTATCGCACACCTGCTGGACGCCACCGAGGCGCGGTGGGCCTCGGCGGCGTCCCCGGGCGGCGTCACCGATAGCTGACGGTGACCTGCTGACGCACGGACCTCTGCGGAACGGTGACGGTCACCTTCCCGGCGGCGGCGTCCCACGCCCAGACGCTCCTGGCCACCGGGACGCCGTCCACGGTCACGGACTTCGGCGCGGTGGCGTTGGTCACCGGCACACCGGCACACCGGCACACCGGGCCTCCTCGGCCAGAATTTACGTATACGGCAGCAGCGCCTCGTTCGAGCGGGTGTCACCCGTGAAGTGCACGGTGGTGCGCTTGTCGGCCCGCGGCCCGGTCGCGAGCCCGGCCCTGCCGCCGTAGCCGCCGGTCTGGAGTGAGCCGTACGCCCACGAGAACCCGCTGGGTGAACGGGGCGCCGCCGAAGCCGTCACGGCCGACGGTGTCGAAGGTCGGCGCGTCCGGGAACGCGGTGTCGCCCGCGTACGCGGTGCGGATCAGCGTGGGGAGAGGACCTCGAACCGCGCTCGAGACCACGGCGTCGGTTCGACGTCGGGTCATGTCTGGTTGCGGGTCCGCTTGAGCGCATTTCTGTTCGTGCGCTGACAAGTCGACGATGACAGATCCGGCGCCGCGAGGGGAGTGTGCCGACTGGTGCGAATGGGGTTGGTGCAAAGAGCTGACGCGAGCGGATGTACCCGGCGGGGCGCACCGGCTGGTGAGCCGTCAGGGGGCGGTCTGCTCGCGCAGCGGGCCGGTGTCCTTCGCGGGGTCGGCCGCCGGGGCCGGGGCGCCGGAGTCGTAGCGCCAGAAGGAGCGGGCCAGCGGGGCGGCGAGTGCCACGACCACCACGCAGGCGAGGCCGCCAATTGTCCAGGACAGCCCGGCGCCCAGCGCGGCGGCCATGGTACCGGCGCGCAGGTCGCCCAGCCGGGGGCCGCCGGCGACGACGACGGTGTGGACGCCCTGCATACGGCCTCGCATCTCGTCGGGGGCGTAGGTCTGGAGGAGCGTCTGGCGCAGGACCGCGCTGATCAGGTCGGCGGCGCCGGCCACGGCGAGGAGCAGGACGACCAGCCAGAGCTGCCGGGCCAGGCCGGAGACGGCGACGGCGGCGCCCCACACCAGCACGGCGCCGGTGAGCACCACGCCCTGCCGCCGGATCCGGCCGATCCATCCGCTGGCGAACCCGGCCAGGACGGAGCCGATCGGGATGGCGGAGTAGAGCAGTCCGACCGAGCCGCCGAAGCGGGCGTCCGCGACGGCGGGGAACAGCGACCGCGGCATCGCCAGCGTCATGGCACAGATGTCCACGAAGAAGCTCATCACCAGCACCGGCCGCCCGCCGATGAAGGACAGCCCGTCCCGTACCGACCGCAGACCCAGGCGGCCCGCGGAGCCGTCCGGCGGAAGTCGGGGCAGCCGCAGCGTGGAGTGCAGCGCGGCCGTGAACAGCACGGCGTCCGCGCCGTACGCGTACGCGAAGCCGTGCGGGACGGTGACGAGGACACCGGCGATCAGCGGGCCGACGACCTCGCCGACCGTGCCGATCACGTAGTTGAGGGTGTTCGCGGCGGGGATCAGGCCGGGTTCGACGATGCGCGGCACGATCGCGCCGCGCGCGGAACTGGCCATCGCGAACCCGGCCGACTGCGTCGCGACCAGGGCGAGGATCAGCCCGACATTGCGCAGGTCGAGCAGCGTCTGCGCGAGCAGCGCCAGCGTCACCGTCCAGGTGCCGAGCGAGGACCACAGATACAGCGTCCTGCGGTCGACGGCGTCGGCGACGGCCCCGCCGTAGAGGCCGAAGACGATCAGCGGCACCAGACCGGCGAAGCCGACCATGCCGACGGCCAGCGACGAGTGCGAGATCCGGAAGACCTGGACCGGCACCGCGATCTGGGTGAGCATCGAGCCGACGAACGACGTGCCCTGGCCGATGAAGAGCCGCCGGAAGGCGGGCAGGGCCAGCGGGCGGGTGTCGATGGCGTGGTCGGCGAGCAGCCGCCGCGCTCCGCGAGGGCTCGGCTGCTCCGCGCGCTCCACGGCGTCGCCTTTCATCCGCCTCTGCTTTCCGGGCCGCCGCGGCCCTTTTCCCGTTGCCGCCCGCCGGGGGCCCCTGCCCGGCCGTTCGTCCTGCCGGGCCCCTTGCCGCCGCGGCTCACAGACGGCAGCTGATCTCCATGCCGTCCTCGACCGGGAAGGTGACGCTCTCGTAGCCGTTGCGCGGATCGCGGACGTAGTCGAGATACGGCGCCAGGTCCGTGAGGTCCACGTCGTCGGCCACGACGAGGGTGCCCGGCGCGAGGCGCGGTTCGAGCAGCCGCAGGACGGGCAGACAGAGGTCCTTCCAGCCGTCGAGCAGCAGGAAGTCCACCGGACCTGACAGCTCGGCGAGGGTGTCGCGGGCGTCGCCTTCGAGGACGGTGACCAGTCCGTCCAGACCCGTCTCGGCGAAGGTCACGCGGGCCGCGGCGGCCTTGTCCGCGCTCAGTTCGGTGCTGATCACCCGCCCCGCGCCGTTGTCGCGCACCGCGGCGGCCAGGTGGAGGGTGGAGATCCCGAAGGAGGTGCCGAATTCGACGACAGTGGCCGGGCGGACGGCCCGGACCAGGCTGTACAGGAGTTTTCCGCCGTCGGCCGAGATCGGCATGTAGACCTCGGCGTTGGCGTCGGCCAACTCCCGCGGCGTCGCCGGGGCGAAGCCGTCGGGCCACGCGGCCCGGATACGGCGGCGGGTCGCGTCGTCCTGCGCGGCCCGGTCGAACATCGCGGTCAGGGCGGAGACGACCCGGGGGTCGCGGAGGGTGCTGGTCGCTGTCATGAGCCCTAGAGTAGACGCACCGTTGCGTTGCGTCTAGAAGTTGCCGACCTACCCCGAGACCCGGAGGATGCAGACATGGAGCGAGGGAGTTCGGTCGCCGACGGCGCCAGGGGCGCCGAAAGCGCGGGGGGCACCGAGACTGCGGGCGGCACGGAGGGTGCGGAGGGCGCCGGGGCTGACGCCGACCGGACGGCGCGGCACCACGGCAACCGGCACGGGCGCAGCGAGCAGGCGCGGATGGCCGTACTGGAAGCCGCCGACGACCTCCTGGTCGAGAAGGGCTTCGCCGGTGTCACCGTCGAGGGCATCGCGGCGCGGGCCGGGGTCGCCAAACAGACCATCTACCGCCGCTGGAACACCAAGACCGACGTCCTTCTTGACGCCTTCCTCCAGGACGCCGCCGAAGCCCTCGCCCCGGCCGACCACGGCGATCTCGGCGCCGATCTCCGCGAGCACCTGGGCCTGCTGGCCGGCTTCCTCACCGCGTCAGACGCGGGCGCGGTCTTCCGGGCCCTGCTCGGACACGCGCAGCACGACCCGCAGTTCGCGGCCGTGCTGCGCGCCCGCTATCTCGACGAGCAGCGCCGCCGCGACCGGCTCCCGCTGGAGAACGCGGTGGGCCGCGGCGAACTCCCCGCCGGTCTCGACCTGACGGCCGAGGTCGACCGGCTCGTGGGGCCGATCTACCACCGCGTCCTGGTGACCGGGGACCCGGTCGACCGGGACTTCACCGACCGTCTCGTGGACGACTTCCTGCGCCGCCACCCCCGTGCCCGTCCCGCGTCGGACGGCACTTCCTAGCGGCGCGTGGTACGTCCTCCCGTCGGCGTCCGTCAGGCTCCGGTGCCGTCGGCGGCGGCCTTGAGCGCCGCCAGGTCGATCTTCTTCATGCCGAGCATCGCCTTCATCGCGCGCTGGCCGCGCTCCGCGTCGGGGTCGTTCAGCATCGCCACCATGCCGGTGGGGACGACCTGCCAGGACAGCCCGTACTTGTCCTTGAGCCATCCGCACGGGCCCTCGGAGCCGCCGCCCTCGGTGAGCCGGGCCCAGTAGTGGTCGACCTCGGCCTGGTCCTCACAGGTGATCAGCAGCGAGACGGCCTCGGTGAAGGGGAACTCGGGGCCGCCGTTGATCGCGATGTACGGCTGGCCGTCCAGCTCGAACGCCACGGTCAGTACGGTGCCCGCCTCGCGCGGACCGGCCTCGCCGTAGTAGGTGGTGTCGGTGATCCGCGAGTTCGGGAAGACCGAGACGTAGAACTCGGCGGC
This sequence comes from Streptomyces sp. NPDC003300, assembly GCF_040610915.1. NCBI lineage: Bacteria > Bacillati > Actinomycetota > Actinomycetes > Kitasatosporales > Streptomycetaceae > Streptomyces > Streptomyces sp. NPDC003300. The sequence continues at coordinate 84,430 of NZ_JBEXNE010000003.1, read as the reverse complement.
TTCCTGGCTCTCGGTGTCGAACCAGAGGTTGGGGGTGATCCGGGGCATCGCGGTCTCCTCGCGTCAGGCTGTCGTCGGCGCCCGAGCGCCGCCGTTCACCTTTATGACCGGCCGCCCGCCGAAAACTCATCGGCGACACAGCACCCGCGCGGCTCAGTCCCCCAGCCGGTCGATCTGCCGGATCTTGTTGGTGACGTCGAGCGCCGCGACCTTGTAGGACTCGGCGAGCGTCGGGTAATTGAAGACGGCGTCCACGAGGTAGTCGACGGTGCCGCCGCAGCCCATCACGGCGTGGCCGATGTGGATCAGCTCGGTGGCGCCGGTGCCGAAGCAGTGCACGCCGAGCAGCTTGCGGTCCTCCGGCGAGACCAGCAGTTTCAGCATGCCGTGCGCGTCACCGATGATCTGGCCGCGGGCCAGCTCGCGGTAGCGGGAGACACCGACCTCGAACGGCACCAGTTCGTCGGTGAGCTGGTCCTCGGTGCGGCCGATGAAGCTGACCTCGGGAATGGTGTAGATGCCGATCGGCTGGCCGTCCCGCATCGCGTGCACCGGTTCGCCGCAGGCGTGGTACGCGGCGGTCCTGCCCTGCTCCATCGAGGTCGCGGCCAGCGCGGGGAAGCCGATGACGTCACCGACGGCGTAGATGTGCGGGACCGCGGTGCGGAAGTGCTCGTCCACCGATATCCGGCCGCGCTTGTCGGCTTGCAGACCGGCCTTGTCGAGGTCCAGTTCGTCGGTCAGACCCTGCCGTCCCGCCGAGTACATCACCGCGTCCGCGGCGATCTTCTTGCCGCTCTCCAGCACGGTCAGGGTGCCGCGCTCGTGCCGCGAGACCGCCGCGACCGTCTCGCCGAAGCGGAAGGTGACCGCGAGATCGCGCAGGTGGTACTTGAGCGCCTCGACGATCTCGGCGTCGCAGAAGTCCAGCATTCCCTCGCGCTGCTCCACCACGGTGATCTTGCTGCCGAGGGCGGCGAACATCGACGCGTACTCCATGCCGATGACCCCGGCGCCGACGATCACCATGGACCGCGGCACCCGCTCCATGCTGAGGACGCTGTCGGAGTCCAGCACCGTACGGTCGTCGAACTCGACGCTCGCCGGGCGCGCGGGCCGGGTGCCGGTGGCGATCACGATGTGCTCGGCCGTCACCAGCCGGTCCTGGCCGACCGCGTCGCGCACCGCGACGGTGTGCTGGTCGACGAAGCGCCCGGTGCCGGAGAGCAGCGCGACCTGGTTCCTGGAGAGCTGACTGCGGATCACATCGACCTCGCGGCCGACCACATGCTGCGTCCTCGCGGTCAGGTCCGCGACGGTGATGTCCTCCTTGAGCCGGTAGCTCTGGCCGTACAGATCCCGCTGGTTGAGGCCGGTGAGGTAGAGCACCGCCTCCCGCAGCGTCTTGGACGGGATCGTGCCGGTGTGGATCGACACCCCGCCCAGCGAGTCCGCGCGGTCCACCACCGCCGCCCGCCGTCCGAGCTTGGCCGCCGCGATGGCCGCCTTCTGACCACCAGGACCTGAACCGATCACCAACACGTCGAAGTCGGGCACACCAGCGAGTGTGACAGTCGGCGGGCCGCCCCGGAAGGCTTTGCCGAACAGGGCCGCCCGCGGCCGTGGTCGCGCTGCCGCCGGTCCGCTACGTGACCGGCCGCCCCGCCCGCTGCCCGACCCGTTCCCCGAACCGCTGCTCGCCCGGTTCCCCGCCCCGTAACCCGACCGGCTACGTGACCGGCGCGAAGAGGTGCTGCGCCGCCACGGCCGCGCCGCCGCGCGCCCACTCCTCGAACGGCAGCGGGCGCAGCAGCAGATCGCACTCGGCGGCGGCGCCGAACGCCTGGGCGGCGAAGGTCTCGCGGATCTGGTCGGCGAACAGGTCGTAGGTCGCCACGCCCTCGCCGGAGATGATGATCCGCTCGGGGCCGATCAGGTTGGCGACCGAGGCGATGGCGAGGCCGAGCGCGTGCCCGGCGCGGGAGAACACGGCGCGGACCGCCTCGTCCCCGGCGTGCGCCAGCCGTACCGCTTCGGTCATCGTCAGCCCCGGATTCCCCGTGGCCTGCCTGGCCTGCTCGGTGATGGCGTGCGTGGACGCGACGGCCTCCACACAGCCGGTGTTGCCGCAGGTGCAGGTCCGCTCGGTGCCGCCGACCGGCAGGTGGCCGACCTCCCCCGACACGCCGTGCGCCCCCGACACCACGCGCCCGCGGATGGAGAGTCCGCAGCCGATCCCGGCGCCGACGGTGATCAGCGCGAACGAGTCCAGGCCCGCGCCCGCGCCGAACCACTGCTCGGTGACGGTCAGCGCGCGTACGTCGTTCTCGATCACCGTCGGTGTGCCGGTGGCGGTCTCGACGAGCCGGGCCAGCGCGACCCGGCGCCAGTTGAGGAACGGCGAGTACTGCACGATGCCGGTCTGCCCGTCGACGTCGCCGGAGATGGTCACGCCGATGCTGTGCACGTCCTCGCCGTGCTCGGGCCCGGCCGCCGCGCGCAGCCGCTTGACCAGCCGGGCGATGGCCAGCACCACGGTGCCGACGTCCCGCGAGTCGAGGGTGACCCGGCGTGCCACGAGCGGCTTGGCCGTGAGATCGGCCAGTACGCCGATCAGCTCGTCCGCGGTCACCTTGACGCCGATGAAGCGGGCCCGCTCCGGGCGTACCGCGATCAGCGTGGCGGGTCTGCCGGTCGCCCGCTTCGGGGCCGGGGTGCTCAGCTCGGTGATCCAGCCGTCGCTCAGCAGCGGCGCCGTCACCTTGGTGACGGCCCCCGCGGACAGGCCGGTACGTCGGCCGGCCTCGGCCCGGGTGAGCGGCCCGTGGGCGAGCAGGGTCTGGAACACCAGGGCGGCGGCGGGCGGCTGATCGGCGGGAGTCACGTCTCCGACCCTACCTTTCCGCCGGAAGGTAAGGGAAGGCGAGAGTGGCGCGAGGGGTGCACAGGATTCACAGAATCCACCGGGAAACCAGGTGGTGACTATGTTGACGCTGGAAGGAAACTCTGGCTACAGTCGCCGCACTCCACAGCCGAACGGGGTCCGGGACGGCCCCGAACGGCAGGAGCGCGACCGGCGTTCCTCCCCTCCGGCCGCGGCCTGCGCACGGGGCGGCGTCCCCTCGGACCGCCCCGCGAGCGCAGGCGTCCACGCCAACCAACCCTCCTCGTCACCCGGCCCCGCCGTGCCCGCGCACGGTGCCGAGATGGAGCAGTCATGGCACCTTCCGATGGACCCGTACGCCTCAGCGCCCGTGCCGCCCGCGCCAGGGGCGGCGCCCGGAACGCCGTCCTCCCCGCCCTGCTGGCGGCCGGAGCGCTGATCGCGGCCTTCGCCGTACCGGCGTCCGCGTCGGCGCCCGCTGCCGCGCCCGGCTCCGCACCCGAGTCCGTACAAGCCGCCGTCTCCCGAGCCGCCCCCGCCCCCGCTCCGTCCTCGGTCCTGGCCGCCAAGCCGTACATGGGCTGGAGCAGTTGGAGCCTGGAGTCGACCAACTTCCCCGGCTACGGCGGGATGAGCTGGCTGACCGAGGCGCATGTGAAGCAGCAGGCCGATGTGGTGGCCAAGAAGCTCAAGTCCCATGGCTACGAGTACATCAACATCGACTCGGGCTGGGTCGGCGGCTTCGACCACTACGGCCGTCCGATGCCCAATGCCACGACGTTCCCCGACGGACTGAAGGGCCTGGCGGACTACGTGCACGCCAAGGGCCTGAAATTCGGCGCCTATCTGGCCGTCGGGCTCTACTTCGACGCGTACAACGACGGGAAGTCGCCGATCTACGGGGCACCGGGCTGTACGACCAAGGACATCGTCTACCCGGACCTGCGCAAGACCAGCGGCTGGGACGACGTCTCCTACCAGATGGACTTCTCCAGCCCGTGCGCCGCGAAGTACATCGACTCCGTCGCGGCCGAACTGGCGGGCTGGGGCGTGGACTTCCTCAAGGTCGACGGCGTCGGCCCCGGCTCCAACCAGGGCGACGCGGCCCACGACAACATCCCCGACGTCCAGGCATGGCACGCCGCGCTCCGGAAGACCGGCCGTCCGATTCAGTTCACGGTGTCCTGGTCGTTGAGTCATGACCGGGCGGACGTGTGGAAGCGGAACTCCAACGGGTGGCGGGTCGACACCGACGTGGAGTGCTACTGCGACACGCTGGTGACCTGGGACAACTCCGTCAAGCAGCGGTGGAACGACGTCGTCCAGTGGATCGACGACGCAGGCCCCGGCCACTGGAACAACCTCGACTCGCTCGACGTCGGCGCAGGCGCGATGGACGGCCTCACCGACGCCGAACGGCAGACCTACATGACGCTGTGGGCGGTCGAGTCCGCACCGCTGTACTCCGGCGACGACCTCACCCGACTCGACCCCTACGGCCTGAAACTCCTCACCAATGACGAGGTGATCGCGGTCGACCAGGCGGGCAACCCCGCCAGGCCCGTCAGCCAGGCCACCGACCAGCAGGTCTGGTACTCCCGCAACACCGACGGAACGTACACCGTAGCCCTGTTCAACCTCGGCAGCGCACCCGCCGACGTCACCGCTGACTTCGCCGACCTCGGCATCACCGGCAAGGCCGCCGTCCGCGACCTGTGGAGCCGCACCGGCCTCGGCAGCGCCTCGGGCCACCTGACGAAGAACCTGCCCCCGCACGGCTCCCGCCTGTTCACCCTCACCCCCGCCAAGAAGACCCCCGGCCCCGGCACGCCCCTCGGCGTCCACGGCACCGCCTCCACCGCCACCACCGTCTCCCTGGCCTGGAACCCGGTGAACACCGGCCCCGCCACCACGGGATACGACGTGTACGTCAACGGCCGCAAGGCCACCTCGACCGGCAGCACCTCCGCCACCGTCACCGGCCTCACCCCCGCCACCGGCTACACCTTCACCGTCACCGCCCACGACGCCAAGGGACGCCACTCCGCGCCCGGCAAACCGGTTCCGGTCACCACCCCCGCCCCCGGCGGACGCGTCACCTACGAGGCGGAAGCCCCCGCCAACACCCTCACCGGCAACGCGGGCATCACCGACTGCCCCGGCTGCTCCGGCGGAAAGAAAGTCGGCAACCTCGGCGGGGACAGCGCGGTCGCCATCAACCACGTGACAGCGCCGAAGGACGGCACCTACCTCCTCACACTCGGCTACGCGGACGGGTCCTCCGGCCGCACCGCCGTGGTCACCGCGGGCGGCTCGTCGTTCCAGCTCCCGCTGCCCGGCGGCAACGACAACAACTGGGGCGTGGCGCGGTCCGTGACCGTACCGGTCCACCTGAAGGCGGGCGACAACACCGTCACCTTCGGCAACCCGGCCGACTACGCCTCGGACATCGACCGCGTCACCGTCTGACCCCGGTCGCCGTCCCGCGGTTGGGGTGCGGCAGCCGCCACGGCTGCCGCACCCCACCGGCGGCGCCCTGGTGCCCGATGACGATGATGGTCACCGGACCTGCGGAAAGGACTCATTCATGACCACCATCCCCGCGCGGATCGTCACCCTGCGCGCGGCAGGCGCCGCCCTCGTCGTGGAGCTCGGCGAGCCGGTGCCCAGAGTCCTGCACTGGGGCGCCGACCTAGGCGATCTCTCGGACGCCGACCTCGCCGCGCTGAGCCTGACCGCCGAGGGCGCGGTGCTCAACAACTCCCTCGACGTCCCGCGCCGGTTCACCGTCTGGCCCACCGAGGCCGACGGCTGGTCCGGCAGCCCCGCCCAGCAGGGCCACCGGGCGGGCACCGCGACCACCCCGCGGCCGTCCCTGACCGGCGCCGAGCAGTGCGAAGTGCCCGGCGGCGGCGGTGAGTTGGTGATCCACCTGCGGGACGAGGTCAGCGACCTGGCCGTCACCGTCACCTACCGCCTGGAGCCGTCGGGCGTGCTCGGGGTGCACGCCGAGCTGACCGCGGGGCAGGCGGCGGACTCCGGCACGGACCCGGCGCCGTACGACCTGTCCGCGCTCGGCCTGCTGCTGCCGCTGCCCGAACGCGCCGGTGAGGTACTGGACTTCACCGGCAAGTGGAGCAGGGAACGCTCCCCGCAGCGCCGCCCGCTGCACTACGGCTCGTACGTCCGCGAGGTCCGGCGCGGCAAGCCCGGCGTCGACTCGCCGTACCTGCTGACCGTCGGCGTGCCCGGCTTCGGCTTCCGGGACGGCGAGGTGTGGGGCCTGCACGTCGGCTGGAGCGGCGACCAGCGGTATCTCGTCGAGCGGCTGCCGGAAGGCGCGGGCAGCGACCACGCCGTGGTGCTCGGCGGCGGCGAACTGCTGCGCGCGGGCGAGGTACGGCTGGCACCGGGGGAGTCGTACACCTCCCCGGTCTGCTGGTTCGCCTGGTCCGACGCGGGCCTCGACGGGCTCGCCGACCGCTTCCACACCCTGCTGCGCGCCCGCCCCACCCACCCGGCCACCCCGCGCCCGCTGATCCTCAACAGCTGGGAGGCGGTCTACTTCGACCACGACCTGGACCGGCTGCTGCGGCTGGTCGACCGGGCCGCCGAGGTCGGCGTCGAGCGCTTCGTCCTGGACGACGGCTGGTTCAAGGGGCGCCGCGACGACACCGCGGGCCTCGGCGACTGGACGGTGGACGCGACCGTCTGGCCCGACGGCCTGACCCCGCTGGCCGACCACGTCCGCTCCCTCGGCATGGAATTCGGCCTGTGGGTCGAGCCGGAGATGGTCAACCTCGACTCCGACCTCGCCCGCGAGCACCCGGGCTGGATCCTCGGCCCCTCGGCGGGTCTCGGACCCAGCTCCCGGCACCAGTACACGCTCGACCTCGCCAACGAGGACGCCTGGCAGTACCTGCTCACCTCGCTCGACACCCTCGTCGGCCGGTACGGGATCGGCTACCTGAAGTGGGACCACAACCGCGAACTGCACGAGGCGGTCGAGCGCGGCCCCGGCGGCGTCGACCGGCCCGGCAGCCGCGCCCAGGTCCTCGCGCTGTACCGGCTGATCGACGCGCTCAAGGCCCGCCACCCGGGCCTGGAGATCGAGAGCTGCGCCAGCGGCGGCGGCCGGATCGACCTCGGCATCCTCGCCCGTACCGACCGGGTGTGGGCCTCGGACTGCAACGACCCGGTGGAACGGCAGACCATCCAGCGCTGGACCGGCCAGCTGCTGCCGCCGGAACTCTTCGGCGCGCACGTCGGCCCCACGCCCAGCCACACCACGAGCCGTCCCGGCACCGACACCTTCCGGATGGCCACCGCCCTGTTCGGCCACGCGGGCATCGAGCAGGACCTCAGCCGCTGCACCCCCGAGGAGCTGGCCCGGCTCACCCACTGGTCCGCGCTCTACCGCGAGCAGCGCCCGCTGCTGCACTCGGGACGGGTGGTCCGCGCCGACCTCGCGGGCGGCGCCGTCCTGCTGCACGGCGTCGTCGCCGCCGACGGCTCGGCCGCGCTGTACGCGTGGGCCAGGATCGCCACCTCGCCCGAGGGCCAGTCGGGCCGCGTCCGGCTGCCGGGCCTCGACCCCGCCACCGCCTACCAGGTCCGCGTCCGCACCGAGATCGGCCTGCCCTCCTTCCACCAGACGACCGCACCGCCGTGGCTGGCCCGCGCCCTCGAGGGCTGGCTGCCGCTGCCCGGCGCCGTCCTGGCCACGGCGGGAATCCCCATGCCCACGCTCGACCCGGAGCACGCGATGCTCATCGAGGTGCGCACGGCACCTTGACCCGGCGGACCGGCCGGCCGGCGGACCGGCCGGCCGGCGGACCGGCCGGCCGACGGGCGTACGGACCGGGGGAGCCCATTGGGGGAGGCATTCGTACCCCAGGTGTACGAATGTCGAATCCACCGGCGCAGGCGGCACGGCGAACCGCCCTCGAACGGGTCACGGACCCGCACGGAGGCGGTTCGCCCTGTTAGGCAGGAGTCGATGCCCGCCATCGACCCCTGGAGTCCCCTTGTCCTTCGCCACCGCCGCCCGCGAGGAGCCGACCGCCTGCCTGCCCGGCCCGGTGCCCGCCCAGAGCGACGGCGCCACGGCGCGGCCATTCGCCCGGATCAGTGAGTGGCATCTGGAGTACGAGGGCTTCCGGTACACCTGCCGGATCAGGCACCACGAACGGCCGGTCGACGCCCCCCTGCTGATCCTCGGCGGCTCCTCCCAGGACCGGCACTCGTGGATGCGGCACGAGCAGCGGATCGGCACCGCGGCCGACGTGATCACCGTCGACCTGCCGGGCTACGGCACCGCCGACTTCCTCCCGGCGTTCTACGGCATCGACTTCCTGGCCGCCGTCGTCCGGCATCTGCTGGACGAACTGGTCGTGCCCGCCGTCAACCTCGTCGCGGCCTGCTTCGGCGGCGCCGTCGGCCTGCGCTTCGCCCAGCACTACCCGGCGCGGGTCGAGCGGCTGTTCTTCGTCGGCATGACGACCCGGATCCCGCCGGACTACGCGGCGGCCATGGAACGCTGGGACGGCATGATCGACCGTGGCGAGACCGACCGGATCGCCCGCGAGCTCACCGACCGCTTCATGTCCCCGCCCGGCACCGGCCGGGTACGCAAGCACGCGGCCGTCGCCCGCCTGGTGTACGGCGGTCTGATCGGCCAGGACGCCGAGCAGTTGCGGAAGTCCGCCGAGCACAACAAGCGGCTGATGCGGCACGAGTGGTACCGGCCGGAGCCCGTACCCGCGGTGCCCAGCCTGGTCGTCACCGGCGAGTACGACACGCTGTGCACCCCGGAGATGGGCCGCGAGGTCGCCGCGGTGCTGCGCGCGGCCACCTTCCTGACCATCGATGAGACCGACCACCTCGCGCCGGTCGAGCGGATCGCGGACTTCGCCGACCTCGTCACCCGCTTCTGCGCCGGCCACCCGCTGGACGACCTGCCGTACTGCAGCGCCCCCGAGTCGGCCGCGGCCGGCACGCTCCGGGAACCGGCCGTGGCCTGGCGCGGCCGACCGTAAGACCGGCGGTATGAGCGACTGTAAAGCCCGGCGATGATGACCGGCGGTGACGGGAGTCCGAAAGGGCAGGGGACCCGCGCTACGGGGTCGGGATGCCCGCGGGCTTGTTCGGCAGGCCGAAGCGGACCGGGACGCCGGGGGAGTACAGCACGCTGACCGGGTCCCCCAGCGGCCGGGCCAGACCGGCGGCCGTCACCACGTCCTCGTCCAGGGACAGCAGCTCGGCGCGGTGCAGCGGCCAGCGCGGATGGGCGTTGGGCAGATACACCGGCCGCCCGAAGAAGGCGTTGTGCATGCCCCAGCGGGCGGTGAGGAAGTGTTCGAGTTCCGTGGGCTCCGCCACCGGCTCACCGATCCGTACGCTCAGCGAGGCCCGCGCGCCGCGCGGCCCCGGCCAGCGGCGGGAACTGGTGTACGTGATGGTGTCGGCGTCCCGGCGCACCGACATCCGCGACCACAGATAGGGCAGCCGGAAGACGCCCCGGCCCACGACGACCGGTATCAGCCGGGACGCGTCCAGCGACCGGAACACCACACCGCGCCGCCCCCGCTCGTCCACCGAGTACAGCCGCACATTCGTCTCGGGGAAGGTGCCCAGATACGGCACACCGGGCAGCCGGAACCAGCCGACCCGGCGCATGCGGAAGGCGACCAGACCCACGTACGTGACGCCGTGCAGGGTGTCGGGCCGTACGCCCGGCGGCAGCAGCGGTGCCACCAGCCCAGGCTCCACCGGCCAGTGCACGAAAGCCAGGTCCAGCCACCACTGCGTCATCAGCGGCTCGGCCGCGGCGCCGGGCGGCGCCTCGGCCACGATCGGCTCCGCGTCGGCGGGGATGGTGGACACGCCGTCCAGCATGCCACCGCCGCGTCACCCGCCCGGCTCCGGGGGACGGCCGGTCAGCTCGGGCGGTAGCGGATCTCCAGCATCAGACAGCCCGGGCCCGTGCGGTACGGGCCGTGCGGCATGCCGGGAGGGCGGGAGGCGAAGTGGCCGCTGGCGAAGGTCTTCCCCAGGGTCAGATCCTCCAGCTCGCCTTCCAGGAGATAGACCTCCTCGTAGTAGGCGTGCCTGATCACCCCGGCGGCTGAGGTGTCGAGCCCCGGCTCCCAGCGTGCGAGCCGGGTCAGCTCCGCGCCGTCGGCGGCCGGGTCGGCGGACAGCACGCGCTCGCTGACGCCCGGCGAGCCCTCCGCCGGGGTCCACGGGATGTCCGCGGCGGCGAGGAATTCGTGTTCGTCCTTCACGGGGGAGACCTCTTTCAGCACGGGTACGGGGGTGCGGGCGCCGGTCTCGAATTCGGTTGACCGACGCATGCGGCCGGTATAGCAATGCCGGGTGATAGAAGGCGAGAAAATCCAGCTCAGAGCCAGGATCGAGAGCGATGTCCCGGTGCTCCACGCCGAGTTGCAGGACGACGTGGTGGGCAGGTCCCGCTCCGACTCCCGCCCCTGGCGCCCCATATCGCCGGACACGGCGGACTCACCGTACGCGGTGAACGGGCTTCCTCCGGAGGTGGTCGTCTTCTCCGTGGTGGAGACCCGGACGCGGGAGCTGGCGGGCGCGGCCTCGATGTGGGGAATCGACACCCACAACCGGCTCGCCCACCTCGGGATCGGTCTGCGCCCCGCCTACCGCGGCCGCGGCCTCGGCACCGACGTCGTGCGCGCGCTGTGCCACTACGGCTTCGTCGTGCGCGGTCTGCACCGGATCCAGCTCGAAACCCTCGCCGACAACAGTGGGATGATCACCGCGGCCACACGCGCCGGATTCCGCGTCGAGGGAACGCTGCGCCGGGCGTCCTGGGTGTACGGCTCCTTCCTCGACGAGGTGGTGCTCGGGCTGCTCGCCGACGAGTGGACCCCGTAGGGCGGACTCACCGCGTCCGGCTCATGGACGTACAGTCGGTCAGTCGGTCAGTCGGTCAGCCGGTCGAGCCGGTCGGCCGGGGAGACCGGCGGACGGCCGCGCGGCGCGGTTCACGTGCCCTCGCGTACGCGGCAGGAAGCGGCCGACCCGCCTGGCCGGGAAGACGTATTGTCCGATATGCCCCGTTATGCTCGACGGTGTGAAGACGATCCGATCCCGCTGGCGTTCCTGGTGGCCGGACGTCCGATGGGATCCCGTCCTCCTGACCCCGCTCCTGCTGACCGTGATGATCATTGTGGTGGCGCTGGTCACTCCGACCGACTTCGCGATCAGCCGCCTGCTGCCCGCCGCTCCCGCGCTCGCCGCCTCCATGTGGCCGGTGCGCCCGACCGTCGCGCTGGGCGTGGTGGCGACCGCCGTGGTGGTCGGTGACTCGCTCATCATCGACTCCCCGAACATGCTGTTCACGGCCGGGGCGATCGCCGTGGTCACCGCCGCGGCCGGATACGCGGCGCACAGCCGGCTGCACCGCGAGGAGACCCTCACCCAGGTGAGATCGGTGGCCGACACCGCACAGGCGGTCGTCCTGCGGCCGGTACCGCCCCGTGTCGGGAACGTGGACGTCGAGACGCTGTACGTGGCCGCCGCCGCGGAGGCCCGGATCGGCGGCGACTTCTACGCGGCGGCCGACACCCCGCACGGCGTACGCCTGCTCATCGGCGACGTCCGCGGCAAAGGGCTGAACGCGGCGGGCGCGGCCGGGGCGATCGCCAACAGCTTCCGCGACGCCGCCCACGACGAACCCGACCTCGCGGCGGTCGCGCGCAGGCTGGACAGGAGTGTGGTCCGCTACAGCGCGTCGATCCCCGGCGGCGACGCGCCCGAGCGCTTCGCCACCGCCCTGTTCGTCGAGATCCCGGCCGACGGCGGCCACGCCGTCCTCCTCAACTGCGGCCACCCGCCGCCGCTGCTGCTGCGCGGCGACCAGGCCACGTCCCTCGACCCGAGCGCCCCGTCACCGCCCCTGAACATGGCCGTGCTGATCGGATCCGAGTACCGCATGGACACCGTCCCGCTGGTCCGCGGCGACCGGCTGCTGCTCTACACCGACGGCGTCATCGAGACCCGCGACGACACGGGCGCGTTCTTCTCGCTGCGCCGATGGGTGAGCGGCAGACCGCCCGTGGAGCCCAGGGAACTGCTCGACCAGCTCCGCGCCGAGTTGCTGCGCTTCAGCGACGGACAGCTCGACGACGACATCGCCGCCGTGCTCGTGCGCTCCCGCGCGGGAGCGTGCGATTCGCGCGGTTCGGGCAGCGCGGACGGCTCGTCCGGCTCAGGCGGCGGCTCACCCGGTTCACGCGGCGCGGGTGAAGACGTGTGAGCGGCCGATCGGGGTGAAGCCCCGCCGCGCGTACCAGGTGCGCGGCCAGTCGTCCGCGTCCGCGATCAGGAACAGCAGCGGGCACCCGGCCGCCAGGTGCACGGCGGTGGCGAGATTGACGTCCGCGTAGCCGCGCCGCTGATGCGTGGTCGCGGTGACGACCTCCTCGATCTGCGCGATGCCCTCCGCCGGGTCGAGGTAGAGGTCGGTCCACGCGCCGACCGCCCCCTGCTCGTCCCTGACCGCCAGGAAACGCACCTGCTCCGCGCCCCGCAGCCGGGCGGCGCGGCGGTCGGTGAGCTGGCGCAGCACCTCGTCGTCGGCCTTCGGCAGCCACTGCCGCGTCTGGCGCAGCACGGCGGACCGCAGGGCCCGCGGCGTGACGGTCTCGGCGGCCGGGTCCGGCGCGGGCGCGGGACCCGAGTGCCGCATCACCAGTTCCGTCTCGTGCTCGTAACCGGCCGCGAGCAGCGTCGGCGCGCACAGCACGCCGAACTCGTCGTCCAGCACCGAGATCCGGCGGTGCGGCAGATGGGCGAGTACGGCGTCGGCGAACGCGGGCAGCTCGTCCACCGCCACCGGTCCCTCCACGACGATCTGATTGTGCTCGTGGGAGGCGGCGTACGCGCCGTTGAGGACCGCCGCGCCACCGGGGAACTCGACGACGCACCGGGCCTGCCGCCGCTGGAAGGCGGCGCGGAAGGACGCGATGCGGTGCAGATCGACGGCGGAGACCTCGACGGCGGGCATACCGCCCAGTCTAGGAACACCTGGTCACGGCGCCGCAAGCGCATTTCCCGCCGCCCGCGCGCCGTACCGCCGCCTCGGGGAGACGCGACCGGTCGGCCGTCACTCCCCGATGTCCTCGTACCAGAGCTCGGGCCGCGCCGAGATGAAGTCCCGCATGAGCGCGACGCAGTCGGGGTCGTCCAGCAGCGTGATCCGCACGCCGTGCTCCGCGAGCCAGTCGTGGCCGCCGGAGAAGGTGCGCGCCTCGCCGATCACCACATGGCCGATGCCGAACTGCCGGATCAGCCCCGAGCAGTACCAGCACGGGGACAGCGTCGTCACCATCGTCGTGCGCCCGTATCCGCGCAGCCGTCCGGCGGCCCGGAAGGCCGAGGTCTCGCCGTGCGCCGACGGGTCGCCGTCCTGCACCCGGCGGTTGTGCCCGCGGCCCAGCACGTGCCCGTCCTGGCCGAAGAGGGCCGCGCCGATCGGGATGCCGCCCTCGGCGAGCCCGGCGCGGGCCTCCTCCAGGGCCGTGGCCAGCATCGTTGTCGGGTCCGGGGCCGCCGCGTCAGTCATGTGCCCACTGTGGCCGCGGGGGAGCGCCGCCGCAATGCCGTCGGCGGCGGACGGCCCGAGGCGCGGAACCGGTCCCTTCCCCCGTGGCCCGGCGCGGACGCCGTGCAAGGGTAGTGACAGGCGTGGCCCGCGTTGCTTCAATGCAGCAAGCGCTTTCCGTCCCCGTTTCCCTGGAGCCGCCGCCGTGCCGATATCCCGTCGTGTCCTGCTCTCCTCGGTCCCGGCGGCGAGCCTGACGGCCCTGGTCGCACCCTTGCGCGCGCGAGCCGCGGACGGCCCGGTCCCGGCGGGCGGCGCGCACGGCGCGAGCGCGGACCAGGCGGCGCTCGTCGCCAACACGGTGGCGGTCTTCGCCGGAACCGCCGAGTCCAACGTTCGCCCCGAGGTCGCCGCGAAGCTCACCGCGATCGAGGCGACCGCCCGCGCCAGGCTGGCCGCGCTGGGCACGGCAGGAGCGCACCAGCTCTTCGGCGGCCTGACGCTCGGCACCAGCGACACCAACCTGACGACGTCGTTCCAGTACCTGTACGAGACGGCGCTCGCGACCCGCGTACCCGGCGCGCCCGGCGGTCCGGGCTCCGGGCTGCGCGACGACGTGGCCGTGCAGCGGCGCGTCATCGACGGCCTGGCCTTCCTCTACGACGGCTACTACGGCGACCAGGCGAAGGGCTACTACGGCAACTGGTTCAACTGGGAGATCGGCATCTCCACCCACGTCACCAAGACGCTGCTGCTCCTCCAGGACGCCCTCGCCGCCTACCGGCCCGACCTCACCGCCGCGTTCGTGGCCGCCATGGACGCCTATCTGCGCAATGGCGAGGACGGCGACGTCGACCTCGACTCGCGCTTCCACACCGGCGCCAACCTCGCCGACATCACCACCAACCGCATCCTGCAAGGCGCGGTCCTCGGCGACGACGCCCGTACGTCCAAGGCCGTCGCCGACCAGTTGACGGTCTTCGCCACGATCGACCCGTACGGTCTGCGGCACGGCGTCACCGACGGCTTCTACGCGGACGGCTCCTTCATCCAGCACGCCTCCGTCGCCTACACCGGCTCGTACGGCACCGGGCTGCTGAGCCGCGTCGTGCAGACGGTCCGGATGCTCGACGGCACCAGCCATGTGCAGGGCGACGACCTGATCGGCGTCGTGCAGGGCTGGATCGCCGAGGGCTTCGCGCCGCTGATCTTCGAGGGGTGGATGACCGAGATCGTCAAGGGCCGCGCGATCTCCAGGACCACCACCGGATACGCGGACGTCGCCATTGTCGTCGAGGCCGTCACCGGAATATCCGCCTACGCCACCGCGAGCGACGCGGCGGCGCTGGCCGGTTACGTCCGCTACGTACGGCAGACCTCGCGGGCCGCCCTCGACCCGGTCAGCTTCGTCTCCCCGACGACCGTCGTCCGCTACGCCGACATCCTCGCCGACACCTCGGCCCCGGCGCGCGACCTCGTCCCGGCCGCGCACCACGCGGCCCTCAACTCCATGGACAGGACCGTCCACCGCCGCCCCGGCTACGCCTTCGCGCTGGCCCGCAGCTCGGCCAGGATCAGCAAGTACGAGTACATGAGCGGTGAGAATCTGCTGCCGTGGTTCCAGGGCGACGGCGCGCACTACCTCTATCTCACCGGCCAGGACCAGACCCGCGCCTACGGGATCGACTACCTCACCGCCGTGTCGCCCTACGGCCTCGCGGGCGTCACCGCCCCCGTCGAGACCCGGCGCAGCGTGCCCGAGCTGTACGGCACCGCCTGGTACGACAACCCGGACCAGGGCTTCACCGCCTCCTCCGAGTCGCAGAACACCTACGTCTACTTCCCGCGCGCCACCAACGCCCTCTCCGGCGGCGCCACCCTCGGCGCGTACGGGACGGCCGCCTTCGTGCAGTCCGACGACGCCGCCTACGCCGCCGAGCGGGCCGGGCTCCTGCCGGACGACTTCGTCGTCTACCGCAACGCGGACGCCACGAAGTCCTGGTTCATGCTCGACGACGAGATCGTGGTCCTCGCCGCCGGAGTCGGCGACGGCGCGGGCCGCGCGGTGACCACGACGCTCGACACCCGGATCGCCGACCCGGCGGACCCGGTCACCCTCACCGGGCGGCTGCGCGACGGCGCCCCGTGGTCCGGCACCGGCACCGCGCCGCTGGCCTGGCTGCGCTACGCCGACGCGGGCCAGGGCACGGCCGTGGGGTACGTCTTCCTCGACGGCTTCGAGGACCGGCGACAACCGGACCGGGGACACGGGCGGTCCGGACCGCGCACCACCGTCGCGCTGGACACCGTCGCCCGCAGCCGCCGCGTCGTCCGTACCTCCAACCCCGACACCACCGTGACCAAGCAGGTCTTCGCCGTCCGCGTCGAGCAGGCCGCCGGAGCGCGGCCGGTCTCCGTGGCGTACGCCCTGGTCCCGCACGCCAGCGAGGCGCGTCTGCGGTCGTACGCCCGCGGCCCGCTGTCGGTGGTCGCCAACTCCACGGCGGCGCAGGCGATACGCCACCGCGACCTGGGCCTGCTCGCCGTCAACACCTTCACCGCGGGTTCGCACCACGCCGAGCGGCTCTCCGTCGAAGGGCCCGCGTCCGTCCTGCTGCGCGAGGACCGGCGCGGCGTGGTCTCCCTCGCCGTCGCCGACCCCACCACGCGGCGCGACCGGATCACGCTCCTCCTCCGGGGCCGTCCGCTGCGCGCGGTCACCGCCGACGACGGCCTGCGCGTCACCCGTGTGCCCGGCGGCACCCGCGTCGAGGTGACCACCCGGCACGCGTACGGCCGCAGCTTCACGGCCACGCTGCGCTGACCGCCTGGCCCGGCCGGTCCCCGGGAACCGCGGCGACCGCCGTGGGCGCTGTCCGTCGCGGGTCCCGGTAAGGGGTCGGCAAAGGATCAGCGCGGACCGCCCGCGTGTCCGATTCGCCCGCATGCCGTTCGTCTACAGTCGTGTAGTCGTCGGCCTGTCGGGGCTCGCCGCCCTGGTCGGCGCGTGCTCGGGGCCGTGCTGTGCGGAGAGCGGAATCGGCCTGCGCGCCGGGAGAGTTGCGGTCCTGTGGAACAACCTGTGGAGCAACCTGTGGAGCAGCGGTCCGCGCGTGCGCGGACGGTCGGAGCGGTGCCGTACGAGTCGGCGGGCGCCGGTCCCGTACGGCACCGGCGGACGGGGCGGAGCGGCCTCGCGGCCGGCGGCGCCCTGAGCAAGGTGCCGGAGGTGACCGCCTGGTTCTGGCTGACCAAAGTGCTCACCACCGGCATGGGCGAGACGACCTCGGACTTCCTGGCCCGCGCGCTCGGCCCGGTCGTCGCGGGCGGCCTCGGCCTGATCGGCCTGGTGGCGCTGCTGGTCGCCCAGTTCCGCGCGCCGCGCTACTCGCCGTGGATCTACTGGTCGGCGATCGTCATGGTCAGCGTCTTCGGCACCATGGCCGCCGACGTCGTGCACGTGGTGGCCGGGGTACCGTACGCGGTCTCCACGGTGGCCTTCTCGCTGATCCTCGCGGCCGTGCTCACCGCCTGGTACGCCAGTGAGGGGACGCTGTCGATCCACAGCGTCCGCACCCCGCGCCGCGAGGCGTTCTACTGGGCGACCGTCCTGACCACCTTCGCGCTCGGCACCGCGGCCGGCGACCTCACCGCGGGCAGCCTGCACCTGGGCTACTTCTCCTCCGGCGTCGTCTTCGCCGTCCTGATCGCCGTACCGGCGCTCGCGGGCCGCTTCCTCGGGCTCAACGCGGTGGCCGCCTTCTGGTGGGCGTACATCCTCACCCGCCCGCTCGGCGCGTCCTTCGCCGACTGGATGGGCGTACCCCTCCACCGCGGCGGCCTCGGCTGGGGCACGGGACCGGTCAGCCTGGTGCTCACCGTCCTGATCGCCGCGCTGGTGGGCTTCCTGGCGGTCAGTCACCGCGACCTGCCCGCGAACGCGGGCGCGTAGCACCGGACGTGGCGCGCGGTCGCGCGCGCCGCCGCCGGGATCCGGCGGCGGCGCGGGGGCCGAGGAAGCTGTCCACCGCCCCCGCGCCGAATTTCTGCACGATGCTGTACGCCAGCACCGGCATCAACACCTGCGGATGCGCGGGGAGATGAGTCGCCGCGAGCACCGCGCTCGCGCTGCTGTTGTTCATCCCCGAGGCCAGCGTGATCGCGACCGTGTCGGCCCGGTCACTGCGCAGACCGCGCGCCAGACCCCAGCCGACGGCCAGCGCCGCGAGGCACGCCAGGGCCGCCACACCGACCGACGCGGCGATGAACGCCACCTGCGGGTGCCGCAGTTGACCGCCCAGCGCGCCGCACGCGTTGGCGTACGTCAGCAGCAGTGACGCCAGCAGCGCCGCCAGCTTCAGACCGGGAAGCGCGCGGTCCCGCCGCTCCCGCGACGTCATCCACTGCGCCAACAGCCCGGCCACGCACGGCGCGACGACCCCGGCCAGCGCGAAGGCGCCGCTGCTCGAACCGGCCATCCGCCCCAGATCGTGGGCGTAGTGGCCGTGCGCGAAGACGGCGGCCATGGAGAGCGTCAGCGGGGTGGTCAACGGGCTGAGCAGCGTGGAGGCGAGCACGATGCCGACCACCAGCGCGTGGTTGCCGCCCGCCCGGCCGCCCCAGACCGTCGCGCCCCCGGCCACCGGCATGGCGCCGACGAGCGCGATCCCGGTCAGCAGCCCGCTGCCGCCGTCGGTGTCGGGCGAGAACCGCAACAGTCCCGCCAGCAAGGGCAGGACGAGCAGCGGCACGGCCGCGTTCACCGCCGTACCGGTCATCAGCGCCCCCGGGCGCCTGGCCAGCGCGGGCAGCCGCCGCACCGGCACCTGAAGGGCCGCCGTGAACAGCACGAACGCCAGCAGCGCCGAGGGCGGCGACAGCGCGGCGGCCGGTACGCCGACCCCGCGCGGCACGCTCCACCGCAGGTGCCGCAGCCACAGACCGGCGGCGGGAGCGACCGTCGCGACGGCGTAGGCCAGGGCCATCAGCCAGGTCAGGGACCGTTGGACGCGCGCGAGGGCGCGGGGGACGAAGGGAGCACGCACGGGCTGTCGTTCCTGTCTGCTGCGATACGGCACGGAGGACCGGTGGACGCCGGTGACCGGCGCGGGCCGCGTATCAGCGCAGACAGGACGGTGGCAGCCGCGTACGTCATCAGGCGGTTTCCGCCGCCCGCCGGTCCTGCTGGGCGGGCTCGTCCAGCGGCGTGTGCGGTGCGGGCCGCTGGTCCTTGCGGGTCCGGGTCAGATAGACGACCAGCGCCAGGATCGTGGCCAGGAACAGCGCGCTGGTGCCCACCGTGCCGAGGCCGAGACCGCCGTCCGCGCGCGGCTGCGAGAGGTAGTCGCCCAGGGACGCGCCCAGCGGCCGGGTCAGGATGTACGCCAGCCAGAACGCGAGCACGGCGTTCAGCCGCAGCCGGAAGTGCGCCAGCGCGACCACCGCGATGACCGCGCCGAAGGCGAGCGCGGAGAGCCAGTAGCCGAGGTTCATCCGCTCCGCGACCAGGTCGCCCGCCGCCGTGCCCAGGGCGAAGGTGAACAGGATCGCCAGCCAGTAGAACGCCTCACGGCGCGGGGTGCGGATGCTGTGGATCGACAGCGTCCGCTCGACGGCGAACCAGAGCGCGAAGGTCGCCGCCAGGACGACCGCGAAGACCGCGGTCGTGGTGGTCAGCGCCACCCCGAGGTTGTCGGTGAGATTGTCCGTGACCAAGGTGCCCACCACGCTGATCAGCACCACCGCGAGCCAGTACACGCCCGGCACGTACCGCCGTACCCGGAACTGCGCCACCAGGGCCGCCACCAGCAGCACCGACATCACGTACGTCGTGTTCGTCAGGCCCATGTGGAGACTGGTGTTGAGATAGTCCGCCGCGGTCTCGCCGACCGTGGTGCACAAGACCTTGATCAGCCAGAAGTAGACGGTGACTTCCGGCACCTTGTTGAGCATCGTGCGCACCCCGGGCGCGGAGCCCGAGCGTTCCATGGTCGTTGTCATGCCGCGCAGGCTGGCACGCGGCGCCTGAACACAACCTGAGCGCCGCCCCGCCTCCGGCCGCCCGGCCCTTCCCCGACGTGCCCGGTCGCCGATACTGGGCCCATGACCGCCCACTGCGTCCTGATCGTCGAGGACGACCACGGACTGCGCGACGTCCTCGCCCGCGGCCTGCGCGAAGAGGACTTCGAGGTGCTGACCGCCGCCGACGGCGCGAGCGCGCTGCGTACGGTCGGCCCGCGCGTGGACGCGGTCGTCCTCGACGTCGGCCTGCCCGACTCCGACGGGCGGGACGTCTGCCAGGCCATGCGCGCCGTCGGCATCGAGGCCGCCGTGCTCTTCCTTACGGCGCACGACGCGCTGCACGACCGGCTGTCGGGCTTCTCCTCCGGCGGCGACGACTACCTCGCCAAGCCCTTCCACCTGGCCGAGCTGACCGCCCGCCTGCACGCGGTGCTCCGCCGCGGCAACCGCGTGGCGGCCCGCGAGGTCGAGGGACTGCGCTTGGACCCCGTCACGCACGCGCTGTCCGCGGACGGCGGCGCGGCCGTACCCCTGACCCCCACCGAATTCCGCATCCTGGCCTGCCTGATGGCCGCGCCCGGCGCCGCCGTACGACGGCACAGCCTGGTACGGGCGGCGTGGCCGCACGGCGCCCAGGTCAGTGACAACACCCTCGACCAGTACGTGTCGCGGCTGCGCCGCAAGCTCCGCGAGACGGGCAGCACGCGCGGCATCGACACCGTGCGCGGCATCGGATACCGGTTCGCGTGAGGCCGCCCGCGCGCGTGCGACGTCCGGGCCGGGCGGAACGCCCGAGCCGCGCCGGGCAGCAGCCGCGCGCGGGGCGGGCGCGCCGCCGAGGTCTGTCCGGCACGCTGCCCGCGACCCTGCGCGGCCGACTGGCGCTGCTCGCCCTCGTCACCACCGTGCTGTGGGTGGCGCTGCTCACCGCCGCGTTCAACGTCGCGCTGCACGAGATACTGCGCCGCCAGGCCGACGACCTGCTGCGCACCCGCGCCGCGGCCGTCGCCGCGACCGTCGACATCCGCGCCGACGGGACCATCGCCGTCCGGGAACCGGGCGACGACGGCGCGCTCGACAGCGGCATCTGGATCTACCGCGGCGCCCACGTCGTCGAACGCCCCGCCGCTCCGGAACCGCTCCAGCGCCGCGCGGACGCCCTCGCGGGCAAGGGGACCCGATTCGCCGACACCTCCACCCCGCGCTCGACCCGGCTGTACGCGATGCCGCTGGGCAGCGGGGGAGTTCAGGTCGCCACCGTCGTGGCCGCCGCGAGCCTGGAGCCGTATCTGCTCACCGCCCGTTCGGCGCTGGCCGGTTCGCTCGGCCTCGCCCTGCTGCTGGTCGGCGGCGTCTACCTGGTCACCCGCATGGTGATCGGCCGCGCCCTGCGCCCGGTCAGCACCATGAGCGACCAGGCGTCCCGCTGGAGCCGGTACGGCGCGGCGCAGCGCTTCGGCGCGCGGGAGGCCAGGCCCGCGGAACTGGCCGCGCTGGCCGCCAATCTGGACCAGCTCCTCGACCGCCAGGCGGCCGTCCTGCGGCACGAACAGCAGCTCACCGCCGAGCTCTCCCACGAACTGCGCAATCCGCTGGCCCGGATCACCGCGGAGACGGACTGGCTCACCGCCCGCCCCCGCACCGCGGACCAGTCCCGCTCCTCCCACCAGGCCATCGCCGCCGCGGCCACACAGATGGCGCAGATCTGCCGGACACTGCTCAGCGAGGCCCGGCAGCCGTCCGCGGCGGCGGCGGGCCGCTGCGCCGCCCTCGACGTCGCCCGCGCGGTCGCCGACCGCAGCCGCGCCGAACACCCCGAGGCGCCCCCGGTCACGGCGTCCGGCGAGCCGGTGGACGTCGGCGTCACCCCCGAACTCCTCGAACGCGTCCTCGCCCCGCTGCTCGACAACGCCCGCCGCTACGCCGCCCGCGCGATCGCCCTCGAATGCGTCCGACTCCCCGACGGCGCGCGGGTGTTCGTCGCCGACGACGGCCCCGGCGTCCCCGCCGAACACGCCGAGGCCGTCTTCGAGGCGGGCCGCCGCTTCGGCTCGGAGACGGACGCCCACGACGGCGCCGGGCTCGGCCTCCCCCTGGCCCGCCGCCTCGCCCGCGCGGCAGGCGGCGACATCACCCTGGTCCCCGCACCGCGCGGAGCCCGCTTCCAGGTGACACTCCCGCCTGGCTAGAGTCCGTTCCGCGGATCACGAACGGCCCCTCGGCCCCGGCCTCTTCGGCCCCGGTCCCTTCGGCCCTGGCACGCCCGCCCGTGCCCGGCGTCGTCAGGACCGGCGGCCGCGCGGGCGCCGCGCCGGGCGGGTGCCGGGAGCGGCGCCGGTGGCCTGCCCCGAGGCGTGATCGCGCAGCAACCTCTCCAGCAACCTCTCGTCCTCCGCGGGCAGTTCGGAGACGAAGCGGGCCAGGACGGCCGCGCGGTCGCCGCCGGCTTCCAGCAGGTCGCGCATGCCGGCCGCCGCGTGGCCCGCCTCGTCGCGCACGGGGGAGTAGAGGTAGCCGCGTCCGGCGCGCTCGCGGGTGACCAGGCCCTTGTCGTGGAGGCGGGTGAGGATCGTCAGGACGGTGGTGTAGGCGGGTTCGCCCGCGACCTGTTCGCGTACGGCGCCCGCCCCGGCCGGCTCGCCGACTGCCCACAGCGCCGCGAGGACTTCGCTCTCCAGCTCGCCCGGCGCGCGTCGCCCGGCGGCCGGGCCTTCCTGCTCGGCCACGCTTCCCGCTCCTTCGTAGAATCCTCACGGTACTACGGCACGACCTGGCCGCCCCGGCCCCGGCCGCCCGACCAACCGGCCACCGCGAGACCCCCGTGATCGCGCAACGGGCCGACCGTCAGGCCGCGTTCCTGACAGAAGTCGAGAAGGCGGGGGAGCGCCCCGAGCGTGTTGCGCCACGACCCGGTGGCCGAGGCGCAGTCGGAGTCGTGGAGCAGGACGGTGCCGCCGCCGCGCAGGTCGCGGGTGACGGTGTCGAGGACGGTCCGCGGCGTCGCGCGCCCGCGCCAGTCCTCGCCCCAGGCGGTCCACAGCACCGGCGTGAGTCCGAGGCGGCGGCAGGCCAGATGCGTACCGGCGGTCATGACGCCGTACGGCGGCCGGTAGAGCGTCGGCGCGCCGCCGGTGAGGCCGCCGACGAGGTCGCGGGCGCGGGCCAGGTCCTCGTACGTGGTCCAGGGGCCGCGCAGCAGCGCGGGCCGGTGGGTCCAGCCGTGGATCGCGACCTCGTGGCCCGCCTCGTACATCTCCGTGACGAGGCCGGGGGAGCGGACGGCCATCGAGCCGAGCAGGAAGAAGGTGGCCCGCACGCGGCGGGTGTCGAGCAGTCGCAGGAAGTGCGGGGTGGACAGGTGGTCGGGGCCGTCGTCGAAGGTGAGCGCCACGCTGTCGGGCCGTCCGCGTCCCGACAGCCGCGGCATGAGCCGGTTGCGCAGCGGGCCGAAGGTCGACAGCGCGGGCCCGGCGTAGGCGGCAGCGAGCGCGGACGCGGCCACCGCACCCGTGCGCAGGACGGTACGGGCGACGATCCGCCGGTCGGAATGAGGAGTCACGGTGATCGGCCTCCTTGCGGGCGTGGGCAGCGGGAGCCGGGCATGCCGGACCCGCGCCCCGCGGTGACCTCGGCGGACGGCCCCGGCCGGGGGCTGCCCGCGAATCTACTACACGTTGTAGAAGGTGGACGAGGTGCCCGTCGATCGGAGGGCGCACGGGGCGAGCGGCGGCGGTCTCCCGAATCCATGGACGGGCAACATTGGATCTTGCGAGAGAAAGTAGAGATTGAGCAAAGATAAGTTCGTATATTGCGCTGCCGTGTCCACGACATTACGGTTCCCCTTGCGCCGTCACCCCCCCACCCGCCGACCGCTTCAGCGCAACGCCCCAGCCGCCATCCCCTTCACCGCCACCGCGACGGGCCGTGTCCCAGGCCCGCTCCGGCGTCGGCGGCCCAGCTCCGCGTCACCTCGCTTCCCCATGCCCTCGTACGGCTGTCCGCACGGCGCAGGTCCGGCATTCCGTGTCGAAAAGGAGCAGACGTTGTTCCAGCCCATCAGATCCCTGAGGCGCACCATCGCCGTGGGAGGCACCACCGCGCTGATCGCCGCCGCGGGCGTCATCGCCCTCGCGGCCCCACCGGCATCGGCCGCCGCAGCCACCGGCGGCAGCGGCGCGAGCCTTCCCTACGTCGAGGTGCAGGCGGAGAACTCCGCCACCAACGGCACGGCCATCGGCCCGAGTTTCGCCGCGGGACAGCTCGCCGACGAGGCGTCGTACCGCAAGGCGGTGACCCTCTCGGGCAGCGGCAAGTACGTCACCTTCACCACCCCGGTCGCCACCAACTCGATCGACTTCCGCTACAGCATCCCCGACGGCTCGGGCGGCTCGGTCTACACCGCCCCGCTGTCGTTCGCGATCAACGGCGCCGCACAGCCCGACTTCACCCTCACCAACGCCTATAGCTGGTACTACGGCAGCTACCCGTTCACCAACACACCGGGCAGCAACCCGCACCACTTCTACGACGAGGTCCACCGGCTGCTCCCGCAGACGTATCCGGCCGGCACCACCTTCACCCTCCAGACCAGCGGCTCCAGCGCCGCCACCACCATCGACTTCGCCGACTTCGAGCAGGTCGGCGCCGCCCTCCCGCAGCCGTCCGGCTCGGTCTCGGTGACCAGCCAGGGCGCCGACGCGACCGGCGCCGCCGACAGCACGGCCGCCTTCAACGCGGCGATCAACGCGGCGGGCCCCGGCGGCACGGTGTGGATCCCGCCGGGCACCTTCAAGATCCCCCGGCACATCACGGTCAACAACGTCACCGTCACCGGCGCGGGCATGTGGTACTCGACGGTGACCGGCGCGGCGCCCGGCTTCTACGGGCTCGGCGAGCCCGACAGTTGCGGAGTCGGCGGCAACCGCGGGGTGAGCAGCAACGTCCACCTCTCCAACTTCGCGATCTTCGGCCAGGTCGGTGAGCGCAACGACTGCGACCAGGTCAACGGCATCGGCGGCGCGATGAGCAACTCCACCGTCTCCAGCCTCTGGATCGACCACCTGAAGGTCGGCGCCTGGATGGACGGGCCGATGGACAAGCTGACCCTCAGCGGTCTGCGGATCCGGGACACCACCGCCGACGGCGTCAACTTCCATGGCGGAGTGACCAATTCGACCGTCACCAACAGCGAGATCCGCAACACCGGCGACGACGGCATCGCCACCTGGGCCGACGCCGCGCTCGGCGCCGACGCCAACGACACCATCTCCAACAACACCGTGGAGACCCAGATCCTGGCCAACGCCATCGCGATCTACGGCGGCCATGACAACACCGTCAGCGGCAACCTCGTACGGGACACCGGACTCGCCCAGGGCGGCGGCATCCACGTCGGCCAGCGCTTCACCTCCACCCCGGTCGGCACCACCACGATCTCCAACAACACCCTGATCAGGGCGGGCAGTCTCGACCCGAACTGGCAGTTCGGCGTCGGCGCGCTGTGGTTCGACGGCAGCCAGGGCGCCATCACCGGCCCGATCAACGTGACCAACGCGCTGATCCAGCAGAGCCCCTACGAGGCGGTGCAGTGGGTCGAGGGCACCGTCAGCGGGGTCAGCCTCAACAACGTGACCATCGCGGGCGCCGGCACCTTCGCCCTCCAGGAACAGACCGGCGGCGCCGCGAAGTTCACCAACGTCACGGCCACCGGCATCGGCGCCAGCTCACCGATCTATAGCTGCGAGGGCAACAACTTCACCGTCACCGACGGCGGCGGCAACTCCGGTATCAGCGGCACCCCGTTCTGCGGCGGATTCCCCACCCCCGTCTTCCCGCCCTACCCGGCGGAAGGCGTGACCGCCAGCCCGAGCGCGCTCAACTTCGGCTCGGTCGCCACCGGTTCGACCAGCGCCGCCCAGACCGCGACGGTCACCAACCCGACCGGCTCGGCCGCCTCCGTCTCCGCCATCACCACCAGCGGTGACTTCTCGCAGACCAACACCTGCGGCACCTCCATCCCGGCCAACGGCTCCTGCACCGTCAGCGTGAAATTCGCGCCGACGGCGACCGGAGCGCGTGCCGGGACACTGACCGTCGGCGCGGGCGGCAACACCAGCACCGTCGCCCTGTCCGGCACCGGCACCGCGCCCGGCCCGATCCTGGGCACCAACCCGGCGAGCCTGTCCTTCGGCGGCACGGTCGTCGGCGCGACGGCCGCCCCGCAGACCGTCACCGTCACCAACTCCGGCACCACCACGGCCACCGTCTCGGCCGTCGCGGCGACCGGCGACTTCACCCAGACCAACAACTGCTCGTCGCTCGCGGTCGGTTCGTCCTGCGCGGTGACCGTCACCTTCAAGCCGACGGCCGGCGGCACCCGTAACGGCACGCTGACACTGACCAGCAACGCCAACAACAGCCCGACCACGGTCGCGCTCAGCGGCGCCGGAATCGACAGCAGCACCGACATCGCCGCAGGCCGCCCGGCCACGGCGAGTTCCGCCAACGGCACCTTCGTCGCGGGCAATGTCACCGACGCGGACGCGTCCACGTACTGGGAGAGCGCCAACGGCGCCTTCCCGCAGTGGGTCCAGGTCGACCTCGGGCAGAACTACGCCGTCGGCAAGGTGACCTTGCGGCTCCCGCCGTCCACGGCGTGGGCCACCCGTACCGAGACCCTGTCCGTACAGGGCTCCACGGACGGCACCTCGTTCAGCACCCTGTCGCCCTCCGCCGCGCAGACCTTCGACCCGAGCGCCAACAACAACACGGTGACCCTCACCTTCCCCGCGGCCACCGCCCGCTACGTACGGATCAACGTCACCGCCAACTCGGGCTGGAGCGCCGCCCAGTTGTCCGGCCTCCAGATCTACCCGAGCGGCGGCACCAACCCGTCGTCCGCGACCTTGTCCGTCACTCCGACCTCGCTCACCTTCGCCTCCCAGGCGCCCGGCACCACCAGCGGCGCGCAGAGCGTGACGGTGACCAACACCGGTACGGCCGCCGCGTCGATCAGCTCGGTCACCGCCTCCGGGGACTTCTCGCAGACCAACACCTGCGGCACGTCGCTCGCGGCCAACGCCAGTTGCTCGGTCGCGGTGAAGTTCACCCCCACCGCCTCCGGCACCCGCACCGGCACCCTGACGATCAGCGGGAACGCCTCCAACAGCCCCACCACCGTGGCGCTGACCGGCACCGGCAGCGGCACGGTGAGCACCAACCTGGCGGCGGGCAAGGCCACCAGCGAGTCCAGCCACTCCGACGTCTACGGGTCCTCCAACGTCACCGACGGCAGCCAGAGCAGCTACTGGGAGAGCGCCAACAACGCCTTCCCGCAGTGGGTCCAGGTCGACCTCGGCTCCGCGCAGAGCGCGAGCAAGGTCGTCCTCCAGCTCCCCGCGGGCTGGGGCGCCCGCAACCAGACGCTGTCCCTGTCGGGCAGCACCGACGGCAGCACCTTCACCACCCTCAAGTCCTCGGCCTCCTACTCCTTCGACCCCGCCTCCAACAACACGGTCACCCTCACCTTCACCGCGGCCACCGCGCGGTACTTCCGGGTGACGGTCACCGCCAACTCCGGCTGGCCCGCCGGGCAGATCTCCGAATTCCAGGTCTGGAACACCTGACCCGGACTGACCTCCTCCGACTCGACCCGACCCGACCTCCTCCGGCCCGGCCCGACCCGGCCGGCGTCCCTGAGCACAACCGGCCCGGCCCCTCGCGTGCGATACGCGAGGGGCCGGTGGCGCTCCGGGGACGGCGACCAAGCGCGGACGGCCGGACGGAGGGGGAGCATTTTATGCCCAGTGCGGTCATGTACCGCTGGAAATTGCCAGAAGTCCTTCGCGCGAGTGCCACCGTGCGTAACGTGACGGTCACTGCCGATCCGTCGGCGGGCCAACAGCGGCCTCACGCAGGGGAGTCGGGTGTCCGGGATAGACGAGTGCCTGCGCGAGGCCATGACGCTGCCGGGAGCCCGGGGCGCCGCTCTCGTGGAGTGGATCAGCGGGCTCTCCCTCGGACAGGTCGGAGACGCGCCGGGCGGTGACCCCGAGACGGCGGCGGCCGAGACCGCGGAATTCGCGCGCATGGCCGTGGAGCACTCGGCGTTCGAACCGGCGGAACCCCTCGGCTCACCGCGCGGCGGGACCACGGGACCCGCCGCACCCGCCGCGCCCGCCGCTCCCTCAGGACCCGCAGACACCGCCAAGGGGCTGCCGGTCGAGGACGTCATCGTCGTCACCCGCACCGGCTACCACCTGCTGCGCTTCGTCGAAGCACCTTTCGACGGCGGGGTGTTCCTGCACCTGTGGCTCGACCGCGAGCACGCCAACCTCGCCCTCGCCATGATGCGCGTACGCGACCTCGCCGAACGGCTGGTGCTGGCATGACCGGGCCGCTGTCACCGATGCTGCTGCGCCTGGCCGAGGAGGGCGCGACCGGCGCGCTGCTCCGGGACAGCGGGGCGCTCTACCTCGCGGACGGCGTCGTGGTGCACGCCGAGAGCCCGGCCACCCCCGGCATCGACGTCCTGCTGACCGCCGGCGGCCGACTTCCCGTCGAGGTGTGGCAGGAGGCGGTGGACGCCGCCGGAGCCCGCTGCCGGACCGCCCGCCACCTCCTGGAGCACCGCAGGATCTCCGCCGCGGAACTGGAGATCAGCCACCTCGGCGCGCTCTACGACGCCGCCTTCTTCGTCCTCGCCGCGGGCAGCGGCCCCACGCGCTTCCGGCACGGTGTCGTCCACTGGTTCGGCCCCGTGCGCCCGGTGCGGGTGGCCGAGGTGGAGCGCGAGACCCGCCGCCGCCGCGGACTCCTCGACGCCCTGTGGCCGTATCCGCAGCTCGACACCGCCCCCGTCGTCCGCCGCAGGGCCGCGTGCCTGCCGCCCGTACCGCGTCGGCAGCGGGCCCTGCTGGACCTCGCGGACGGGGTACGCACCCCGTCCGCCATCGCCACCGTGCTCGGCAGGCCCACCTTCCACGCGCTGGTCGACGTACGGCGGCTGGCCGCCGCCGGGCACTGCGAGACCCCGCGGCGCGCGGCACCGCCACCAGGGCAGGGGCGGCCACCGGGACGGGCACAGGAAGCCGCATCCGCACCGGCCACCGCGGACCGCGCCGGGTACCTGCCGGGACCTCCCGACGTCGGCACGCTCCGCAGGGTCCTCGACGCCTTGGAGGCACGACCGTGAAGCGCACTCCCGCCCGCAGGACCGGGACCGCACAGATATGAGGCGCGTCGTGCGACAACGCGCCGACAAGAAGGTCGGAAGGAGAGAGGAGAGAAGGAATCTGATGGCGCAGGAGGCCGAGATACGCGAGGAACTGCGGCGGCTGCGGGCCCGGCTGCCGCACGCCACGGGCGCGCTCGCCGCGGGCGTCGACGGCATGGTGCTCGCCCAGGAGGCGGACACCGTGGAGGCCGAGGGAGTGGCGGCCCTCACCGCCGCGGCGCTGGGCGTCGGCCTGCGGCTGACCGACACCGCGTCCCACGGCCCCTTCCGGGAACTGCTGGTCCGCGGCGAGCAGGGATACGTCGCCATCTACGCCGCGGGCACCGCCTGCGTGCTCACCGTCCTGGCCGGACCGCAGGTCAACGTGGGCCGGCTGCACATGGAGGCCCGCCGCTCCGGCGCGCACATCGCGCACCTGGTCGACGGCGACCCCGAGCCACGGGAGGACGCCCCCACACCATGACCACCCGACCCACCCGGACCGGCGGCGCCCGCCACCGCGCGCCCACAGCCCCCGACGCGGCAACGGCATCGACCGTATCCACCCCATCGACCGCATCCACCGCATCCACGTCAGCACCGCACATGAACCGACCGGAAGGAAGCCCAGCCATCATGGCCAACACCGAAACCGCCCTCAAGGACGCGATGACCTCGATCGACGGCGTCATAGGCGTCGCACTCGTCGACTACACCAGCGGAATGGCGCTGGGCACCCTCGGCGGGGGCAAGGAACTCGACCTCAACGTCGCGGCGGCCGGCAACACCGACGTCGTCCGTGCCAAGGCGCGCACCATGGAACTGCTCGGCCTCAAGGACGAGATCGAGGACATCCTCATCACCCTGGGCTCGCAGTACCACCTGATCCGGCTGCTCAAGGGCCGGGGCAAGAACGGCCTCTTCCTGTACCTGGCGCTGGACAAGTCGCGCGCCAACCTGGCGATGGCCCGGCACCAGTTGAAGCGGATCGAGAACGACCTGGAGCTGTGACCGGGCCGTCGCGCCCGTACGCCGTCGGCCGTGCCCACCGGGCCGCGCGGAGACGGCCGTCCTGCCGGGCGGCCGTCTCCGCGCGACATCCGTTCACGGCCCGCTCACCACCCGCCCGTAACCCGAGCGCGCCGCCCGTCCGAGGCCCGCGTCCGGCCCAGAAGGAGAAGCCGAAAAAAAGATGGGTGTGAAGCGACTGGGGTGGGGCAGAAGCCCTGACGGTTGTGCCGGACAACCGGACAGGGGCAAGAACATGCGTTCCAGCGCGATGGCCGTGAACGGCCCGCATCAGCAGGCCGGGCAGGACATCTGGGCGGGAGCCGCGTACGACGGCGAGACCGGATCGATCGCGGCGGCCCGCGCCTTCACCGCCGACTTCCTGGCCGGTGTGACGGGCGGGCGCGCCCAGCCGATCCCCGCGGTCGTCGTCGCCGACGCGCAACTCGTGGTGAGCGAGCTGGTGACCAACGCGTGCAAATTCGCGCCGGGTCCCTGCGCGCTGAACCTGGAGATCCAGGGCACGGATCTGGTGATCACCGTGTGGGACACCGACTCGTCGATGCCGCTCGCGCGCGCGGCGGAGCCCGGCAGGATCGGCCAGCACGGCCTGGAGATCATCCTCGCGGTCTGCGAGGGCTTCGACGTCCGGCGCGAGCCGGTGGGCAAGCGGATCAAGGTGCGCGTCGCCCTCGGAGCGTGAGCGCCTGACCCGGTCCGGGGGCGTGGGCTGACGCGTTTACGCGCCGCCCGCGCTTCCGCACGCTCCTGTTCGCGAGCCGCGCGGTGATCTTCACTGGGTACAGAGCGAGCTGCCCGCCTGAACTCTCGGCCGGATCTCGCCGAGCCACCAGGAGCACCGTGACCACCGGCCAGGACGCGGCTCAGCCGCCCCCTCAGCAACCGACCCCTCATGACCCGCCGCAGGCCCCGCCCCACGGTCCGCCGCCGCCCCGGCGCCCCCGGCGCGTGGTCTTCGACGCGCCCTTCACCGACCGCACGGCCTGGGCGGCGGGCCGCACCTCCGCCTACCCGGAAAGCGGCCGCAATCCCGGCGACAACAAACTCGACCAGATCGGCCCCGCCTACGCCCCCACTGCCGGTGGCGTCTTCCGCGCCCGGCGGGCGGCGGGCGGCGTCTGGCACACCGACCTGGTGTCGACCGAGTACGCCCCCGGCGGCTTCGAGCTGCTGCCGGGTGACGAACTCACCGCCACCTGCGTGGTGCACGCCCCGCAGGGCGCCTGGCCCGCGATCTGGACCTGGGGCCGCGACAGCGACACGGGCCGCCCCCAGCCGGGCCACGGCGAGATCGACCTCTTCGAGTACCACCCCACCAACCCGCGGCTGCTCGAACTGTCCAACCACGTACGCCCCGGCGGGTTCGAGGCGGCCGACGTGATCGCGCCGGGCCGCCCCTTCGCACTCCGGGTCCGCTTCGACGCCGACGACGTCTGCTGGTCCATCGACGACGAGGTCGTCTTCCGCGACGGCCACGGCGTCGGCCCTGCCTGGCGCGCCTGGCCGGTGGTGAACATCAGCGTGTCCGCGGGCGCGTACGGGCACACCCCGCCCGACGCGCGCACCAGCCTGCTGCACTGGGAGTGCGCCGGACTTACCGTCACCCGCTGATCCGGACCCGGTGGCTCACGCCGTCGCCCGCAGTGCCTCCTCCGCCGTCGAGTACACCTTGAGGACGCGGTCCACGCCGACGATACGGAGCAGCCGCGCCAACTGCGGCGGCACGGCGGCGACTCGCAGGTCACCGTGCTGGTGGATGCTCAGCAACAGATTGAGGAAGCTGGAATCGGCGAAGGTGATCCCGCTGGCGTCGAGCACCAGCACCCGGCCGGCCTCGGCCGCCTCGGTCAGCTCCTGCCGCAACGGCCCCAGCGTGTCCGCGTCGAGGTCGCCGTGCGGGGTGACAATGCGCGGGAGGTCGCCGACGACCGGGTCCCTATGCGCGTCGTGGTGTGTCGACATATGACAAGTATGTCCAGCGTCACGGGGGAGAGGAAAGAGCGGATCAGGGCGAACCCGAGTGCGCCCCCGTCGACGCGCGCCGGTGGAGCCCGATCCCAGGTCAGAAACTGATCGCAAGCGGTCGGAACCAGTCGCAAACCGATGGGCCGCTGCGGCGGACCGTCCGCTAGGCGGAGCGGGCGTGGATCCCCATGCCGCCGGAGACGATCAGATTGTCGCCCGTGATGTAACCGGCGGCGTCGGAGGCGAGGAAGGCGACCGCCTCGGCGACATCGGCGGGGGCTCCGACGCGGCCGAGGGGAACCTCCTCGCCCCACGCGGCGACCGTCTCCCGGCCGATGCCCAGCTTGCCGTACGCGGGAGTGTCGATCAGGCCGGGGCTCACCGCGTTGACCCGGATACGGCGCGGGGCCAGTTCGATGGCGAGCGAGCGCATCAGAGGCAGCAGCGCTCCCTTGGCGGCGGTCATGGCCGCGCCGAGCCCCTCGCCCGCGCCGATGGTGAACACCACGGACGCGCCCTCGTTCAGCAGCGGGAGCGCCTTTCGCAGGGTGAAGAAGTTCCCCTTGACGTTGATGTCGAACAGGGCGTCGAAGGCGGCCTCGTCGGTGGACTCGATCGGTCCGGGCCGGGAGATGCCCGCGTTGAGATGGAGCAGGTCGAGGGAGCCCAGGTGCCCGCGCGCCCGCTCCACCGCCTGGTCGATGTCGGTGAGTGAACCGGCGTCGGCCCTGACGGCGACCACGTCGTGCGGCAGGCCGGAGCTGTCGACGCTGCCGAGGCCGGTGACCATGACGCGGTAGCCGCGCGTGTGGAGCAGTTCCGCGGTGGCCTTGCCGATCCCGCTGGTGCCGCCGGTGACGAGTGCTGTCTTCGCTGCCACGGTCGCTCTCCTTGTCGACGCGTGGGGCGGGTGGACGGCCCCACTGATTGTCACCGTACGCCCGTGTGGCAGTGACTGCCAAATGTTGTGTGAATGCCACGATGGCAGGCCGCGCTAAGGTGATGGCATGACGCAGGGAACAACGGGCGACGGGCGGGCCGCGCCCACACTGTGGGACCGGACGCGGCAGCTCGCGGCCCGGGAGATCCTCGACACCGCCCTGCGGCTGTTCACACGGCAGGGGTACGACGAGACGACCATCGCGCAGATCGCCCGCGAGGCCGGTGTCTCGCAGCGCACCCTCTTCCGCTACTTCGGCACCAAGGAAGACCTCGTCGGCGGCAGCCAGGAGCAGTTCGTCACCCTCCTGACGGAGACCGTCCGCGAGCAGCCCGCCGACGCCGACGCCTGGCAGACCCTGCGCGCCGCCCTCAAGGCCGCGCTCTCCGTCCACACCGGTCCCGAACAGGCTCTGGAGCGCTTCCGCCTGATCCACCGCACCGACTCGCTGCGCGCCGCCTACCTCGGAAAGCGCGTGCGCTGCCAGGAGGAACTGCTCCCGCTCCTCGAAGCCAGGCTGGCAGCCTCGGGCGCCGACCGAGTACAGGTCCGCGCCGTCCTCGCCACGGCCTTCGGCTGCTTCGACGCCGCCACCGCGACCTGGATCGAGGGTGACGGCGAGGGCGACATCCTCGACCTCTACGACCGCGGCCTGGCCGCGGTCCGCGACGTCCGCTGACCGGCTCGCGGGCGTACCGCCGCGACTCCCCGGCGGGGGCTCAGTCGTCGATGCCGGAGCGTTCGATGCCCGCCACGATGTGCCGCTGGAGGAGCAGGAAGACCAGCAGCAGGGGCAGGATCGACACCGCCGCCGCGACGAACAGCTCGTGGATGTTGACCACTTGGGCGGTGGTGAAGGTGGACAGCGCCACCTGCACCGTCCAGGAGGACGTGTCCTGGCCGATGACCAGAGGCCACAGGAAGGCGTTCCAGGCGCCGATGAAGACGATCGTGGACACGGCCGCGAAGACCGGCCGGGAGTTGGGCACCACGATCCGCCAATAGGTGCGCCAGTAGCCGAGTCCGTCGACCTTCGCCGCGTCCTCCAACTCACCGGGAAAGCCCAGGAAGTACTGCCGGAAGATGAAGCAGGCGAACGCCGAGAAGATCGTCGGGATGATCAGGCCGCGCAGCGTGGAGATCCAGCCGAGCGAGGACACCAGCACGAAGCTCGGCACGAAGGTGACCGCGGCGGGCACCATCAGCGTGCCGAGGATCGCGTAGAACACCTGGTTGGACCAGCGGTACGGGATACGGGCCAGCCCGTATCCCGCCAGCGACGCCAGCACCACCGTGCCCACCGTCGTGGTGACCGCGATCATGGCCGAGTTGAGCAGCGACCGGGCCATCGGCACCGCCGGGTCGTCGAACAGCTCGCGGATGTTGGACCACTGGAGGTGGGTGGGGAAGAACGTCCAGTCCGGCGAGGTGATGTCCTGCTCGGCCGACAGGCCGTTGCGCACCAGCAGGTAGAACGGGATCAGGAACAGCAGCGCGAGTACCACGAGCAGCACCAGGCGCACCGCGCGCCCGAATCTGAGCAGGGCCTGCTCCATGTCAGTCCTCCCTCCTGCCGAGCCCGAACCAGCGGGCCTGGACGACGGTGACCACCGCGATGATCAGCGCGAGGACGACGGCGCCCGCGCTGCCCACGCCCAGGTTCTGCCCCCGCCCGAGCGCGGTGGTGTACAGGTACACCAACGGCGGCCGGGCGTACGGCGGATAGCCGCGGGAATCGCTGAGCAGGTTGTAGAACTCGTCGAACGCCTGGAAGGCGTTGATGACCAGCAGCAGCGCCACCGCCACCGAGGTGGCCCGCAGTTGGGGCAACGTGATGTGGCGGAAGACCTGCCAGCCGGGCCGCGCGCCGTCCACCGCCGCCGCCTCGTACAACTGCGCGGGGATGCGCTGGAGTCCGGCGAGGAAGAGGATCATGTAGAACCCGGCCTGCAACCACAGCCGTACGGTCACGATCACCAGCCAGTACCACGGCGGGTGGGTGGTGGACAGCCACGCCGTCTGGTCGGCGCCGAACCAGCCCAGGACGGTGTTCGCCAGGCCGAACCGCACACCGTTGAAGATCGACAGTTTCCAGATCAGCGCCGCCACCACATAGGAGCAGGCGGCCGGCAGGAAGAACACCGAACGGAAGAACGCCTGCGCGTACCGGAGCCGGTTCACCATCAGCGCCAGGGCGAGCGAGAGCGCGTAGGTGGCGGGCACGATGAACAGCGCGAACACCCCGAAGGTGCGCAGGCTGTCGGTGAACGCCTGGTCGCCGAGGACGTCCGCGTAGTTGCCCAGGCCCACGAAGCGGTGCGGGGACACCGTGTTGTGCGCGTCGAAGAAGCTCAGATAGACGCTCCACAACAGCGGCACGTACGTGAACAGGGCGAGCCCGGCGGCGAATGGTCCGACGAAGACCCAGAACCACAGCGTGCGGTGTCTCACGACTTCTTCCGGACCCGCTGCAATTCGGAACTGGTCTTGCGCACCACCGACTTGAGCTCCGTGTCGGGGTTCGCGCCGTCCTTGATGATGCGGCTCAGCGCGTCCTGGTACGCGGTCTGGCTGGCCGGTGTCCACAACAGCGGCTGCGAGAAGCCGTGGTCGGTGGCGTACGAGACGGCGTCGGCCGCCGCGCCCTCCCGCAGTTTGGCCGCCTTCTTCGCCAGCGAGATCCGGGCCGGGATGTGGAAGCCGTAGGAGAGCGCGAAGTCCTCCTGGTACTCGGTCCTGTCGATCCACAGCCACTTGATGTACGCCTTGGCCTCGGCTTGGTGCTTGCTGCGGGAGTTGACGGCCGAGCTGTACGCGCCGACCGGCACCGTGGGCTTGCCCGCCGCGCCGTCCTTCGGGAACGGCAGCACCCCGAAGTCGTCCCCCAGGGCCTTCTTGACCGCGGGCAGCGCCCAGAGTCCGGACCACTGGAGCGCGGTGAGCCCCTGGATGAACGCCGAGGGGTCGGACCAGTCGGTCGGCGCGCCCAACAGCAGCGACTTGTCGGCGTAGAGCCGGTGGAACTTGGCCAGGGTGCGGGCGGCGGCCGGGTCGTCGAAGCCGACGGTGCCCTCCGGGGTCACCAGGCTGAGCCCGGCGGCGTAGAGCGGTGTACCGCCGAGCACCCCGGCGCCGCCGTCGTTGCCCAGGAACAGCCCCTTGACCTTCTTGGTGGTCAACTTCGCCGCCGCGTCGACCAGTTCGTCGAGCGTGGTCGGCGGCGCGATGTTCGCGGCAGTGAGCAGGCTCTTGCGGTAGTACAGGAGCTGCATGTCGATGACCTGCGGGACACCCCAGATCCTGTCCCCGTACGTCGTCACCACGGCCGGGTTGAAGTCGGCCTTCACCGGGCCGACCAGGTCGGTGACGTCCACCACTTGACCGCCCTGGATCTGGTCCAGCGTCGGGCCGCCCTCGAAGACGTCCGGTCCCGACGAGGTGAGCAGCGCCGCGGCGGTCTGCTGGTCGTAGTCGCCGGGCCGCCACTGCACCTTGACGTTCGCCGCGGTGTACGCGTCGGCGTACCGGCGCACCGCCTGCTCCGTACCCGCCTCGCCGTACTGGTGGTACCACTGCTGCAAGGTGACCTTGCCGCCCTTGCCGCCCTTGCCGCCTCCGTCGTCCCGGCCGCTGTTCGACCCGCAGGCGGCGGCCAGCGCACCGGTCAGGGCCAGGCTGCCTCCGGTACCGAGCAGTTGTCTGCGGCTGAACGTCACTGCGTATCCCCCTAGTCAGAGTGGGTCCCGGCGATCTTCGCGCCGGACCATGCACCAACCATGCAGGGGAATTACGACAGCGACATTGCGCCAACGTGGCGGCACCCTGGGTGGCGGGGCGGGCACTCTGCGCGGTCGTCCGCGTGGCGCGTGGGTGCCCCCGTCGCACCCTGGAATCGCACCAGGCCGCTTGTCAGTCGGCGGGCGATGGGGTGATGAAGAGGGCCACCGCGGGACCGGCGCGACACCGTTAGCCGGACGTGTCCTGTCGGCAGGACGCGCCGGTGCGCAGGTTCACGGAGGCACCGGCGATGACCGAGTCGAGCCGGTCGCGGGTGTGTGTCAGATCCGCGATGTGCCGGTCGATCTGATCACGCTCGACCGTGAGGCGATCCAGAAGCTCGGGCGTGGCCCGGCCGTCGATGACGCAGGGCGTGAGCGCGGCGATGGTCTTACTGGACAGACCGGCCGCGTACAGCTCCCGGATCAGATTGATCCGGTCGACCGCGGCCTCCGCGTAGTGGCGCTGGCCGCTGTCGCTGCGTTCGGAGACCAGCAGATCCTGCTCCTCGTAATACCGCAGCGCCCTGGTACTGACGCCCGTGCGACGAGCCAGTTCCCCGATGCGCATGTCCCACTCCACGTCTCTGCGATCCGCGTCACAGCCACTTGCCTTTGACGTCAACGTCAGGTTTTAGCGTAACCAATGCGCCCTTCTCCCGGAGTTTTCTCCCGGAGGGCCCCGCTTCCCGAGCCACCGCACGCCCGCCCGCACGCACCTCCGCACCTCCGCACGCCCGCCCGCACCTCCGCACCTCCGCACCCCCGCACCTCCGAAAGAGACACGCATGACCACGTATTCGGCGACCGGCCTCACCGGCCCCGCGCCCACCCCGACCGTCTCGGTCAAGCCGCTCGTCCTGCCCGCCCCGCACCGAGGCGCGGACCTGCGGGTACGGATCTCCGCCCCGGTCACCGGCACCCGCCTGCCGATCGTGCTGTTCGCGCACGGCTTCGGTTCCGACCTGGACGGCTACGCGCCGCTGGTCGACCACTGGGCCGCGCACGGCTTCGTGACCGTCCAGGCCACCCATCTGGACTCCAAGCGCTTCGGCCTCGCCGGGGACGACCCCCGTACGCCCGACCTGTGGCGCTACCGCGTCCAGGACATGAAGCGCGTCCTGGACGAACTCGGAACGCTGGAGGCGTCCGTGCCGGGCCTGGCGGGCCGGACCGACCACGGCCGTGTCGTCGCGGCGGGACACTCCTTCGGCGGTCAGACCGCGGGCATCCTGGTGGGGCTGCGCGTCAAGGACCCGCGCACCGGCCTCGCCGAAGACCTGTCCGACCCGCGGGTCATGGCCAGCGTCCAGCTCGCCACCGCGGGCAAGGGCGGCGCGGAACTCACCCCCTTCGCCCACGAGCACCTTCCCTGGCTCCGTGACCAGGACTTCTCCCACATCGCCGCCCCCGGACTCGTCGTCGCGGGCGACCAGGACGACCTCCCCCTCTCGACCCGGGGTCCGGCGTGGACCACCGACCCCTACACACTCAGCCGAGGCGACAAGAGCCTGCTCACCGTCCGCGGCGGCGAGCACTTCCTCGGCGGCATCTCCGGCTACCGGTCGGCCGAGACCACCGACGAGGACCCCGGCCGCGTCGCTCTCGTCCAGCAGGTCACCCTCGCCTACCTGCGCCACATCACCGGCGACGACCACACCGACTGGGAGACGGCCCGCTCCGTCCTCGCCGCCGCCCACCCCCTGGGACACCTGGAGTCCAAGTGACCCGTACGGCGCCGGGCCGCCTCCGACGATCGCGGCGACGCCGCTGATCCGCTGACGGCCCGCTCCTGTGCGGCGGCATCGCCGAGCCCGCGTGGACGGTGACGCGTGCGGACCAGCCCGTCGCGGACCTCGGCGCGACGGCCTCAGCCGAGGACCGGGGGGCGTGGTTGCCGGCCGGTGTCGGCGCTGTCCGCGCTCGTGAGGATCGCGCTCGCGATCACGTCGAAGAGGTGGTCGGCGCGGGGGGCGAGGGAGGGCTGGTCGCCGAGCCAGGCGAGCATGGCGACGAGGGCGAACAGGTCGGCGCCGTCGATGTCGTCGCGTGCCACGCCCGCGGCCTGGGCGCGGGTGAGGAGCCGCGCTCCGGCCGCGCGCAGGGTGACGCACGAGGCGTGGAGCGCGGATTCGGTGTCCTCGATGGCGGCGGCCATCAGGACGGTCACACCCCGGTACTCGGTCGTCCAGGCGACGCAGTCGCGCAGCCACGAGACGAGGGCGTCCTCGGGTGACCCCTGTGTCTCCAAGTCGGCCGCCCGCGACGTCAGTTCGCGGAAGCTCGTGTGGAGCAGGGCTTCGAGCAGGGCCTCCCGGGTGGGGAAGTGCCGGAGCAGTGTCGCCAGGCCCATGTCAGACCTGCGGGCGATGTCGCGCAGCGAGACGTCGACACCGTGCTCGGCGATGACGGCACCCGCGACGTCGAGCAGGTGGTCGCGGTTCTTCCTGGCGTCGGCGCGCATGGGTCCCTCTTGACTATCCGGATCAGTGGTCCATATATTCGGATCAGTGGTTCGGATAGGTGGACCACTGATCCGTTCAGCGTATCCCCCGGTGGGGGCAGGAGATTACGATGCCCACGAAGATGCCGTCAGACACGATGCGGGCGATCCGGCTGCACGAGCACGGCGGCCCCGAGGTGCTGCGTGAGGACCGGGTGCCGATCCCCGAGCCGGGACCGGGCGAGGTGCTCGTCCGCGTCCACGCGGTGGGCGTCAATCCTCCGGACTGGTACCTGCGCGGCGGGCTGACCTCGGTGCCGGGGGAGCCGGAGTCGACCGTCAGGCTGCCCGCCGTTCCGGGAACGGACGTGTCGGGTGTCGTCCAAGCCGTCGCCCCGGACGTGGACGACCTCGCCGAGGGCGACGAGGTCTTCGGTCTTCTGCGCTTCCCCGGCTTCCACGGCAGCGCCTACGCCGAGTACGTGGCCGCGCCCGCGTCGGACCTCGCGCGCAAGCCGTCCGGCATCGACCACGTGCACGCCGCCGGGGCGCCCATGGCCGGGCTCACGGCGTGGCAGTTCCTCATCGAGGCAGGACACGACCACCCCTCGCCCTTCCAGGCGGCGCGGCACCGCCCGACGGCGCTCGACGCCGACAGCAAGGTGCTCGTCAACGGCGCCGCGGGCGGCGTGGGGCACTTCGCCGTGCAGTTGGCGAAGTGGAAGGGCGCGCATGTCACCGCCGTGGCGTCCGGCGCGCACGAGGCGTTCCTCCGCGACCTCGGCGCCGACCGGTTCATCGACTACACCAAGAGCCGTCCCGAGGAGCTGGTGCACGACGTCGACCTCGTACTCGACGCCGTCGGCGGCCCCGACAGCAGGCGGTTCCTGCGCACCCTCAAGCGCGGCGGCGCCCAATTCCCCGTGCTTCCCGGGGACTTCGACGCCGAGGAGACCGCGAGGCTGGGCGTCACCGTCTCGACCGCCCAGGTCCGCTCGAACGGCGCGCAACTCGCCGAACTGGGACGCCTGCTCGACGCGGGCACGGTACGCGTCGCCGTCGACAGCACCTTCCCGCTCGCCCGCGCGCGGGCGGCGCACGAACGGGCCGCCCGCGGACACCTCCAGGGCAAGATCGTGCTCACGGTCGAGCAGGTCACGGCGCCGCGTTGAACAGCTTCCAGTTCCCCTCGGAGACGATCTCGACGCCGTCGTCGGTCACCTTGATGGCGGTCTGGTTGTCGATGGCGTACGCCGGGGCCTTGAGCGCGGCGGCCCACCGCTCCGCCTCGGCCATGGTGTTCTCGGGGCAGCCCGGACTGTCGAGGTGCGGGAAAAGGGAGAAGTCGACGACTCCCAGGGCGCGGTCGTCACCGGTGGGCGGCTGCCAGGCGACGAAGTGCTCCCCGACGCGGGGAGTCAGCACCATGCTCCCGGCGCTGAGCCCCACATAGACCGTGTCGTGCAGCGAGGGGAACAGGTCGGCCAGGCCGGACTCCCGCATCCAGTGAGACAGGTACAGCGCGTCGCCGCCGTTCACCAGCAGGACGTCCGTCTCCCGGACCCAGGAGACCCACCGCTCCTTGTCGATGCCGGGCAGCGCCGTGAGCTCCAGTACGCCGACCGACTTCCAGCCCAGCCCGGTCATGGGGTGAAGGGACTGTCCGCTGATGAAACGCCACGGCCCGCCCGGATCGCCGTACGGGCCCCCGTACCCGGCGGTGGGAATGCACAGGGCGTTGGCCTCGGCGATCGGTTTGCCCAGGAGATCGAGGAGCGCCGCCAGAATGCTGGCGTTCTTGACACCGGAGTCGGTAAGGAGAAGCTTCATGACGCCCCCGCACTGATCGCTCTGTGAAAGTGAGCGAGCGACGCTAACACACCCGCTGTCGGCAGAGCAGGCGCGCCGGACCGCTCGCCTCACGGCTGGGTCCAGGCGGTGTCGCGCAGCAGCCGGAGCCCGTTGAGGGCGACGACGAGAGTGGAGCCCTCGTGGCCCGCGACCCCGAGGGGGAGCGGGAGAGCGGCGGTCAGGTCCCAGACGGCCAGAGCGGCGATGAACACCGCGGCGACCGTCAGATTCTGGATCACCAGACGGTGGGCGGCGCGCGAGAGCTTCACGACGGCCGGGACGGTGGCCAACTCGTCGCGGATCACCACGGCGTCGGCGGTCTCCAGCGCGAGGTCGGACCCGGCCCTGCCCATGGCGACGCCGGTGTGTGCGGCGGCCAGCGCGGGCGCGTCGTTGACGCCGTCGCCGACGACCAGCACCTTGCGACCGCGCGCCTCCCACGCGCGTACGGCCGCTGCCTTGTCCTGCGGCAGCAGGCCGGCGCGTACGTCGGTGATGCCGACCTCTGCGGCCAACTGCCGGGCGGCCCGTACGTTGTCGCCGGTCAGCAGGACCGGAGGGGGGTCGGTCATACGGGCGAAGGCGGCGACGGTGGCGGCGGCGTCCGGGCGCAGCCGGTCCGCGAGGCCCAGCACTCCCAGCGGCGTACCGTCGCGCAGCACCGCCACGGCCGTACGCCCGGCGGCCTCCACCTCCCGCACCGCCTCGCGCACCCCGTCCCGCAGCCCGCCCCGCGCCGCCTCGCCGGTCCCGAGGGGGAGGAGGCGCGCGGGGGAGCCGACCTGGACCGTGCGGCCGTCGACGGTGGCCGTGACGCCCTGGCCGGGGGCCGAGGTGAAGCCGTCGGCGGCGGACAGCGGAAGGCCGCGCTCGCGGGCCGCGTCCACCACCGCGCGGGCCAGCGGGTGTTCGCTGGGGTGCTCGGCCGACGCGGCGAGCCGGAGCAGGGCGTCCGCTTCGAGGCCGCTGCCGGGCAGCGGCCGGATGTCGGTGACGCGGGGCGTCCCCTCGGTGAGCGTGCCGGTCTTGTCCAGCGCGACGCTGTCGGTCTGCCCGAGGCGCTCCATCACGACGGCCGACTTGACGAGGACCCCGTGCCGGCCGGCGTTGGCCATCGCGGACAGCACCGGCGGCATCGTGGACCTGCCGGAGGCGGTCGCGGCCGACTGAGGCCGCGCGCGTGCCGTCACGCCGGGCGGTCGGTGAACGACGGTCCTACGGCCTCACGCGTCGGCCTCCCGGGCCGCCCGCTCCAGGCGGTCACGGTGGTTCTCCCACCAGGCCGCTTCGCCCGGCGGCAGGCTGCCGTTGTTCTCGTTCATGCCCACCGCGCCGTCGGTGAGTTCGCGCAGGATGTCCGCGTGCCCCGCGTGCCGGTGGGTATCGGAGATCACCCGCACCACGGCGTGATGCAACGTCACCTCGTCCCGGCCGTCGGGCCACCACGGCACCCGGCCGGTCGCGTCCAGGGCCAGCGCGTCGATCGTCGCGTCCGCCTGGGCCCACGCCCGGTGGTAGAGGCCCACGATGTACTCGCGTGACTCGTCGGCGGCGGCCCACATGTCCGCGTTCGCCTCGGCCCCCGCGTCGAGCCAGGGCAACGGCTCGCCCGACGGCCGCCCGAAGGTGTCGCCGAGGTAGCCGAACTCCACGCTGGCCACATGCTTCACCAGGCCCAGCAGATTCGTGCCGGTCGGCGTCATCGGGCGGCGCACTTCGTACTCCGAGAGCCCTTCCAGCTTCCACAGCAGGGCGTCGCGCGCGGACTGGAGGTAGAAGCGCAGGTCGGTCTTGGCATCCGTAACGGTCATGCGGCCAGTCTCGCGCCCGCCCGACCACCGGTCACGCCGTTTACGCCGTCGGTGCGGGGCCCGCGCCGGGCGGCGGTTCCGCGACGCCGACGAGGAACCCGGCCCTGGTGCGGACGCTGACCGACCACTTCAGCGCGGTGAGGTCGTCGGTGAGCGTCCGGGCGTCGTGGAACACCTTGACGATGCGGTACCGACCGCCGTCGTCGGTCCTGCGCAGCGCCGCCGGGGTCGCATGGCCGGTGAGGACGTCCTCGTACGTCGCCGCGCCCGGGCCGTCGTCGACGAAGACGGCCCTGCCGCCCGGGGCGAGCGCGGCGGCGACGGTGTCCCAGAACCCGGGCAGCCGGGCGGGCGGGACGTGGGAGAGCCAGAAGGCGAAGAAGACCGTGTCGTAGCGGCGCGGCGGCTGCCACGCGA
Source organism: Streptomyces sp. NPDC003300 (assembly GCF_040610915.1). Taxonomy (NCBI): domain Bacteria; kingdom Bacillati; phylum Actinomycetota; class Actinomycetes; order Kitasatosporales; family Streptomycetaceae; genus Streptomyces; species Streptomyces sp. NPDC003300. Next base: position 41,500 of record NZ_JBEXNE010000003.1, on the reverse strand, counting down.
ACACGTCGGCCTCGACGAACCGGACGGTGGAGGACGCGGTACGGGTACGGGCGATGGCCAGCACCTCGGCCGCCGCGTCGACCGCCGTCACCGACCGCGCCCGCGCCGCGAGCCTCGGGGTCCACTGGCCCGTCCCGCAGGCCAACTCCAGCACGTCCCCGGTGATGGGGAGTTCGTCGACCACCTCCAGCAGGTCCCGCAGCTCTTTGTACTGCGCGTAGGTCCGGTCGTACTCGCCCGCCCGCGCCCGGTAGTACGCCATCTGCTCCGCCACGAGGGCGTCGTCGTCCATGGGTGGGTCCTCTCGTCCGGTTCCCGCCGGAGCCGCGTGGGCTCCGCTCGTCGGCTGGTCTCCACCGGCACTGTCGACCTTCACCTCCGGTCAAGGTCAAGGGTCCCGGCGGGCGCCGTCGTTCTCTCACCCTTCGGTGAACCGTCAGGGACACCGATAGCCTCTGCGTCGTGACCTTGATCGAGACGCGCGGCCTGGTGTCGATGACGGACGGGGCGCGGCCGCGGTGGACGGCGCTGGGGGACACCTCGCGGCGGACGCCCGTGGTGATGCTCCACGGCGGTCCTGGGCTGCCGGACTATCCGGGCGGGGTTAGGCCGCCATGGTGACGGACCTGGCGCCGGTGTACCGGTACGACCAGCGTGGCACCGGCCACGCGCCGTGGCAGGGCCCACCTGGGGCGAGTCGTGCGCGCTGCGGCGGAGGTGTAGGCCGCCGCGCGCGCCGGGTTCAGTACAGCGGCAGGATGAGGGTGATCCGCTTGCCGCGCGGGGTGCCGTCGGGCGCGGGGTCGTGCGGGGTGACGGTCACCCGCAGGGCGAGCTGCTGGATCAGACGCCAGCCGAATCCGCCGCCCACGTAAGGGGCTTCGGTGCCCGGCGGGCGTTCGGTGAGGCGGGGGAGCGCGGGGCTCAGGTCGTCGATGCTCACCTCGACGCCGAGCGGCACGAGGCGGGCCTGGCAGTGGGTGATACCGCCGCCGTGCACGATGGCGTTGGTGGCGAGTTCCGAGGTGGCGAGCACCGCGTCGCCCATGGCTCTGGGATCGCACGGCTCGGGGTCGGCCGCCACGGTCTCCCGCACCAGAGCGCGTACGGCGGCGGCCGTGAAGGGGGCCCGAAGCGCTCGCATACCGGTGGGGGGCGTTTGCGTGGAGCGCTGCCCACCACCCGGCGGCGGCCTGTCAGCGGCCATCTGATCTCCAGGAATTCGACATCGGGTCGCAACGGACGGCGACGGTCCGGGGAGGTCGCCCGCGGTGCGCGGTGACACCTGCGGACGTTTTTCCCAGGTCTGTCGTCAACGGGGCGTCTTGCCGACGTGCCATGACCGAAACGCATCCGCCACAGTTGGGACCCGCGCAGTTTGCCACCGGTCGCACGGGCAAGGCGACGAGGTTGACCCGGTCGGCCTTCCGAGGGCGCCCGGACGCCCCCGGAGGCCCTGGGGCACCTCCGGTACGGCTGTGACCTGCAGATCTGCCGTGTTGGGCCGCTCTGGGCGCGGCGTCTCCCACTGGGGATGCAAGGATGGTGCCCATGGACAACGTGTACTTCGACATCTCCATTGACGGCGCTCCGGCCGGTCGGATCGTCTTCCGTCTCTTCGACGACGTCGTGCCCGAGACGGCGCGGAACTTCCGTGAGCTGGCCACCGGCGAGCACGGCTTCGGCTACGCGGGCTCGGCGTTCCACCGGATCATCCCGTCCTTCATGCTCCAGGGCGGCGACTTCACCAGCGGCGACGGCCGCGGCGGCAAGAGCATCTACGGCAACAAGTTCGCGGACGAGAACTTCAAGCTCAAGCACGACCGCCCGTTCCTGCTGTCGATGGCGAACGCCGGGCCGAACTCCAACGGCTCGCAGTTCTTCGTCACCACCGTGGTCACCGACTGGCTCGACGGCAAGCACGTCGTCTTCGGCGAGGTCGTCGAGGGCGAGGAACTGGTCAAGCAGATCGAGGGCAAGGGCTCGCGCAGCGGCACGCCCTCCGCCAAGGTCGTCATCTCCGCATCCGGCACCGTCGCGTAAGCACCCCACCAGCGACCTCGTAGGCCCGAAGGCCCCCGGCGACCCGCCGGGGGCCTTCCGCGTTCGCTGAGCGGGGCGGGCGGGACCGGGGGAAAATCGAAGAGCCGGGAGCGGGGTCCCGGCGGCGGGACCGGGAGCAGAAGCGGGGGAGCGAGAGCCGGAGAGAGGTCACCGAATGTCGACATCAGCAAGCCCTGAAGGGACGACGGCCACGACTCGGGCCGGGACGACAGCGGAGCCGCAGGCCGAGATGAAGGCGGTTCAGTACCGCACCGTGGGCGCCGCCCCCGAAGTGGTGACCGTCCCGCGCCCCGAGCCGGGCCCCGGCCAGGTGCTGCTCAAGGTCACGGCGGCCGGGGTGTGCCACTCCGACATCGCCGTCATGAGCTGGCCCGCCGAGGCCCTGCCCTTCGCGCTGCCGCTCACCCTCGGCCACGAGGGCGCGGGCACCGTCGCCGCGCTCGGCGAGGGCGTCGGCGGGCTGGAGCCGGGCGAGTCGGTCGCCGTCTACGGCCCGTGGGGCTGCGGCGGCTGCCTGATGTGCGCGCAGGGCAAGGAGAACTACTGTCTGCGCGCCGAGGAGCTGGGCATCCGCCCGCCCGGCCTCGGCGCGCCCGGCGCCATCGCCGAGTACATGATCGTCGACGACCCCCGGCACCTGGTGCCGCTCGGTGGCCTCGACCCCGTCGCCTCGGTGCCGCTGACCGACGCGGGCCTCACGCCGTACCACGCGATCAAGACCTCGCTGCCGAAGCTGGTCCCCGGCAGCACCGCCGTCGTCATCGGCACCGGCGGCCTCGGCCACGTCGCCGTGCAGTTGCTGCGCGTGCTCAGCCCGGCCCGCGTCATCGCCCTCGACGTCAGCGAGGAGAAGCTGGAGCTGGCGCGCGCGGTCGGTGCCCACGAGACCGTCCTGTCCGACGCCGACGCGGCCGACCGGGTCCGCGCGCTGACCGACGGCGTCGGCGCCCAGGCCGTCTTCGACTTCGTGGGAGCCGCCCCCACGGTCGCCACCGCCACCGCGTGCGCCGCCGTCGAGTCCGACGTGACGATCGTCGGCATCGGCGGCGGCAGCGCCACGGTCGGCTTCGGCACCGTCGCCTACGACGCGGCCGTCCGCGCCCCCTACTGGGGCTCGCGCGCCGAGCTGATCGAGGTGCTCGACCTCGCCCGCTCCGGCGCGGTCGAGGTCCACGTCGAGACGTACTCCCTGGACGACGCTCCGCTCGCCTACGAGCGGCTGCACGCCGGGAAGATCAACGGCCGCGCAGTGATCCTGCCCTGAAGGTCGACCTCACGTTGAGCTTCTGGGACCTACTGGGACCTAGTGTGACCTTCTGGGATCTTCGGACCGGGTACGGCCGAGGACCGCTCAGACCGGCTCGTCCGCCGGCGCCGGTGCCGGGACCTTCGCCGCACCGCCGCCCGTGGCGCGCACGTGCCGCGCCGGGATGAACGCGGCGATGAACAGCGCCGCGACGGCCGCGCCGCAGGCGACGGCGAACGCCACCCGGAAGCCGCTGAGCGAGGGCAGCGGCGCGCCGTGGTACGAGGTGGTCATGTGGGCGAGGATCACGCCGACGACCGCGCTGGACGACGAGGTGCCGATGGACCGCATCAGGGTGTTGAGCCCGTTGGCGGCGGCGGTCTCCGCCAGCGGCACCGCGCCCATGATGAGCGCGGGCATGGCCGCGTAGGCGAGGGCGATCCCGCAGCCGATGACGGAGGCGACGACCACCACCTGCCACACGGCGTGGGTGAGGAACAGGCCGAGCCCGTAGCCGACCGCGACGACGGCCATGCCGATCATCAGGGACACGCGCGGGCCGCGGGCCGCCGAGATCCGCGCCGACAGCGGCGACACGGCCATCATCACCAGCCCGGACGGGGCCAGGCACAGACCGGCCACGAGCATGGACCGGCCGAGCCCGTACCCCGTCTCCTCGGGGAGCTGGAGGAGCTGGGGCAGGACCAGCGACATCGCGAAGAGCGAGAATCCGGCCATGACGGAGGCGATGTTGGTGAGCAGCACCTGCGGCCTGGCCGTCGTGCGCAGATCCACCAGCGGCGCGGTGGTGCGCAGTTCGAACATGCCCCAGCCGACGAGTACGACGACGGCCGCGGCCACCAGTCCCAGCGTGGTGCCCGAGGCCCAGCCCCAGTCGCCGCCCTTGGAGATCGCCAGCAGCAGGCAGACCAGGCCCACGGACAGCCCGATCGCGCCCGGCACGTCGAACCGGCTCGGCGTGCGCACCGGGGACTCCGGCACGAGGAACAGGACCAGCGCCATCGCCGCCACGCCGAGCCCCGCGGAGGTGTAGAACAGCGCGTGCCAGTCGGCGTGCTGCGCGATCAGCGCGGCGCTGGGCAGGCCGAGCGCGCCGCCGATGCCCAGCGACGAGCTCATCAGCGCCATCGCGGAACCGAGCCGTTCCGCGGGCAGTTCGTCGCGCATGATGCTGATGCCCAGCGGGATGACGCCCGTCGCGCCGCCCTGGAGCGCCCGGCCCACGACCATCGGGACCAGCGACGAGGTGAAGGCGCAGACCAGCGAGCCGACGACCAGCAGACCGAGACTGAGCAGCAGGACGCGGCGCTTGCCGTACATGTCGCCGAGCCGTCCGGTGACCGGGGTGGCGACTGCTCCGGCGAGCAGGGTCGCGGTGATCACCCATGAGGTGTCGGAGGCCGAGGCGTGCAGCAGGCCGGGCAGTTCGGGCAGCAGCGGGACGACCAGCGTCTGCATGAGGGCGACCACGATGCCCGCGAAGGCCAGCACGGCGACGACCGCGCCACTCGCGGGCCGGTGGACACCGGCGGTGTGACCGGCTGCCGGTATGCCGGTGCCGCTTGCTGAGTCGGACATGTCGTCGCCTTCGGTGGGGGTCGTCGGGCCGCGGGCCGTGGACGACGTGGGCAGGGAGATGTGCATGATACATAGGATGTGCGTCATGCACATTGCCCAGGTCGTGGGTACTCTCGGGAGGCGGGAGCACGGACGTCACGGCGCGCGCCCCCGGTTCGTACGTCCCACGTCGTGCGTCCATACGTCATGCGGAGGCGGTGTGCTGGAGCGGCTGGAGCGGGAACTGATGCTGGTGGCCCGCCACCATGTGCTGACGCGCCGGGACAGCTCGGCCGAGCGGCTGGACAAGTCCGCGTATCTGCTGCTCGCGCGCCTCGACTCGGAGGGCCCGATGTCCATCGGACAGCTCGCCGACGCCTTCGCACTCGACACCTCGACGGTCAACCGGCAGACCGCCGCCCTCCTGAGGGCCGACCTCGCCGAGCGCGTCCCCGACCCCGACGGCGGCCTCGCCCGCAAGCTCCGCATCACCGAAGAGGGCGCCAAACGGCTCGCGGCCGACCGCGCGTTCTACATCGCGGGCATCGACAGCGTCCTGACCGACTGGTCGCCGCAGGACGTGGAACTCCTCAGCGACATGCTCACCCGCTTCAACCGCAGCATCGAGTCCCGCGAAGGGCGGCAGTGGCCGCGGCCGTGAGACCGCGCTCGGCGGACCGTCCACGCGAGGGCGTACGGCCGGTCAGCCGAGCAGGGCCAGCAGACGGCCCGCCTGCCGCCGCGCCGTACCCGGCGGATTGCGCCGGGCGGCGGGATCTCCCGAGGCCAGGTCCTCGAAGGACAGCAGGAACAGCCACACCAGCGCGATCAGCCGTCGGCAGTCCCGCAGCCGTACGGTCTCCGCCGCCGTCAGCTCGACGTGCGACAGGAACGCCGTGACGTCCAGCGGGTGTTCCACCCAGCTCGCCACATGCTCGGTGATCTCCGCCAGTTCATAGGCGCGGTCGCTGCGGCCGGAGTCCTCGAAGTCCACGACCCGCACACGCGAGCCGTCCCAGAGGTAGTTGGCGAGATTGCCGTCACCGGGGCCGAAGACCGCGGGCACGGCGGTCTGTTCCGTACGGTCCAGGCCCGACGCCTCCAGCCAGGCGAGGCCCGCGTCGACAGCGCCCTCCACGGCCGCGTCCACCCGTCCCCGCACCCGCGGCGCCCAACCGCGCAGCCGCGCGCCGAGTTCGGCCGGGCCTTCCGGCCGTACGGGCACCCGCGCGAGGACGTCGGCGGGCAGCGCGCTGTGCAGCGCGTTCACCGTCCGCGCGAGACGCGTCAGCCGCTCGCCGTCCAACGGCGCGCCCCGGAGCGGCACTCCGGGCAGCAGGGACATCGAGACCACCGGCCCCGCGTCGCCCAGGTCGCAGGAGTACGGCCGCGGCGCCAGCCCCGGCGCGTGCCGGTCGAGCAGCGTCAACGCCCGCCACTCGCGCACGGCGCGCTCGTGGGCGGTGGCCGGGAACCGCTTGGTCACGCCGCCGGCCGCGAACGTCACCGCGTGCGTGCCCCACTGATGCGCGCCCATGGCAACCGATCCTGCCAGGCCCGCCGTTGGACCCGCCGGGAGGCGGCGCGGGAAACCCCGTGCGCGAAGTGCCGCCGCTCGCCGCTCGATTGATTTGGCAATCTCTTTACAACCCGGCCCCACCCCGCGTCGTCTCTCCCCTGCGAATCCCCTTACGGCCCGGCCGGCGCTCGTTCCGGAGCGCGGCAGCCGAGGGGAGAAGGGAAGACCGGACATGCGCATGAGTTCACTCGCCGTCGGCGCCGCCGCGTTCTCGACCGCGGCCAGTTTCGCCGTACTCGGAGCGTCCCCGGCGACCGCCGTCGCCCCCGCGAGCGACACATCGAGCACTCCGATGTGCGCCACCTCCCAGCTCACCGCGTCCCTCGGCGGTGAGGACGCCGGAGCGGGCAACCTCTACCGCTACCTGGTGCTGACCAACCACAGCGGCACCACCTGTCACCTCACCGGATTCCCCGGCCTGTCGCTGCTCGACGCGAGCGGCAAGCAGATAGGCGCGCCCGCCACCCGCGAGCACAACGGCTACGCGGCGGTCGTGCTGCGCCCCGGCGGCAAGGTGAGCGACACCATCCACACCATCAACCACCAGGGCACCTGCCTGCCGACCTCCACGAGCCTGCGAATCTACCCGCCGGGGAACAAGGCGTCGCTGGTCTTCGCGGGGAAGATCACCAACTGCGACAACCAGTTCTCCGTCACCCCGCTCGTCGCGGGCACCGGCGGCAACCCCTCCAACTCCGCGCCCGCGCCGACGCCCACCACCACGTCCTCCGGCTCCGGCTCGCAGGTCACCGCCGTACCCAGCGGTGCCCCCGACACCGGCCTCGCCGAGACCGCGCACTCCTCGGGCACCCACGACCAGGACACCCTCGCGCTGGCCGGCGCCGGTGTGCTGGCCGTCGGCGCCCTCGGCCTGGTCACCGGGATGCGCCGCAGGTCGCACGGCCGGGCACAGGACTGACCGTTGCCGACCGTCACCTCCCTCAGCCGTTCCGTCCCGGTACGGGCCTGGTGCGTGCTCGCCGCCGCCGTACTGGTGCTGCTGAGCGGCTGCCAGTCCGACCCGCCCGCTCGGGCCACCCCGGGCGGGACGGAGCGGACACCGTCCGCCTCGGCGTCCGCGACCTCGACGCCGTCGTCCGGCGGCACGACCCCGGCGACCACCGGGGCCGTACCGCTGGCCCGCTCGGTCCCGGTCCGGCTGCGGATCGCGGCCATCGGCGTCGACACCCCGGTGATGTCACTGGGGCTCAACTCCGACGGCACCGTGGCCGTACCGCCGATCGAGGCGCGCTCGCCCGCGGGCTGGTACAGCGGCTCGCCGACGCCCGGCGTCACAGGACCCTCGGTGATCCTCGGCCACGTCACGGTCGGACAGTACGGCGACGGCGTCTTCCGCCACCTGTCCGAGCTCGCCGCCGGCGACCGGATCGAGATCGGCCTCAAGGACGGCGCCACGGCCGCCTTCACCGTCGACTCCGTCCAGACGGTCGCCAAAGCGCGATTTCCGACGGACCGCGTGTACGGGAACGTCGACCACCCCGCTCTGCGTCTCATCACCTGTGGCGGCACCCGGATCACCGGGAGCGGCTATCAGGACAACGTGATCGTCTACGCGTCCCTGTCGTCGGGAGCGGGAACCTGAACAGGACCCCGCACCCGTCCGCCGTCCGGACGCCCACCGCTCGTACGCACCGGACCTGGTCCGCGCGTACGTCACCGGCACCGGCCCCGATCCGGGGCCGGCGCGGGGCGGGCGGCGCCGGGCGGCCCGGGAGGTCTGCCCCGGCGCCACCGGGGCAGACGACGATCACCACGAGGACGACGAGTGAGGAGAGCGGCCATCCGGTCCCAAGAGCGCGCGGCCGCCGAGCTGTTCGAGGCCGTCTATCCGCGCCTGGCGGGCTGGTGCCGCCGTCTGGTGGACGACGACGGGACCGCGCACGAGATCGCGTCCGAGGCCTTCACCCGGCTGTGGGCGCGCTGGACCAAGGTCGAGGAGCCCAGCGGATACCTCTATGTGACCGCGGCCAACCTGGTCAGGGACCACTGGCGCAGACTGGAGCGGGAGCGCCGCGCCATGCGCCGATTCACCACGGAGGAAGCCGTGAAGGAGCAGCAGGACAGCAGCGACCCCTCGGTGCGCATGCTCGTCCAGTCCCTCCCGGAGCGACTGCGCGACCCGGCACTGCTGTACTACTACGCGGACCTGCCCGTACAGCAGGTGGCCGCGCTGCTCGGCCGGAACGAGGGCACGGTCAAGGCCGACCTGCACGCGGCCCGCGAACTGCTGCGCGCCAGGCTGGGGGAACACCATGACCGGACTGTCTGACGACGGTCCCGGCGGGGAGCCCTTCGACCCGCTGGAGCCGCTGCTGCGCCCGCCCGCGGTCTATCTGCCGCCGCCCGCGGGCTCGTTCGAGCTGATCCGCCGCCGCGCGGCCAGGCGCCGCCGCTCCCGCGCGATGGTCGGCGGCACGCTCGCCGCCGCCGTCATCACCGGTGCCTTCTACGTGGCCGGCGCGCTCAACAGGGACGACTCGCAGGAGGTCGTCCCCACACCGGCCAACAGCAGCGGGCCCGTCACCACGGCCCCCGGACCGACGACCCCGCCCGTCGTGCCGCCGCCCGCGCCCACCCCGACGCGGACCACGCCCACCAAGGGCCCGGGCGACGGTACGACCGTCACGTCCGAGCCGCCAGGGACCACCCCGCCCACCTCGCCGACCAGCACCGGCACCGGCACCGACTCCGCCGCCACACCGCTGTGCACGGCCGCGCAGCTCACCGCCTCCCTCGGCGACGGCGACGCGGGCGCGGGCAACCTCTACCGCTACCTGCTGCTCACCAACCACAGCGATACGGTCTGCCATGTCACCGGCTTCCCCGGCCTGTCGCTGCTGGACGCGAACGGCAAGCAGATCGGCGCCCCCGCCACGTACCAGAATCTCCCGCACGGGCCCGTCGTGCTGCGGCCCGGCGAGTCCGCGAGCGACACCATCCACACCGTCAACCAGCAGGGGACCTGCCTGCCGACCTCCACGAGCCTGCGGATCTACCCGCCGGGCAGCAGGGCGTCGCTGGTCTTCCCGGGGAAGATCACCAACTGCGACAACGAGTTCGTGGTCACCCCCTTCACCGCGGGCGCGACGGGCAACCCGCCGTCCTGACGGGGACGGCGGGGGTCGGTCCGCGCCGGCGCCGGCTCAGTGCACGTCCGGTGGGCTGGAGGTCGCGGGCGGCAGTGAGTAGGTGGGGGACGCGGGGGAACCCGAGCGGACGCCCGGCGGTTTGCTGGGCGGCATCGGCGCCGCGGTGATCAGCACCCTGCCGTACGCCGCCATCGCCGCCGCCGTCACGAGCAGGATCATCAGCCAGCGCAGGTGCAGCCGGGCGGGGACGCTGAGCAGCCACGACAGCATCCCGCCGGACAGCAGCAGCCCGGAACGACTCCTGCGGTTGACGCCGCGACGGCTCATCGGCGCCCCCTCCCGCCGGTGGGCCGGGTATGGGGCAGGGTGCGGCCGATCTGGTCGCGGTAGCGCAGGAGTTCCAGCGGCATGTCAAAGGCGACGGCCGCCACGATCTGCGGACCGTACGCGGTCTGCCGGGAGTAGCGGACGAGGAAGCGGTCGGAGCGCATCGAGCCCGCCATGACCTCGGTGTCCGTGCCGAGCGCGGGGATGCCCACCGCCTGGATCCGGATGCCGTGCTGCTCCGACCAGAAGCGCGGCACCGGAGTGAAGCGCGCCGCGCGTCCGGGGCCGCGCAGCAACGAGTCGGCGGCGTGCTGCCCCATCTCCACGGCGTGGATGAGGTGTTCGACCCGGCGCGGCTCGGTGTCGAACCGCGGGTTCGGCCAGCGGGCCACGTCCCCGGCCGCCACCACATGCGGCGTGGTCCTGCCCCACTCGTCCACCGCGTGGCAGGTCGGCCCGCAGAGCACGCCGTCGGAGATCTCCAGACCGCTGCCCCGCAGCCACTCGGTACGGGGCTGGCCGCCGAGACCGAGCACCACGAAGTCGCAGTCGAGGACCGCGCCGTCGTCGAGCCGCAGCCGCAGCCCGTCGCCGTGGTCCTGCCAGTCGGTGATCTTCGTGCCGAGGCGGACGTCGACACCCGCGCGGCGCTGGAGCGAGCCGACCACCGCGCCGACCCTGGCGCCGAGCACCCGGCGCAGCAGCGGCGCGCTGTGGACGACGAGCGTCACGTCCATCCCGTTCTCCCGCGCGGTGCAGGCGAGTTCGCAGCCGATGAAGCCGCCGCCGAGGATCACCACCCGACGGGCGCGCGCCGCGTGCATCGCCCGGCGTATCGCCGCCGCGTCCTCGATCGTGCGGACGGTACGGACCCGGTCGCTGAACACCGGCGCCTCGGGCAGCCGCTTGGCGTCCACACCGGTCGCCACCACCAGCCCGTCGAACGGCAGATACTCCCCGCCGCGCAGTTCGATCGCGGACTTCGCCAGGTCCAGCCCCGTCATCCGGGTGTCGAGCAGCCAGTGCGCGTCCAGCGCCGCGTCCGCCCGGAAGGGCAACTGCTGCTCGGCGAGCCGGCCCGACAGATACTGCTTGGACAGCGGCGGACGGCTGTACGGCCGGTGCGGCTCCTCGCCGACCATCACCAACTCCCCGTCGAAGCCGCGCTCCCTGAGTCGGGTCGCGGCGCTCAGCCCGGCGAGCCCGGCGCCCGCGACGACGATCCGCCGCAGGCTCGCCCGCGCCGCGGAGCCGCTGCGCAGCGGCCTCGCCGCCCGCCGCGCGATCGCGGCGGGACCGCCGGACGGGCTCTGCCCGCCGTGGACGGTGATGGCCTGCATCGGGCAACACCGCACCGCCTGGCGGGCCTTGGCCGCGTAGTCGGCGGGCACGCTGCGCGTGTAGTGCAGCGAACCGCTCTCGGCGATCCGGAAGACCTCGGGCGCCTCCTGCTGGCAGATGCCGTAGATGTGGCACCGGTTGTTGTCGACGCTGATCCGTACCGGCTCCGCCTCGGGCACCAGTACGGGCCTGGCGGGCGCGAACGACTCGGCGGCGATGGGGGCTTGGGGGAGCGGCGGCGCGGTGCGCGCGGGCGGGCGGCCCTGGTGGACGACGACCGGCGTGGTGGGCCGGGCGGCGGGCGCCTGACCAGGTGGCCAGGGCGCCGGGGGGACACGGCCCGGGGGAGGCGGCTGGATCATTCGGCGGCTCCCGGCCTGCCGAGGTAGGTGCGCTGTCTGAGCCGGGAGCGGGACGGGAAGGCGCGGATCAGGAAGGCCAGCAACACCGTGCCCGCGCCGGTGGCGATGCCGACCGACACCAGATTCAGATGGCGCGGCTCCGGGTGCACCAGGAAGACGTGCAGCCAGATCAACCCGAAGGCCGCATAAGCGAACTGATGAGTCCTCAGCCAGCGGTGGTAGCCCAGTCTGCGCTGGAGCCACACCGAACATCCCACGGCGATGGCCAGTTCGGTGCCGAGGATGCCGAAGCCCACCGGGAGCCGCTGCACACCGCCGGTGAACGGCACGGTCAGCTCACGGCCGCCGATCCGCCAGACCGGCTGGTAGAGAAAGGTCGCGCCGTGCACGACACCGAAGATCATCGCGGAGAGCGCCAGCGTCATGTGCGCGCCGTAGAAGGTGGCCCGGTTGACCGCGTGCTGCAGGAATCTCAGCCGCAGCAGCACACCGAGGACGACGGTGGCCACCATCAGCACATACGCGATCAGAGCCGCGAGTCGCGCGATCTTGTGGACGCCCATGTCGTAGGGGACCTGCTTGTCGTACGCGTCCAGCGGGGAACCGGGGATGGGAGCGGCGGCGGAAGTGCCGCGCGCCAGGAGCAACCCCACCGTGAAAAGCACCAATACCGAGAAAAGCACCAGCAGAAGACGGGAAGCACCGCTGAGCGCGGGGGCCTTCTTACGGCTGTCGAATGCCGCGACCGTGACCATATCCTGTGACTCCTCGTATCGACGCGACTGCGACACGCGCAGGGCGAAGACCTGGGGCGATACCCGGAGTCGAGCTGTCCCGTTACCCTTTTGTGCATTCGCCGATGAATGCGGCAAAGGTGTTCGGGGCAGGCTCCTCTTCGGGCCCTTTCCCCTGAAGGACACGCTGCTTGGCGGCAGACGCTACACCAAGATTCGTGCGCGGTCGATGCATGGCCAACGGGCCCCGGGCCAGCTCGATATGACGCTAAATCACCATTGTGACGGCGAATCACCGGCCCGGATCGCGTAGCTCGCGTAAAGGCTTCGCGCGGCGATGGTGAATCACGAACCGGTGTACTGCGCGGCGAATGGTGAAGGACCGGGCCGGGCGCGGCTCAGCCCGCGCCGCCCGGACGGTCGGCCGTGCGGGGGAGTGGCAGGTCGCCGGTGAGGGAATTCTGGATCACCGGCGCGTACACGGCGATCAGCGACGGCGTGCTCGCGGATGCCAGCGGCTCGACGCGGATGATGTAGCGGGCCATGACCAGACCGATGAGCTGAGAGCCCAACAGGGCCGAGCGCAGCGCGCGTTGTGGCTCGGCCAGTGCCTGGGCCAGTGGGCCGAGCACTTCGCGGCCGAGGAATTCCCGCAGGATCCCGGCGGCCGTCTCGTGCGAGACCGCTGACCGGATCACCGCCAGCAGCGCGTCGTGCCGCTCGGCCGACTCCCACAGGCCGAGGACCGTCGTCAGCAGCCGCTCGCCCGAGGTGGCGGGATCCCCGGCGAGCACCGGCAGCAACTCCATCGGGCGCACCGCCTCGTGGACGGCGGCGGCGAACACCCCTTCCTTGGACCGGAAGAAGTGGTGCACGAGCGCCGCGTCGACCTTCGCTTCGCGGGCGATGCCGCGCACCGTCGTCCGCTCGTAGCCGTACTCGGCGAATTTCAGCCGCGCCGCCCGCAGGATCGCCTCCCTGCTGCCGCTGCGGCCCGGCCGTCGGCCGGGCCGTCCGGTGACCGCCTCTCCCATGACCGCCGCCCTGTCACGTAAATTCACCGTTCGGTGATTTATGAGAGTAGCCTCGGCGGGGTGAAACGCCAACCACCCGCCGGCCGTGCGCCGGCCACCGCCGGCGCCGCGGGCGCGGACCGCGTGCGGACCGGGCGTCGGTCCGGTCCGGCGCCGACGCGGCCCGGCCGCCCGCCGGGCGCTCGACACGCCTCGCCGAACCCGGAAGAATTACCCGCGAGGGTCGCTTGAAACCTCTTTGGGACGCAAACGGGCGACCTGTCCGCGAGGGGAGTTTATCGGCGCGCCGTGACCTGTGCGGCGGCTCGGGGCATTGCCCGAAAGGGCTATAGATTTAACTTTCAATCATAACGAGCTCAAATGTTCCATGTTGATGCTGGTCAGGCGTGCGTGCTAGAGTCGAAATAACGTGCTGTTTGCTGAAGGTCGGGGGCTCGATGCTTCAGGATGGGATCACGAGAGTTCTTCTCGTCGACTCCAGAGCGGTTTCCCGTGTGGGACTCAGTGTCCTGCTGAGCAGGGAAACCGATCTGGAAGTCGTGGGCGAGGTTGCCGATATTCGGCACGCTCTGCCCTGCGTGGCAAGGTTGTCTCCGCATGTGGTGATCATCGACGCGCTGGATGTGGCGCCGGATGTTCCGCATGCCATCCAGCAGCTCATCGTCGGCGGCGCCGACGGCTGCCCTAAGATATTAGCCCTGGTCCAGAGCCTGGAGCAGTGCGCTCAGCACTGGCAGGCGGCCGGTGCCAGGGGTGTGCTCGACAGTCAGGCGAGTCCGGAGCGGATCATCGCCGCCGTCCGGATGGTCGCCGCCGGTTACCGACTGGTGATTCCCACCGTCGGCGCCGCCACTGCCGCCGCCACCGCGGCGGCCATCACGCCGGAACCGCCGCAAGCGGAAACATCGGAGACCGATCTGGTGTCCAGTGGAATAACCCGGCGTGAGCGCGACGTGCTCCAGCTCATCATCCGCGGCTATTCGAACGCGGAAATATCAGAAGCACTTTTTCTGAGTGAGAGCACCGTGAAATCACACGTTCAGCGCATGCTGGACAAGCTGGCTCTGCGCAATCGAGTACACGCCGTTATATATGCTTATGAAAAAGGAATTGTCAGAGCCGGCGGCAATTTAGAATCTTTAGTCGGTACCAGTATGTGACACCATTTTCGCGACCTGGGAACGGTCTTTCTTGCCGTTCCCGGTTCGGGGTATCTCGTCGAAAAGGCTGAGGCTGTCGACGAGCATGTAGGTGGGGAGCCGTTCGGCGCTCCACCGCTTGAGCGCGAGCAGGCCCGGAGCGCTGTCCGGGGCCGGGACCACCACGGCGTGCAGCCGTGCCGTGAGCCCGGTCCCGAGCACGACCACGGCCACGTCCCTGACCTGCGGGTGCAGGCTCAGGACGCTCTCGATCTCGCCCAGCTCCACCCGGTTGCCGCGGATCTTCACCATGTGGTCGCGGCGCCCCAGGTACTCCAGCATGCCCGCGTCGTCGTACCGCACGAGGTCGCCGGTCGCGTACGGGCCGCTCTGCGGCGGATGGCCCCAGTACCCGAGCATCACCGTGGGGCCGGAGACCAGCAGCTCCCGCCCCGCCTGGCCCGCGACCTCGGGGCCCAGCTCCAGGGTGTCGCCCGAGCAGACCGCGCCGATCGGCAGGGCGCCCGCGCGGTCGAGATCGGCGGCGCAGACCTCGTACGACGTACAGACATTCGTCTCGGTCGGGCCGTACCAGTTGAGTAGCCTGACGTCCTGCCAGGCCGCGCGCAGCCGCCGCACATGGGCGATCGGGAACGCCTCGCCCGCGAAGACGCAGGCCCGCAGCGCGCGCGGCGGCGGCCCGTCCAGCAGGCCGCCCTTGGTGATCATCAAGGTGAGCGCCGACGGCACCGAGTACCAGACGGTGATCGCGTGCTCGTCCATGAAGCGGACGAGCTGGGCCGGCGCGTAGGCCAGCGCCTCGGGCACCAGATGGACGCTGGCGCCCGCCAGGAACGCCGCGTAGAGGTCGAAGACCGACAGGTCGAAATTGAACGGCGCGTGGTTGGAGAGCCGGTCCGAGGGGACCAGCCGCAGATCGGCCGCGGCCCACCGCACGAACGCCAGCGCGTTGAGGTGGCTCAGGCACACACCCTTGGGCTCGCCGGTCGAACCCGACGTGAACAGGATGTACGCCGGATCGTGCTCCGAGCCCTCGACCGGCGACGGTACGGGCTGGCCCTCGCCCGTCGTCAGCAGGTCCGCGAAGGTACGGCAGGGCGCCGCGTCCCAGCCCGCGTCGGCCGCCGCGTCCGCGCCGTCCTCGTCTGTCACCACCAGCGCGGGGGCGCAGGCCGCGACGATCCGCGCCAGCCGCGACGGCGGGTTCGAGGACGCCACCGGTACGTAGACCGCGCCGCCGCGCAGGCACGCCTGCATCAGCGCCACGACGTGCAGGCTCTTCGCGCTCCACAGCACGACCCGGTCGCCCGGCCGCACCCCGCTCGCGGCCAGCGCCGCGCCGTAACGCGCCGCGAGCGCGTCCAGTTCGCCGTAGGTCAGCCGTCCGTCGACGGCGTCGACCGCGAGGGAATCCGGCGCCCTGCGGGCGGCGGCGGTGACGAATTCGTGCAGCCTCACAGTCCCAGCTCCTTCGCGACGAGCTCCTTCTGGATCTCCGAGGTACCGGAGAACAGCACGCTCGGCACCGCGTCCCGCAGCGCCGCCTCCACACCCGACTCCGACCGGTATCCGCGACCGCCGAGAATCCGTACGGCGTCCAGCGCGCTCTGCACCGCGGCCTCGGAGACGGCGAGCTTCGACAGCGCCACCGGCAAGGTCGCCCTGCCGCCGCGGTCCATCTCCCAACAGGCCCGGTAGAGCAGGAGTCTGGCGCTCTCCAGCCGCAGCTTCATGTCCACGATGCGGTGCGAGACCGCCTGGAAGCCGGAGATGCGACGGCCGAACTGCCGCCGCTCGCTGGCGAATCGGACGCACTCCTCGACCAGGCGGTCCATCAGGCCCAGATAGCCCGCGAAGAGGCAGGCGCGCTCCCAGCCCATGGACGTCTGGAAGATCGTCGCACCCATCCCCTCGACGCCCAGCACCTGGTCGTCGGGGACGAAGCACTCCTGGAAGGTCACCGTGCCCGCCAGGCAGGAGGACAGGCCCATCTTCTCGAAGGGCTCACCGCGCAGCACCCCGGGGGCGTCGGCCGGCACGACGAAGGCGGTCTGGCCGAGGTGTCCCGAGTCGGGGTCGCTGGTCGCGTACGTGACCAGGACGTCGGCGGCCGGGCCGTTGCTGACGAAGCTCTTCTCGCCGTCCAGGACGAATCCGCCCGGCACTTCGGTCGCCGTCACCCGCAGCCGCGAGACGTCGGAGCCGGACTCCGGCTCCGTCATGGCGTTGCCCGCGATCATCCGGCCGGACGCCAGCTCCGGCAGGAAGCGCTTCTTGAGGTCCGCGCTGCCGAACTCCGCGATCGGCACGGCGCAGGCGAAGAGGTGGGCGCTGGCCGCGAAGACCAGCCCGGTGTCGTGGCAGCCGCGGCCCACGGCCTCGATGACCCGCGCGGTGTCGAGCGCGCCGAGGCCGTCCCCGCCGTACTCGGCGGGAAGGCAGGCGCCCAGGGCGCCGATCCGGCCGAGTTCCCGCCAGTCGGACCGTTCACCGGGGCGCCGCGGACGGTCCGCGGGGAACGCGTCGGCGGCCCGGCGGACGGTCTCCTCGTACCGCGCGGTCTGCTCGGTGCTCCAACTGAAGTCCACGCTGGCTCCTGCATCGGGAGGGGGGAGGGAGGGAGAGACGGAAGGTGGGGTGCTGCGCTCGGGGCTCAGGGCTCAGGGCTCAGGGCTGGGGCTCGGGGCCGAGGGCCCCGCGCTCAGGGCTCAGGGCTCAGGGCTCGCGGATCACATCGCGCCCACCGTGAGCAGGTCCGCCAGCGCGGAGCGCAGTTCGGCGCTGGCGAGCATCATGTGGCCGCCCCGCACGGTGGTGACCCGGCACGGCCCGGTGGTCTCCGCCGCCCACGCGGCCAGCCCCGGCGCGTCCACCACCGGGTCCAGGTCGCCGGCGAAGACATGCACCGGGCAGGACAGCGGCGGCAGTTCGGTGGGACGGCGGTAGGTCTCCGTCATCCGCAGGTCGGCGCGGAGCGGCGGAAGGAACAGGTCGAGCAGCTCAGGACTGTCCTCGACGGCGGGCAGCGCGCCCTCCAACGTCCGCAGGCCGCTCAGCAGTTGGGCGGGCGGAGCGTTGTGCAGCGGCGGCAGCGCGTGCGGGGTGCGGGGCGAATTGCGTCCCGAGACGATCAGGGCGGCGGGCGGGCCGACCAACTGCGAGAGCCGGTGAGTCAGTTCGAAGGCGACCACGGCGCCGAAGCTGTGCCCGAACACCGCGTAGGGTCCCTCGATACCGGGTGCCAGCTCGGCCGCGAGGGTACGGGTCAGCGTGCCGATGTCCTGGGCGAGCGGTTCGCGCCTGCGGCTGCCGTGGCCCGGCAGGTCGACCGGGCGGACCCGCGCCACCTCGGCGAGGCCGGGCCGCCACGCGTGGTACATCACCGCGCTGCCGCCGGCATGGGGCAGGCACAGCAACTGGGGCCGTAGGGCGGGAAGCAGCACGGCCGCGGACCTCCTGTGATCGGGCGCACCGGATGGTCCCTCGATCCTCGCCGTTGCGGCGGCACGGGGCCACGGCCGTGAGTACTCATCATTAATGAGGACCCGCACGTGAAGCGGAAGCGGCGCCTCCCCCGTAAGTACGCACTTCGGGGCGTGTGTGCGCGGGCGTAATTCATCAGGTCTGGTGAAGTCCTCCGGTGGCGCCCGTAGCTACGTTTGGGGCCCTGGCCGAGCCGACCGCGACTTCGTGGAGTCGGGGGTTCCGCCGTGTCAACCCCGGACTCCGGAAGGTCGCTACGCATGTCCGACAGTTCTGATCCGCAGCTCGGCTACGACGAAGTCCTCGCGGAGCTGAAGGAGTTCGTCGAAACGCGATTCCTGCCCGAGGGCGAGGAGGGAATCGAGCCCGATTCCCCGCTGCTCCAGCTCGGAATCCTCACGTCGCTGAACACCACCGAGCTGATCGCCCATATCCACGACAGGTACGGGCTGTTCATGCCGCCCGAGTACATCGTCGGCAGGAACTTCAAGAGCCTGGACGCCATCAGCAAGCTCGTGGTCCGGATCCAGACCGACCCCGCCGCCATGGCCTGACGCTCTGTCCGACGCCGCTGTGCCGCCGCCGCTTTGACGCGGACGCGAACCGCCCGACCGGAAGCGCGGCCCGTGCCGAGGCAGGGCCCGTCCGATCCGACTCAAGAGGAGCAGTCTTGTCCGCAGTCGACTATGACATCGGGATCATCGGTGGAGGCCCGGCAGGCTCCACCGCGGCCTCATACCTGACCAGGGCCGGACTCACCGTCGCGGTCTTCGAGGGGGAGACCTTCCCCCGCGAGCACGTCGGCGAGTCACTGGTGCCCGCCACCACCCCCGTACTGCGCGACATCGGCGCGCTCGACCTCGTCGAGCAGGCCGGATTCCCCCGCAAATTCGGCGCGGCCTGGACGTCCGCGGCACCGGCCGGCATCCCCACCATGGGCTTCGGCGGCCTCTCGCACGGCCTCGGCGCCGCCGAGATCGAATTCGACGAGCGCGACCAGCCCGGCGTCCTCCAGTCCCACACGTACCACGTGGACCGGGGCAAGTTCGACCAGCTCCTGCTCCAGCACGCCGCCTCCTGCGGCGCGAAGGTCTTCGAGAACACCCGCATCGGCAGCGTCGACTTCTCCGGCGAGCACCCGGTGATCCACCCCGTCCGCGACAAGGACACCGGTGTCACCGTCCGCATGGTCGTGGACGCCAGCGGGCGCGGCACGATGCTCGGCCGCCAGCTCAAGCTCAAGGTCCCCGACCCGGTGTTCAACCAGTACGCGGTGCACACCTGGTTCGACGGCCTGGACCGCACGGCCCTCTCGCACGACAAGAAGAAGGCCGACTACATCTTCATCCACTTCCTGCCGCTGACCGACACCTGGGTCTGGCAGATCCCGATCACCGACACCATCACCAGCGTCGGCGTCGTCACGCAGAAGAAGCACTTCACCGCCTCCAAGGACGACCTGGAGGGCTTCTTCTGGGAGTGCGTGGGAAGCCGCCCCGAACTGCGCGCCGCGCTCGAGGACTCCGAGCGCGTACGCCCCTTCAAGGCCGAGGGCGACTACAGCTACGGCATGAAGGAGATCACCGGCGACAACTTCGTGCTGATCGGCGACGCCGCGCGCTTCGTGGACCCGATCTTCTCCAGCGGCGTCAGCGTCGCGCTCAACAGCGCCCGCATCGCGACCAAGGACATCATCGCGGCGGCGGAGGCCGGGGACTTCAGCAAGTCCCGCTTCACCGAGTACGAGCGGACGCTGCGGCGCGGGGTGAGCAACTGGTACGAGTTCATCTCCATCTACTACCGGCTGAACATCCTGTTCACCGCCTTCGTGCAGGACCCCAGGTACCGGCTCGACGTCCTCAAGATGCTCCAGGGCGACGTCTACGACGACGACGAACCGCGCGCGCTCGCCGCGATGCGGAAGATCGTCGCCACGGTCGAGAACGATCCCGACCACCTCTGGTACAAGCACCTGGGCAGCCTGTCCGCGCCCTCAGCGGCGGCGCTGTTCTGATGACCGATCAGGCCCCGGAGGCGGTGGCGATCATCGGTGCCGGCTGCCGCTTCCCGGGCGGCGTGGCGGACCTGGCCGGATTCTGGCGGGTGCTGCGGGACGGCACGGACGTGATCACCGAGATCCCGCCGTCCCGCTCCGACCTCGCCCGGCACTACGACCCGGACCCCGACGCGCCAGGCCGGACGTACACGCGCTGGGGCGGTTTCATCGAGGACGAGACGCGTTTCGACGCGGAGTTCTTCGGTATCGCCCCGCGCGAGGCCCGGCAGATCGACCCGCAGCAGCGGATGCTCATCGAGGTCGCCTGGGACGCGCTGGAACACGCCGGGATCGTCCCCGGCAGCCTCGCCGGCACCCGTACCTCCGTCTTCTCCGGCGGCCTGAGCGTCGACTACTTCCTGCGGCACTCCCGCGAGGCGGGCGTCCGCGGCATCGACCCCTGGTACGCCTCGGGCAAGGAGGCCAGCTTCGGCCCCGGCCGGCTGTCGTACCTGCTCGGCCTCAACGGCCCGAGCGTGGCGCTGAGCACCGCCTGCTCCTCGTCGCTGGTCGCCGTGCACCTCGCGCGGCAGAGCCTGCTGACGGGGGAGTCCGACACCGCGCTGGTCGGCGGCGTCAACCTGCTGCTCTCCGCCGAGCTGACGGTGTTCATGTCCAAGGTCGGCGCCATGGCCAAGGACGGGCACTGCAAGGTCTTCGACGCGGCGGCCGACGGAATCGTCCGCGGCGACGGCTGCGTGGTGCTCGTCCTCAAGCGGCTGACCGACGCGCTCGCCGACGGCGACCGCGTGCTGTCCGTGATCCGCGGCTCCGCCGTCAACCACGACGGGCACAGCGCGGGACTGACCGTGCCCAGCGCCGCCGCCCAGCAGTCGCTGCTGCGGGACGCCCTGGCCGCCGCGGACGTACGGCCCGACGAGATCGGCTACGTCGAGGCGCACGGCACCGGCACCCCGCTCGGCGACCCCATCGAGATGAGTGCGCTCGCCCGGATTCTCGGCGAAGGACGCGACGCGGAACACCCGCTGCTGGTCGGCTCGTTGAAGACCAACTTCGGGCACACCGACGGCGCGGCGGGCGCGGCCGGGCTCCTCAAGGCGGCACTGGCCGCACAGCACGGCGAGATCCCGCCGCATCTGCACCTGGACCGGCTCAACCCCGGTATCCGCTGGGACCGTTGGCCGGTGCGGGTGCCGACGGACCTCACCGCGTGGCCGGACGGCGGCGGGCGGCGACTGGCCGGCGTCAGCGCCTTCGGGCTCAGCGGCACCAACGCCCATGTGATCGTCGAGGCACCGCCCGCGGTCGCCCCGCCCGCCGAGGCGGCACAGGACCGGCCGTCCCGGCTGCTCCTGCCGGTCTCCGCGCGCTCCGGCGCCGCGCTGCGCGAACTGGCCCGTGCGCACCGCGACCGGCTGCTCGACCAGCCGGAGGCCGAACTGGCCGCGTACGTCACGGCGGCGGGCACCCGGCGCACCCAGCACCGCGAGCACCGCATCGCCGTCACCGGCAGGACGGCCACCGAACTCGCCCAGGAACTCGGCGCGTTGCTGGAGACGTCTCTCGACACCGCCGTGCCGGACCTGGCGGCGGAAGAGCGAGGCGGCACGCAGTGGGGCGGCACGGACGCCGGGGACTTCGGCGACCCGGGCGACTCGGGCGACGACCTGCCGCAGGTCTGCTTCGTCTTCTCCGGGCAGGGCGGCCAGTGGACGGGCATGGGCCGCGAACTGCTGGCCCACGAGGACGCCTTCCGGACCGAACTGACCCGCGTGGACGAGCTGATCGCCGCGGAGGCGGGCTGGTCGGTGATCGGCGAACTGACCGCGGACGCCGAGCACTCCCGGCTGACCCGGACCGAATTCGCCCAGCCCGTCGTCTTCGCTGTGCAGGTGGCAGCCGCCGCGCTCTGGCGCTCCTGGGGCGTGGAGCCCGCCGCCGTCATCGGGCACAGCATGGGCGAGATCGCCGCCGCCCACGTGGCGGGCGCACTGACCCTCACCGACGCCGTACGCGTCATCGTGCACCGCGGACACCTCCTCCAACGGGCCGAGGGCGGCGGCCGGATGGCCTCCGTGGCCCTCCCCGAAGCCGACCTGCTGCCGCTGCTCGCCGCATACGGCGACGACGTGACCGTGGCCGCCGTCAACGGTCCCGCGAGCACCGTCGTCTCCGGACGCACCGAGGCCGTCGAGGCCCTGGGCGCTGAACTGGCCGAGCTCGGCCACGGCTACCGCGCGATGCCCGGCGAATACGCCTTCCACAGCGCGCAGATGGCGCCCTACCAGGACGAACTCGTCGCACTGCTCGGCGAGATCACCCCGGCGAAGCCGCGCGTGCCGGTCCACCTCACCTGCGAGCCGGGCGCCGATGGCCCCTTCGGCGCCGACTACTGGGGACGCAACCTCCGCCAGCCGGTCCGCTTCTCCGCCGCGCTCGGCCGCGCGCTCGACGCCGGTCACCGCCTCTTCGTGGAGCTGGGCCCGCACCCGGTGCTCGCCCAGCCCGTCGTCCAGAGCCTGGAGGACCGGGGAGTCGACGGGCTCGTCGTCCCCACCCTGCGCCGCGACACCGACGACGTCGCCACCGCGCGCACCTCGCTGGCCAGGCTGTACGCCGCCGGGGTCGACATCCGCTGGCCCGAGGTCAATCCGGGACCCACGTCCGTCACTGACCTGCCCGGCTACCCGTGGCAGGGCGACAAGCTGTGGTTCGACATCCCCGCGCCCGACGCGAACGCCAATGCCGACACCCTGCCGCAACTGAACGCACTGCACGGTGAGTTGAAGCTGTACGACGAGGCCGGGCGGCTCGTCGCCGAGACCGTGGGGCTGCGCCTGAGCACTCCGGGCGCGCCGCTGTCCGAGACGGCGCCGCCCGCCCTGCCCGCGCCGGTGGACGCCGCTCCCGCCACCGCTCCGGCGACTCCGGCGCGCCCCAGCCGCGACCAGCTCGCCGACCTGGTCGCGGACGCCGCCGCGGAGGTGCTGGGGCTGGCCTCCGGCACCACCGTGGCGCGCGGTCGCGGCTTCACCGACCTCGGCATGGACAGCCTCGGCGCCGTCGAGCTGTGCAAGGTGCTGGAACGGTCCGTGCCGCTGCGGCTGCCGAAGACCGCGGCCTTCGACCACCCCACCGTGCGGCGGTTCGCCGCCTACCTCGACGGCCTGCTCGGCGACGCCCCGGCTCCCGCGCCCGCCGTGGCCCGTACGACCGACGCGGCGGCCGTGTCCCGTACGACCGACACGCCCGCGGCTCCGGCCGCGCCGACCGGCACACCCGGCGCGCCCGAGCCGATCGCCGTCATCGGCGTCGGCTGCCGCTTCCCCGGCGGCGCCGAGGGCCCGGACGCCTACTGGCGGCTGCTGACCGCGGGCCGCGACGCCGTACGCCGCGCCCCCGACGGCCGCTTCGACGACCCGCGCGTGTGGTGGGGCGGCTTCCTGGACGACGACCCGGCGGGCTTCGACGCGCCGTTCTTCCGGATCCCGCCGCGCGAGGCCAAGGTGATGGACCCGCAGCAGCGGATGTTCCTCGAAGTGGCCTGGGAGGCGCTGGAACACGCGGGCGTCCCGCCGACCTCGCTCGCCGAGTCCCGCACCGGGGTCTTCCTCGGCATGAACTCCACCGACTACGCCCAGATCGTGGGCAGCCACCCCGACAACGTCGACGCCTTCTACGGCACCGGCACCTCCTTCAGCGCCGCCGCCGGCCGCCTGTCGTACCTGCTCGGCATGCGCGGCCCGAGCCTGGCCGTCGACACCGCCTGCTCGTCCTCGCTGGTCGCGGTGCACCTCGCGGTGGCCAGCCTGCGCTCGGGCGAGAGCGACCTCGCGGTCGCCGCGGGCGTCAATCTCATCCTCGGCCCCACCATCCACCGGGCCAGCGACGCCGCCGGGGCCCTCGCGGCCGACGGCCGGTGCAAGACCTTCGACGCCACCGCCGACGGATACACGCGGGGCGAGGGCTGCGGAGCCGTCATCCTCAAGCCGCTGTCCGCCGCCCGGCGCGACGGCGACCGGGTCCTGGCGCTGATCCTCGGCTCGGCCGTCAACCAGGACGGCGCCAGCAGCGGCTTCACCGCCCCCAACGGTCCCGCGCAGGAGACACTGCTGCGCGCCGCACTCGCCGACGCCCGCGTCGGCGCCGACGACATGGACTACGTCGAGGCGCACGGCACCGGCACTCCGCTCGGCGACCCGATCGAACTGCGGGCGCTCGGCGCCGCGTTGGCCGGACGGACGACCCAGCAGCCCTGCCTGGTCGGCTCGGTGAAGACCAACATCGGCCACCTGGAAGCCGCGTCCGGCATCGCGGGACTCATCAAGACCGTCCTGGCCCTGCGGCACGAGACGGTGCCCGCGCACCTGCACTTCACGCGGCCGAGCCCCGACATCCCCTGGGACGAACTGCCCCTGGACGTCCCGACCGAGGCCCGCCCGTGGGCCCGCGGCGAGCGCCGCAGGGTCGCCGGGGTCAGCGCCTTCGGCTTCAGCGGCACCAACGCGCACATCGTGCTCGCCGAGGCCCCCGCGACCGACGCCTCCGACGCCTCCGACGTCCCCGATGCTTCCGGCACCTCTGACGCGGACGACGGCGCGGCCCTGACCGCCCGTCTCCACGTCCTGCCGCTGTCCGCCGCGTCCCCCGCCGCACTGCGCGGCCGGGCCGCCGCCCTGCGCTCACTGCTCAGCGCCGAGCCGGACGGCGACGCGATACGGGACGCGCACGGCGCGGAACCGGCCGCCGTGGCGCGGACCCTGGCCGTACACCGCTCCCACCTCGACCACCGGCTGGTCGTCGTGGGCCGCGACCGCGCCGCGCTCGCCGAACGCCTGACCGCCGTCGCCGACGGTGACAGCGTCCCCGGCACCGTCCTCGGCAAGGCCGCCGCACGCGCACGCGGACCCGTCTTCGTCTTCTCCGGACACGGCTCCTACTGGCCCGCCATGGGCCGCTCCCTGCTGGCCGCCGACCCGGTGTTCCGGGACGCGATCGCGGACTGCGACGCCGCGCTCGCCCGCCACCTGGACTGGTCGGTGCGCGAAGCGCTGGAATCCGCGCGCGAGCCTTCGAACGAACTCGACCAGCAGATCATGCTCTTCGCCACCCAGTACGGCCTGACGGCGAGCTGGCGCGCCCTGGGCGTCGAGCCCGCCGCCGTGCTCGGCCACAGCATGGGCGAGGTGTCGGCCGCCCTGTGCGCGGGCGCGCTCGACCTGACGCAGGCCGCGGAGATCATGGTGCGCCGCACCCACCTGCTGCGGGCCCTGGTCGGCCAGGGCGGCATGGCCGTGGTCGGCCTCGACGCCGACCGCATCGAGGACGAACTGGCACCGTACGGCGACCGGTTGTGCGTCGCCGTGGTCAACAGCCGACAGTCGACGGTGGTGTCGGGAGAGACGACCGCACTGGAGGAACTGGGCGCCCGAATGCGCGCGCGCAACGTGTTCTTCCGTGCGGTCAACGCCGGCGGCCCGGCCCACAGCCCCTGGGCCGAGCCGCTGCGCGAACAGCTTGTACACGCCCTGACCGGCCTGGCCCCGGCCGCCCCGCGCCTGCCGATGTACTCCTCGGTGGACGGCGCGCCGCTCGCCGCCGACACCCCCCTGGACGCCGCCTACTGGGGCCGGAACCTGCGGCAGACCGTACGGTTCGCCGACGCCGTACGCGCAGCGGCGGCGGACGGACACGACACCTTCGTGGAGCTGTCCGCCCACCCCATCCAACTCGTGCCCATCGAGCAGGAGTTGCGGGCCGCGGGCACCGACGGACTGTTCGTGCCGTCACTGCTGCGCGACCAGGACGGCCCGGAGTCGCTGCTCACCGGGCTCGGCGCCCTGCACGTCGGCGGCCAGGCCGTGGACTGGCCGCGGCTGCACCCCGGGAACGGCCCGCTCGCCGAGCTGCCGACCTACCCGTGGGAGCACAAGCGGTACTGGGTCGACCAGCGCGACGCCGCCCCCGCGAACAAGGGCGCCCACCCGCTGCTGACCCGCGACGTCCGCACCCCGTCGGGCCGCGTCGTGGAGACGGACCTCGACGCCCGTACCGCCACCCGGCTCGGCGCCGAACCCGTCGGCGCCGCGCTGCGGGTGCCCGGCGCCACCTGGCTGGAGCTGGCCGTCGCCGCGGCCGGGACCGCCTTCGGCCCCGGCCGCCCCGTCCGCCTTGAGGACATCACCCTCGACCGCCCCCTGCTGGTCCCGGCCGACGGCTCCGTCACCACCCAACTCACCCTGGAACGGGCCGCGTCGGGCGACCGGCCGGGTCTGGCGCTCACCTTGTGGGAGCCCGCCAGCGACACCGCGCCGCGCCCCCGCCGCCTCGTCTCGGGCCGCGCCCTGCCAGGACGCGCGCCGTCCGACACCGCTGCGGACGCCCCGCCGCACCCGCGCGGCCCGGTCGACGAGGCCCTGCGCGCCTGGGTGGCCCGGCACGCCACCGGGGACTGCGCGCCGACCCCGGAATCGGCCCGGACCGCCGACGGCCGCATCGAACTCGAACTGCGGCTGCGCCCGGCCACCATGCGCTGGCACCTCGCCCCCGACCTCCTCGAACTCGCCCTGCGGCTGCCCGCGTTCCTGCTGTCCGCCGACCCCGCCGACCCGGCGCCGCTCCCCGCCTCCCTCGACAGCCTCACCCTGTACGCGGCCCCCGACGACCGCGTCCTCGTCACCGCCGCCCTGCGCCCCGACACCGCGGGCGACCCGACCGCCGACATCCGCCTGACCACCCCCGAGGGCCGGCCGCTCGCCGAGATCACCGGCCTGCGCCTCGCCCCGCCGCGAGGCCGCGTCCTCAACCAGGAGGAGACCGCGCGCCTCACCACCAGCCTGTACGTCCTCGGCTGGCAGGAGCGCCCGCTGACGGTCCGTCAGCCCGAGCAGCGGCCGGCCGAAACCCCGGCTCGGCTCGAAGCCGGGCCTCCGCAGCGCGGCTTGACCGCCCATGTCCCGGCCCAGCGGGACGGCCTCGGCGCATCGCGGACCGACGACGACCCGTCCACAGCCGCCGGGGGAGCGGGGGCGCTCCTGACCGGACCTGTCACCGTCGTCCTCGCGGACCGCGGCGGCGTCGCCGAAGAACTGGCACGGGCACTGGCCGCACAAGGCCGGCCCACGACCCTGCTGGCGGCCGACGGCGAGCCCGACGCCGTACGGCAGCGACTCGCCGACGCGCTGCGGGAGTTGCGCACCGGGCCCGGCTGCCGGGACGTCGTGCACCTCGGGGCGCTGGACCTGCCGGAGCGGGACGAGCCCGACCCCCTCGCCGTGGCCGACGTGTGCGCGGGGGTGACGGCGGTCGCCTCCGTGACGGCGGCGGTCGGCAGCGGCGCACGCGTGCTGTATGTGACGCGGGGCGCGGTCGCGGTGGACGAGCTGGAACTGCCCGCCGCCGCACAGGCACCGCTGCGGCAGTCCGCGATCGTCTCCGGCGTGGAACGCCCCACCGCCTGGGGCGCCGCGCTCGACCTGGACCCGCTGACCTCGGGCGTGGAGGAGGACGCGGCGGCCGTCGCGGCCGAACTGCTCGCCCACGGCGCCGACCGCGCCGGAGGCGAGGATGTCGAGGACCAGATCGCGCTGCGCGCCGGACGCAGGCTCACCGCCCGGGTGCTGCGCGCCCCGGCCCCGCCGCCGCTGTTCGAGCCGGTCGAACTGGCCGCCGACCGCAGCTATCTGGTGGCGGGCGCGGAAGGACCGCTGCCCGACCGGGTGGCCGCCTGGCTGACCGCGCGCGGCGCGGGCCGCACGCTGGTCGTGCCCCGCGTGGAGGACGCCAAGCAGGCGACCCGGCTGATCGAGGACGAGGCCGCGGCCGGACACCCCGTCGCGGGCGTGATCTGGCTCGGCGTCGGCTGGAATCTGCCGATCGACCAGGAGCCGACCGCCGCCGCGATCGCCGAGGCGGTCGAGGACCGCGCCCGCGGCGCGTGGCTGCTGCACCAAGCAGCGCTCGACACGCGTACCGACCTGGACCTCTTCCAGGTGTGGGGCACCGTGGCGTCGGCCTGGGCGGCGATCGGGGCGGGCGTGCAGGCCCCGGTCGACGCGCTGCTCACCGCCCTCGCCGGGCACCGGCGCGCCCTGGGCCTGCCGGTCTGCGCCATCGCCTGGGCGCCCTGGCTCGACGTGGATCTGCTGGACCGCGACAGCGCCAACCGGCTGACGCGCAGCGGCATGCGCCCGCTCCCGCCCGGCATCGCCGTGGAACTGCTCGACCGGATCACCGCGGCGGGCCTGACCGGCGCCGCCGCGGCCGACGCCGACTGGGGCCTGCTGCTGCCGCTCTACCAACAGGCCCGCCCCTGGCCGCTCTTCGACGCCCTGGCCGCCGAGGCGGCGGCTGCGCCCGGTGACTCCGGCGCGCTGCTGGACAAGCTGCGCTCACTGCCCGACGCGGCGCGCGGCGATCTGCTGCTGGAGTGCGTCCTGGAGGAGGTGGCGGTGGTGCTCGGCCTGGACGGACCCGGCGAACTGGAGCCCCGGCAGGGCTTCTTCGAACTGGGCCTGAACTCCATCACGGCGCTGGAGATGAAGGTACGGCTGGAGCGCCGCTTCGGCAGCGCGCTCCCCGCGACCCTCGCCTTCGAATACCCGACGGGCGACGCCGTGGCCGGATTCCTCGCCGCCGAGGTGGTCGGCGGATCGGGCGACGAGTGGTCTCACTCGCCGCAGCCCGCCGCCGACAGCGCCACCCGTACCCAAGACACCGGACGCGCCGAGAACGCCGCGACCACCGGACGCGCCGAAAGCGCCGAAGGCACCGCGGACAACGCCACCGTCACCGGCGACCTCACCGATGAAGACGACTACGACGACCCCGACGACGCGGACCTCTTCGCCCGTCTGGACGCCGAAGTCGCCGCCGTGAACGCCCTCATCGAGGGAGACAAGCGATGAACCAGCCCACCGACGGTGCCGGACCCCGCACATCGGACCGTACGCCGGAGCGCGCACCGGACCAACGGTCCCGCCTCGCCCAGGCACTGGAGACCATCGGGCGGCTGCGCACGATGGTCGAGGACCAACGGGCCGCGCTGCACAGCCCGGTGGCCGTCATCGGCGTCGGCTGCCGCTTCCCCGGCGGCGCCGACTCGCCCGAGCGCATGTGGGACCTGCTGCGCGACGGCGTGGACGCCATCGGCCCCTTCCCACGCGACCGTTGGGACACCGACCCGTACTACGACCCCGACCCCGAGGCGCCCGCGAAGGCGTACGTCGTGGAAGGCGGGTTCCTGGACAGCGCCGACACCTTCGACGCGCAGCTCTTCGGGATCGCGCCGGGCGAAGCACTCGGAATGGACCCCCAGCAGCGGATCGCGCTCGAAGTCGCCTGGGAGGCGCTGGAGCGGGCCGGCATCCCGCACGACTCGCTGGACGGCTCCCGCACCGGCGTCTACATCGGCGCGAGCACCAGCGACTACGTACGGCTGCGGCAGCAGTACGGCGACCCGGCCGCGATCGACGGCTACCAACTCCTCGGCGAGAACAGCTTCATCGCCGGACGCATCGCGCACACCTTCGGGCTGCGCGGACCCGCGCAGGTCGTCGACACCGCCTGCTCCTCCTCACTGGTCGCCGTCCACCAGGCGTGCCAGGCCCTGCGCCTGGGCGAGACCGATCTGGCACTGGCGGGCGGGGTCAACGTGATCCTGTCCCCGTACGGCTTCGTGCTGGTCAGCAAGGCCGGGGCGGTCTCGCCCGACGCCCGCTGCAAGGCGTTCGACGCCTCCGCCGACGGCTACGCACGCGGCGAGGGCTGCGGTCTGGTGGTGCTCAAACGGCTCAGCGACGCCGTGGCCGACGGCGACCGGGTGCTCGCCGTCATCCGGGGCAGCGCCGTCAACCACGACGGCCACGCCAGCGGCATCTCCGTACCCAGCGGCAAGGCGCAGCAGGAGGTCATCCGCGCGGCGCTCGCCGACGCGGGAGTCACCGCAGACCGGATCGGCTACGTCGAGGCGCACGGCACCGGCACCGCCCTCGGCGACCCCATCGAACTGCGCAGCCTGGAGACCGTCCTCGGCACCGGCCGTTCGGCGGATCACCCCGTCTACGTCGGGTCGGTGAAGACCAACGTCGGCCACCTGGAGGCGGCGGCGGGCATCGCCGGGCTGATCAAGAGCGTGCTGGCCGTCGGCCACGGCGAGATCCCGGCGAGCCTGCACTTCCGCACGCCCAACCCCAACGTCGACTGGGACGCGCTGCACCTGCGGGTCGCCGCCGAGCACACCCCGTGGCCGTCCGACGGGCAGCCGCGCACCGCGGGCCTCAGCTCGTTCGGCGCCAGCGGCACCAATGTCCACCTCGTCATCGAGGAACCGCCCGCCATGACCACCGAGCAGCCCGAGCCGGACCCGCGGCCGGGGCGGCAGGCAGAAGTGTTCGTCGCGTCGGCCCGCAGCGAACCGGCGCTGCGTGAACTCTCCCTGCGCTGGGCCGACTTCCTGCGCGCCAACCCGGCGACCCCGCTGGACTCCGTGGCCCGCACCATCGCCGCCGGCCGCTCACCGCAGCAGGTCCGCGCCGCCTTCACCGCCCGCGACACCGCCTCGCTCGCCGACCGGCTGCACGACTTCGGGACCGGCGACGGCGGCCCCGCCCCCCGCCGCGCCCAGGCCGCGCACCGCGTGAAGACCGCCTTCATGTTCACCGGCCAGGGCGCCCAGTTCGCGGGCATGGGACGGGAGTTGTACGAGGCCGAGCCGGTGTTCCGGCAGGCTCTGGAGCGCTGCGCCGAGATCGTCGACCCGGTCCTGGACCGACCGCTGCTGGAGGTCGTCCACCCCGTCGAGCCCGACGGCTCGCTCGACAGGACCGGCTACACCCAACCCGCGCTGTTCGCCGTCGAATTCGCGCTCGCCGAACTGTGGGCGTCCTGGGGTGTCCGCCCCGCCGCCGTGATCGGCCACAGCGTCGGCGAGTACGCGGCGGCGTGCGTCGCCGGAGCGGTGGACCTGGAGGACGCGCTCGGGCTGATCGCCCTGCGGGCCCGGCTGATGGAGTCGGTGACCGCGCCCGGCGCGATGCTCGCCGTACAACTGGACGCGCAGGCCGCCGAGCGGGCCATCGGCTCCCGCGCCGACCTGGTCGCCGTCGCCGCCGTCAACGGGCCCCAGGACACGGTCCTTTCCGGCGATGCCGACGCCATCGCGGAGATCCGGGCTGAGCTGGCCCGCGAGGGTGTGACCGCCAAACCGCTGACCGTCTCGCACGCCTTCCACTCGCCGCTGCTCGACCCGGTCCTCGCCCCGCTGGAGGAGGCGGCGGCGAAGATCACCTTCCGTGAGCCGCGCGTCCCGCTGATCTCCAACCTCACCGGCCGGCCGCTGGACCGCGCCACCCTCGCGGACCCCGGTTACTGGGCCCGGCACGCCCGGCAGCCCGTCCGCTTCCACGACGGCGTGCTGGCACTGCGCGAGACCGGCGTCGGCGCCTTCGTGGAGATCGGCCCCGGCCGGACCCTGCTCGGCCTGGCCGCCCGCGCCCTGCCCGACCCCGACCTGCTGTGGCTGCCGTCCCTGCGGCGCGGCCGGCCCGAGGCCGAGCAGGTCCTGGGAAGCCTGGGCGCGCTGCACGCCTGGGGCGTACCCGTCGACTGGTCGCGGGTGCACCCGGCCACCGCCGACCGGCACGTGCCGCTGCCCACGTACGCCTTCCAGCGGCTGCGACTGAACTTCCCGCTGGCCGACGACACCTCTCCGGTACTGCCAGGGCCCGGCGGGGCGGTCGCGGACCCCGAAGCCGGGGACTACCCGCAGTACGCGGTGGAGTGGCGCCGCTCGCCGCGCGCGGGCCGCGCCGCGGATCCGGCCGGGCGCACCCTGCTGTTCACCGACACCACGGGGGTCGGTGAGCGGCTGGCGGCGGAGCTGTCCTCGCTCGGCGGGGAGTGCGTGCTGGCCAGGATCGGCGACGGTCCGGCCGGGCTGCCGGGTGCCAGGAGCGTCCCCGCGGGCGATCCCGCCGCGCTGCGCGCGCTGCTGGCCGACGTCGGCCCGGTCGACCGGATCGTGCACCTGGCGGCCCTCGACGCGCCCGGCGGCGACAAGACCACCGTCGAGGACCTGGCGCGGGCCCGTGTGACGGGACCCGAGACCGTGGTGCACCTGATCCAGGCGCTCGCCGAAGGAGCCGCCCAGGCGCCTCCCGGCTCCGCCTCCGAAGCCGCCACCGCCGGGGCCCGGCCGCCCCGGCTGTGGCTGGTCACCCGCGGCGCGCAGGCCACCGGCGAGGAGGAGGCCCCCGAGGGCCTGGCGGGATCGCTGCTCACCGGCCTCGCCAAGGTCGTCTCGCTGGAACACGCCGACCTGTGGGGCGGGGCCGTCGACCTGGACCCGCGAGGCGGCGCGGCCGACAGCGGCGCCGCGGAACTGGCCGAGGAACTGCTCCTCGGGGACGAGGACGACGAGGTCGCCTACCGCGGCGGCGCCCGCCTCGTCCCCCGTCTGATCCGCTCCGGCCCCCCGGCCGACGACGCCCCGCGCCTCCAAGTGACCGGCGACGGAAGCTACTTGATCACCGGCGGGCTCGGCGGCCTCGGGCTGACGCTGGCCGAGTGGCTGGTCGGCCTCGGCGCCCGGCACCTGGTCCTCACCGGCCGCGCGGGCCTGCCCCCGCGTCAGAGCTGGGACGACCCGGCGCTCCCCGCGCCCGTCGCCGAGCGGGTCGCCGCGATCCGCGCCCTGGAGACCGAGGGCGCGCGGGTGACCGTCGCCGCCGCCGACGTGGGCGACGAGGCGGGCATGGCGGCGGTCCTCGCGGACATCGCCGACAGCGGGCAGCCGCTGCGCGGCGTCATCCACGCCGCGGGCCTGGCCGGGGCGCAGAACATCGCGGAGGCCGACCCCGAGTCGCTGCACGCCGTGCTGCTGCCCAAGGTCGAGGGAGCCTGGACGCTGCACCGGCTGCTGGACGGCGCACCGCTGGACTTCTTCCTGCTGATGTCGTCCATCGCCTCCGTGTGGGGTTCGGCGCACCTGGGCGCGTACGCCTCGGCCAACCGCTTCCTCGACGCGCTCGCCGCCTACCGGCGCGGCACCGGCGCCACCGCGCTCAGCGTGAGCTGGGGCCCCTGGCGGGTGGCCAGCGGCCTGGGCGGCGACGAGCTGATGGCCCGTCTGGAGGCCCTGGGGCTCCGGGCGATCGACCCGGAGACCGGGCTGCGGCACCTGGGCCCGCTGCTCGCCTCCGACACCGCGCACGCCGTGGTCTCCGGCGCCGACTGGACGACGCTCGGCCCGCTGCTGGAATCGCGCCGCGCCCGCCCGCTGCTGACCGAGGTCCGCGCCGACAGCGCCGGTCCCGGCCAGGACCAGGGCCCCTCCGAACACCTGCGGGCCGTCCTGGACGCGCCCGCCGACCAGCGCGAACCGCTGCTCGACGGCTACGTCAGAACGGTCCTCGCCGACCACCTCGGCGTCGCGCTCACCGAGATCACCGACGACATCAGCCTGCTCGACCTGGGACTGGACTCGCTGGGGGTGACGCAGGTCATCGCCCGCTACCGCGCCGACCTGGCCCTGCGCCTGGAACCCCGTCCCTTCTTCGAGGAACCGGCCGTCCACTGGGCACGGCTGCTCGCCGCCGAGGTCGCCCGTCAGCACTGACCCACCGATCCGGCTGCACCGGCCGAAGCCCCAGGACACACCGCCGTATCCCAGGAGGTCGCAGATGAACACCCGCCACGACGTAGCCATTCTCGGCGCAGGCATCGCCGGTTCGATCCTGGGCGCCGTACTCGCCCGCAACGGCGCCAAGGTGCTGCTGCTGGACGCCGGCACCCACCCGCGGTTCGCCATCGGGGAGTCCACCATCCCCTACACCTCGGTGCTGATGAAGGTCGTCAGCGCCCGCTACGACGTGCCGGAGATCGCCCACCTCGCCAGCTTCCAGAGCGTACGCAAGCACGTGACCGGGGCCTGCGGCGTCAAGCGCAACTTCGGCTTCGTCTACCAGCGCGAGGGCCAGGCCCAACGGCCCGACGAGGTCAACCAGTTCGTCATCCCGAAGATGCTGCACACCGAGAACCACTTCTACCGGCAGGACATCGACGCCTACATGGCGTACACCGCCGCCTCCTACGGCGCGGTCCTGCGGCAGCAGACCCGGATCCAGGACGTCGACATCGACGGCTCGGGCGTCACCTTGACCACCGACCGCGGCGAGACCTTCCAGGCCCGCTATGTGGTCGACGCCAGCGGCCACCGCTCCCCGGTCGCCGAGCACTTCGGCCTGCGCGAACAGCCCACCCGCTTCAAGCACCACTCGCGCTCGCTGTTCACGCACATGGTGGGCGTCACCCCGTACGACGACGTCATGCGCAACCCGTCGCAGTACGGCAACCCCAGCCCGTGGCACCAGGGCACCTTGCACCACGTCTTCGACGGCGGCTGGCTGTGGGTGATCCCCTTCGACAACAACAAGGGCGGCACCAACCGGCTGTGCAGCGTCGGCCTCACCCTGGACCCGCGCCGCCACCCGCGGCCCGACGGCCCGCCGCAGCAGGAATTCGACGAATTCCTCAGCCGGTTCCCCGACATCGCACCGCAGTTCAAGAACGCCCGCCCGGTCCGCGAGTGGGTCTCCACCGGCCGGTTGCAGTACTCGACCACCAGCACCGTCGGCGACCGCTTCTGCATCACCGCGCACGCCGCCGGATTCATCGACGCGCTCTACTCCCGCGGCCTGACCAACACCCTCGAAGTCGTCAACGTCCTGGGCTACCGGCTGCTCGACGCGATCCGCGACGACGACTTCTCCCGCGAACGCTTCGCCTTCGTCGAGCAGTTGGAGCAGGGCCTGCTCAGCGCCAACGACGACCTGGTCAACAGCTCCTTCATCGCCTTCCGCGACTACGAGATGTGGAACGCGGTCTTCAGGACCTGGGCGATCTCCACCGTGCTCGGCACCTTCCACCTCGAAGGCGTCTACGACCGGCTGCGGCGCGGCGGCGACACCGGCCCGCTGCGCGAGATGGAGCACTCCAAGTACCTCGGCTCGCCCTTCCCCACCCACGACGGCTGCAACGAACTGCTGCGCCACACCACCGCCGTCAGCGAGCAGGTGGAGAACGGCACCATCACACCGCAGGAGGCGACCCGGCGGCTGTTCGCGCAGCTCTCCGCCGCCGACTTCATCCCGCCGCCGCTCAACCTCGACAAGCCGGGCAACCACTTCTTCCACGCGACCCCCGCGCGCATGGCGCGCACCGTCGCCTGGGCCCGGACCAAGGCACCCGCCGACATCGCGGGCACGGTGACCCACGCCATGCGCGGCTTCGCCATGGAACGCGTCGCGCACGGCGGCTGACCCATCCGTATCCGACCCGAACAGGTGATGGGCACCATGAGAACCGACCCCGACCACATCGGAGACGACCAGCGTGACCCGGACGTCACCGTCCTGGGCACCGGGATCACGGCCACCTCGCTGGCCGTGATCCTCGCCCGGCACGGCCTGCGCGTCCTGCTGCTCGGCGAGCACGACACGTCCGGCAGCGAGCCGGGTGAGATGACGCTGCCGTGCACCTCGTTCCTCTACGAGGTGATCGCCGAGCGCTTCCGGGTGCCGGAGATCGCGCTGCTCGCCGACGCGGGACGGGTCGGACGCGAACTGTCGTACAACTGCGGCGTGCAGCGCACCCTCGGCTTCGTGCACCACCACGAGGGCGCCGGGCACCGGCGGGCCGACTCCCTCCAGTTCAACATCCCCTCGGAGCACGGCGAGAGCCGCTTCTACCGGCCCGACCTGGACGCCTGGATGCTCGCCGCGGCCGTCGGGTACGGCGCCCGGGTACGGCAGCGGGTCCGGGTCGACAAGGCCGTCGCCGAGGACGACCGGGTACGCCTGACCCTGACCTCGGGCGAGGAGATACGCACCCGCTTCGTGGTCGACACCGGCGGCCCCGACTCGGCCGTGGCCCGCGCGCTCGGCGCCGAGCGGGTCTCCGGGGGCACCGGCACGCGGGTGATCGGCGCGCACGCCGTCGGCGTACGGCCGTACGAGCGGGTCGCGCCGGTCCTCAAGGGCTCGCACCCCTGGTCGCAGGGCACCTTGCACCACGTCTTCGACGGCGGCTGGATACAGGTCGGCCACTTCCGCAACGGCTCGGGTACGCCGGCCGGCTCCGCGCTCGCCACCGTCACCCTGTCGCTGGACGCCGCCCGCTTCCCCCGGCAGGGGACCGACGGCTGGGAGGAGATCCTCGCCCGCGCCGCCCGCCACCCGGCCGTCGCCGCCCAACTCGCCGACGCGCAGCCGATGTTCTGCTGGACGGCCGACTCCGGCCAGTGGCACGCCTCGCGCACCGTGGGCGACCGCATGCTGCTGCTCGACGGCTCCGCGCTCGGCGGCGACCCGGTCCTCGGCCGCGACCTCTACACCTCCGCCCAACTCGTCTACTCCGCGGCCTCCGACATCCTCGCCGCGGCCAGGGACGACGACTGGTCGGCGGGCCGCTTCCGCTATCTGGAGCGATTGCAGCACGGCATGGCGGACCGTCAGGACCGCCTGGTGGAAGCCGCGTTGACCGCCAGCTCGCACCCCGCGCTGTGGAGCGCGACGGCCAGGGTCTGGCTGCTGGGCACCATGTTCGACGCGCTCTCCCTCAAGCGGAGCGCCAAGACGATGGCGTCGGGCGCCGCCGAGGCCGCCCTCACCTCGCTGCGCGCCGACCCCGCCACCGGTGTCTGCCACGAGACGCTGCCGGAATACCGCGAGCTGCTCGACTTCACCCTCGCCGCCTGCCGCGACACCGCCGAGGGCCGCGCCACCGCCCGCCAGAGCGCCGACCGGATCTTCGTCCGCCTGCGGAACGAACCGATGGTGCCGCCGATCTACGGCTTCGGCGACCCCACCGACCGCGAGTACGTCCTCACCACCCCGCAACGGGTGCGCACCCTGCTGTGGGCGCGCAAGGAAGCACCACCGGGAGTGCTGCGCCTGGTGCGGCCCTACGGCGCGCGCGGCGGCGGAAAAGACCTCGGCCATGACGACTGACCAGGAACAGGACATCCGACGCAGACTCGCCCACCTGGGGATCGTGGACATGGAAGCAGACACCGGAACCAAGAGGTTCCCCGCCCAGGCCCTGCCGCCGGAGCCGTCCGCCATGCGCCAGGTGTGCGGGCACTTCACCACCGGCATCACCGTCGTCACCAGCGTGATCGACGGGCAATGGGTCGGCGCCACCGTCAACTCCTTCACCTCCGTCTCGCTGGAACCGCCCCTGGTGCTGTTCTGCCTGCGGCACGACTCCCGGCTGCTGGCCGCCGTCCGCGCCACCGGGACCTTCGCCGTGAGCATCCTCGGCGCGGCACAGGGCCCGGTCGCCATGGGCTTCGCCGCACCGGGACCGACCCGCTTCGACGGGCTGGACTGCCTCAGCGGCAGCGTCGGCGCGCCCATCCTGCGCGACGCCATCGGCTACCTGGAGTGCAAGGTCGCCGACGAGTACCACGGCGGTGACCACCGGATCGTGGTCGGCGCCGTCACCTCGCTCGGCACGCTGGAGGACGACGGCCCGCTCACCTTCTACCGCGGACGGCTCGCCCGGCTCGACAAGGAGCGCTGACCATGAGCATCGACCTGACGCGACAGCCCGTCGCCGAGGCCGTGCCCCCGTACCCCCACCCCTCCGCGCCGCTCGACCTGCGCACCCTGCCCGAGGTGCGCACCCTGGTGGACGCGCTGCGGCTGCGCGCCGCGACACGGCCGGACGACACCGCCTTCGTCTTCCTGCACGACGGCGAGGAGCCGCAGGACCCGCTGACCTACGGCGCCCTCGACGCCGACGCCCGGCGGCACGCCGCCGCGCTCACCGCGGCGGGACTCGCCGGCCGCAACGCCGTACTGCTCTACCCCTCAGGATTCGATTTCGTCCGCGCCCTGCTCGGCTGCATGTACGCGGGCATCGCCGCGGCGCCGGTCCAGGTGCCCAGCCGGGTCAGCGGACTCCAGCGGCTGCGCGGCATCGCCGACGACGCGGACACCCACGCCGTCCTCACCACGGCCGCCGTGGCACGCGAGCTGCGGGAGCGGTTCGGCGACCGCCCGGAGCTGACCGGCCTGACGCTGATCCACACCGACGAACTGCCCGAGGACGCCGCCGGGGGCGCGGACCCGGAGCAGTGGCACGGCACGCTGCCGGGACCGGGCGACACCGCGCTGCTCCAGTACACCTCGGGGTCGACCGGCGACCCCAAGGGCGTGATGGTCACCCACGCCAACTTCATGGCCAACGCGCGGGAGACCGACGACCTGTGGCCCTGCGGCCCCGGCGCCACCGTGGTGTCCTGGCTGCCGCTCTTCCACGACATGGGCATGCTGTTCGGGATCGTGCTGCCGCTGTGGGCGGGCCCCACCTCGTACCTGATGACACCCGAGGCGTTCATCCGCCGCCCGGCCCGCTGGCTGGAGGCGATCTCGCGGTTCCGCGGCACGCACGCCGCCGCGCCCGGCTTCGCGTACGACCTGTGCGTGTCAGCCGCCGCGGAGGGCCGGATCGGCCCGGGACTCGACCTGTCCAGTTGGCAGGTCGCGGGCAACGGCGCGGAACCGGTGCGCTGGCGGACCATCGAGAACTTCGCCGCCGCCTTCGCCCCCGCGCGCTTCGACCCGCGCGCGATGTGCCCCGGCTACGGGCTCGCCGAGAACACCCTGAAGGCCACCGGCGACCGCGTCGACCGGGAACCCGCCGCCCTGTGGGTCTCCGACGACGCCCTGCGGGACGGCGTGGTCCGGCAGGTCGACGCGGACGCGCCCGGCGCCGTGCCGATCGTCGGCTGCGGCGCGCCGGAGCCCGGGACCCGGATCAGGATCGTCGACCCCGCGACCCTGAGCCCGCTGCCCGACGGCCGCGTCGGCGAGATCTGGATCAACGGGCCCTGCGTGGCGGCCGGCTACTGGGGCCGCCCGGAGGCGAGCAAGGAGACCTTCTGGGCCCGCACCGCCCCCGCCGCCGACGACAGCCACGAATACCTGCGCACCGGCGACCTCGGCTTCCTCCACGACGGCACCCTGTACATCAACGGGCGGCTCAAGGACCTCGTCATCCGCGCGGGCCGCAACCACTACCCGCAGGACATCGAACTGTCCGCCGAGACCGCCGCCCCCGGCCTGCGCCCCAACTGCGCGGCGGCCTTCTCCGTGGACGACGGCAGCACCGAGAAACTGGTCGTCGTCGTGGAGGCCGACGGGCGGACCCTGCGCGAGACCGGTACGGAACGGCTGCACAGGCTTGTACGTGAGGCGGTCTGGGACAATCATCGGCTGGAGGCGGACGACGTACTGCTGGTGCGGCGCGGCACTCTGCCCAAGACCTCCAGCGGCAAGGTGCGACGCCGCGCCTGCCGACAGCTCTACACGGACGGATCGCTGGCCGACGCCGTCGTACGAAGCGGCTGACGTCCGGGCCCCGCGACGCCCGCACGGCCAGGTCATGACGCACCGAGGAGACACCGTGTCCGCAAGCCCAGGAAGAGGAACCACCGCCGAGCGGCTGTCCGAACTCACCCGCAGGCGGGCCGAGTCGGCGCGGCTGGCGACCGACGCACCAGCCGTCGCGCGCCAGCACGACAAGGGCAAGCTCACCGCCCGCGAACGCATCGACGCCCTGGTCGACCCGGGCAGCTTCGTCGAGCTGGACGCCATGGCCAGGCACCGCTGCCACGACTTCGGCATGGACCGCCAGCGTCCGCTCGGCGACGGCGTGATCACCGGATACGCCACGATCGACGGCCGCCGGGTCTGCCTGTTCGCCCAGGACTTCACCGTCTTCGGCGGCAGCCTCGGCGAGGTCTACGGCGAGAAGATCCTCAAGGTGATGGACCTGGCGCTGCGCACCGGCTGTCCCATCATCGGCATCAACGACTCGGGCGGCGCCCGCATCCAGGAGGGCGTGGTCTCCCTCGCCCTCTACGCCGAACTGGTCAAGCGGCACGTCCAGGCGTCCGGCGTCATCCCGCAGATCTCCCTGATGACCGGCCCCTGCGCGGGCGGCGCCGTCTACGCTCCGGCGATCACCGACTTCATCGTCATGGTCGAGGGCATCTCCCACATGTTCGTCACCGGGCCCGACGTGCTGAAGACGGTGACCGGCCACCAGATCGACCGCGAGGAACTGGGCGGCGGCTACAGCCACAACGCCGTCTCGGGCAACGCCCACCACCTCGCGCGCGACGAGAAGGAGGCGTTCGAGTACGTCCGCCTGCTCCTCGGCTACCTCCCGTCGAACAACATGGACGACGCGCCCGACTACGAGGTGCGCGCCGCGGAGGAGTTCACCGCCGCCGACCTCGCGCTCGACGAGCTGATCCCCGACGAGGCCAACCGGCCCTACGACATGCACCAGGTGATCCACACCGTCCTCGACGACGGCGAGCTCCTCGAAACGCAGGAACTGTTCGCCCGCAACATCATCTGCGGTTTCGGCCGGGTGGAGGGCCGCAGTGTCGGCGTGGTCGCCAACCAGCCCTCGCACATGGCCGGGGCGCTCGACATCGACGCCAGCGAGAAGGCCGCCCGCTTCATCCGCACCTGCGACGCCTTCCACATCCCCGTCCTCACCTTCGTGGACGTCCCCGGCTTCCTGCCGGGCCTGGAGCAGGAACGCGGCGGCATCATCCGGCGCGGAGCCAAGCTGATCTACGCCTACGCCGAGGCCACCGTCCCCATGGTCACGGTCGTCACCCGCAAGGCGTACGGCGGCGGGTACGGCGTCATGGGCTCCAAGCACCTCGGCACCGACGTCAACCTCGCCTGGCCCACCGCCGAGATCGCCGTCATGGGCGGCGAGAGCGCGGTCACCGTCCTGCACCGCCGCGCCGTCGAGCAGGCCGAGGACCCGGCCGCCGAGCGCGACCGGCTGCGCGCCGAGTACGAACAGGCGCTGTGCAACCCGTACGTCGCCGCCGAGCGGGGCTACGTGGACGCGGTGATCATGCCGCACGAGACCCGCGGGCAAGTGGCCCAGGCGCTGCGGGCGCTCGCCGACAAGCGGGTGACGCGGCTGCCGCGCAAGCACGGGAACATCCCGCTGTGAGCGGCGCGCGCGACCCCGACATCCGGGTGGTGCGGGGCGAGCCCACCGCCGAGGAGCTGGCCGCGCTGCTCGCGGTGTGGGCGGGCGCCGGCGCCCCGCTCGGTGACGAGCCCGCGGCGCGGCGGTCACCTTCGCGGCGATCGTGGCGGCGGGGCACGGTCCCCGCCCCGGACCGCGGCCCCGGCCAGTGGCGGCGCGGCGGCCGGAGCGGCGGCTGGACGCCGTGAGCGCGGCCGTCCGCCGCGCGGCCCCCTGACCGCCGCGGGGCGTCGGAGCCGGGAAGCCGCCGGAGTCGGGGAAGCCGAACCAGCCAAATGAGCCAAGGGAGCCATCGTGCGCAAGGTGCTCATCGCGAACCGCGGTGAAATTGCTGTCCGCGTTGCCCGTGCCTGCCGGGATGCGGGGATCGCGAGTGTG